>CAZMGO010000050.1:0-15376 GCA_964565845.1 uncultured Oscillospiraceae bacterium | reverse complement strand
TCAATACGATTTGAATAGAGTCTGCGGGCTTCCTTTCATTCCTCCGCGGGCAGCCATTCGCAGGTTCCCCTGTCCATGGTCTCGCGCAGGTTTTCGAGGAAGGCGAAGGTCAGCGCAAGGGCGGGGCGGGCAAGCTCTTGGGCATGGCGGGTAAAGAAGGCGCCGGCGGCGAAGGCGAGGTCGTTTTCCACCTCGCGCAGCATGGTGCCCCCGTCGGGCGAGGGCTTCTGCGCGAGGTCGCGCGCGTCGTAGATCGGCTCGCCCTCTCCGACCGCGTAGGCTATGGAGCGGCACAGACCGACGCTGCCGAGCATATCCAGCTTATCCGCGTCGAACAGGATTTTCTCTTCGATTCCGCCGCGCGCCGCCATTTCCCGCGAGCTATGCGCCGCAATGATCTGCGACACGCGCACGGCGAAGGCCTCGCTCCACCCATTTTCCGCAAGGAACGCCCGTGCCTTCTCCGCGCCGACCGCCGCATGCAGACGAGACGGATTTTCGAGCTGCTCCCTGCGCCCGATGTCGTGCAGAAGGCAGGCGCAGAGAAGCGCCTCCTCGTCCACGTTCTTTTCTGTTTGGGCAATCTCGCGCGCCGCGCTTGTCACGCGGAAAATGTGATCCTCCGCGTGCGTCGCGTCGCCTATGTTCGCCCGCATGCAGCTTAGAAGAAGCTTTTTCTCCCCGTCCGTCATGTGTCATTCATCCTTCCATGAAAAAAGGGAAACCCCGTGGGATTCCCCCTGCCCGTTATTTATGATAGAGCTTGCCGACCTCGTAAACCGGCTCGCAGCTTATGTTCACGCCCAGCCGCTTGTAGATTTTTTCGTCCACCGCGGACGGAATCACGGAGAAGTGCGCGTTCAGGCCGCGCAGCTTTTCCAGCTGCTTCTGGGCAAGCGCGGCGTTCGGGTCGGACACGGCGCTCACGCACAGCGCCACAAGCATCTCATCGGAGTGCAGGCGCGGGTTATGATGGCCGAGGTTCTGCGTTTTCAGCTTGGTAATCGGCTCGATGACCGCAGGGGAAATCAGGTCGATTTCCTTATCGATTCCGGCCAGCGCCTTGAGCGCGTTCAGCATCAGCGCGGCGGCGGAGCCGAGCAGCGAGCTGGTTTTGCCGGTTATCACGCGGCCGTCCGGCAGCGTCATGGCGGCGGCGGGCGCGCCGGTCAGCTTTTCCTTCAGAAGCGCCGCGCCGATGGCCGGATTGATCTCGGACGTAATGCCCGCCTTCTTCATAATCAGCTCCAGCTTGCGCACGACGTCCGCATCCCCGATGCCCTTTTTCAGGGCAACCTGCGCGTCATAATAGCGGCGCAGAATTTCGAGTCTGGACGCCTCGCAGCAAACCTCGTCATCCAGCATGCAGAAGCCTATCATATTCACGCCCATGTCGGTTGGGGATTTGTACGGCGACATGCCCTGAATCATCTCGAACATGGTGTTCAAAACCGGGAAGATTTCGACGTCGCGGTTATAGTTGACCGTCGTCTGCCCATAGGCCTCCAGATGATACGGGTCGATCATGTTCACGTCGTTCAAATCGGCGGTGGCGGCCTCGTAGGCAAGATTGATCGGATGCTTGAGCGGCAGGTTCCAGATGGGGAATGTTTCAAATTTCGCATAGCCGGAGGCGATGCCGCGGCGATAGTCGTGGTAAAGCTGGCTCAGGCAGGTGGCCATTTTTCCGCTGCCGGGGCCGGGCGCGGTCACGACCACCAGCGGACGCGTGGTTTCGATATAATCGTTGCGTCCGTAGCCCTCCTCGCACACGATGTTCTTTACGTCGGAGGGATAGCCCGCAATGGGATAATGACGATAGCAGCGAATGCCCAGCGACGACAGCTTTTTGCGGAAGCGATCCGCGCCCGGCTGCCCGGCATACTGCGTGATGACCACGCTGCCGACATACAGACCCGCGCCGTGAAACGCGTCCGTCAGGCGCAGCACGTCCTCGTCATAGGAGATGCCCAAATCGCCGCGGCGCTTGTTCTTTTCAATGTCGTTGGCATTGATGGCGATGATGATTTCCACCTGACTTCCAAAGGAGCGCAGCATGCGCATTTTGCTGTCCGGCGCGAAGCCGGGCAGCACGCGCGAGGCGTGGTAATCGTCAAACAGCTTTCCGCCGAACTCGAGATACAGCTTTCCGCCGAACTCGGCAATGCGCTTGCGAATGCGTTCGGACTGGAGCTCGATATACTTGTCGTTGTCAAACCCGATACGAGACATAAGCCATCTCTCCGTTTCCATAATTCCCGTTCAAATCCTACTTATTAAAGAACAGAATGCCCAGACAGCCGGGGCCGCAGTGACTCGATATGGTGCAGCCGGCGGTTGTGATGAGAATTTCCTTAAAGGGATACACTTCCAAAATGGCCTGACGCACGGCCTCCACCGTTCCCTCCGGCACGCCGGACGTCGTGATGAAGATGCGGTCCAGCTCCACGTCGGGCGCATCCTTCAAACGGTCGCGCACATACTCGCACAAAACCGCGTTCATCCGACCGCGATACTTTTTGTGCACGTCCATCTTGCCGTCCTTCACCTCAATGCACAGGCGCAGCTTCAGAAGCCCGGCGGCGAAGGCGACGACGGAGGAGCAGCGGCCGCCCTTGGCCAGATACTCCATCGTATCCAGCACGAAGGAAACGTTCAGGCGCTGCTTCTTTTCATCCAGAATCGCCTGAATTTCCGCGCCGCTCTTGCCCTCCTTCGCAAGCAGCGCCGCCTCGATGACCAGATGACCGGAGCCGGAGGACAGGTTCAGGCTGTCCACCGGGTACACATGCCCCAGCTCCTGCGCCGCCAGACAGGCATTCTGATAGCAGGAGGAAAAATGGCTGGAAATATTGACGTGCACAACCTCGCAGCCCTGCTCCACAAACGGCTTCCACAGGCTCATGTAATCATCCACGGAAACCGCGGCGGTCTTGGGCAGCTCGCCCGTTTCCTGCACCCTTCGAAACAGGGTCTCGGCGTCAATCGTTACTCCATCCCGGTATTCGCCGTCGCCGACGCGGACATACAGAGGCGCTACATGAACCTCGTATTTTTGATACAGCTCCGGTGTAAGGTCGCAGGTGGAATCACAGGTTACGATTACCCTTCCCATGGCTGTTTTCTCCTTCTTCATGCGTTTTTGACGGCAATGGCTTCGATTTCAATCTGCGCGCCCTTCGGCAGGCGGGAGACCTCGCAGCACACGCGCGCGGGATAATTCGGCGCGAAATAGCCATCGTACAGCGTGTTGACACGGCCAAAATCATCCAAATTGGTCAGGTATACCGTCGTTTTGACGACGCTGTTCATCGTGAGACCCAGCTCCTCCAGAATCGTCTGCAGATTCTTCAGCACCTGCACGGTCTGTCCCTCAATGCCGCCCTCGGCAAGCGCGCCCGTTTCGGGCACCAGCGGAATCGTGCCGGATACGTACACGGTGTCCCCGACGGTTACGCAGGTGGAGTAGGGGCCCACGGCCGCGGGGCCCTTGCGGGTATTAAAGCATTCCTTCATGACTGACAAACTTCCTTTCTAAATCATGGCTCGTGAACGCCAACCCAATAGGTGTCGCGTTCACCGCTGTAGTAATCCTCGGATACCAGCTCGCGCTTGACCTCCTCGCCCGTGCTCCAGTCGTAGAACACGCGCTCCAGCTTGCTGCGGCGGCCCAGCTTGCCTTCCTTCTTGAGCTTGTACTCGTCGGTATAGTAGGCATACGTGCCGGTTTCATCCTTCACATAGGTGATGGCGGTATTCTTGATGTCGTTCTGCAGGATGGTGGACACCAGCTCGATGCGGTAGTCCGGCCGCCTGCCATAGATCATCACCGTCGCCGACTCGCGGGTCACGGAGGTATAGATGTAAATGGTGTAGTCCGTATCGTTGCAGAAGACGAAATCGTCGGCTGCGTCCTCGCTGACGGCGGCATCCAAGCTTGCCTCGCAGTAGGCGACGACCATCGTGTGGTTGTGCCGCTCCACAATGGTCATTCCCGCCTCCAGAAGCGGCGGATACAGCGTGCTCGACGCCTGACATACGCCGCCGCCGACGCCGGTGGTAACGGACGCGCCGTAGTACACGGTTGCGGACGCATAGCCGTTCAGCTCGGTGCGCGAGCCGACAACCTCGTTGAAGCTCACCGTTTCCCCCGGCTTCACGGCAAAGCCGTTGAAGTTGTTCAGCGCCAGCTTCACATTGTTGCGGCGGCTGGAGGAGCTGGTGGACAGGTCGGTGGAGTAGGTTGCAATCAGCTGCAGGCCGTCCTCGGCGTTGGACGAGGAAATCGACGCATGCTTTACCTTCACGGGCAGCGGAATCGTTTCATCCCCGCCGTACAAAATGGCGTTGACCAGCGTCTGCTTCAGCTCCTCCGTGTCAAGTGCCTGACCGTCCTGCGAATCCGAAAGCACCACCGGCTTGGTCGCGGTGATGACCACGTCGGCGTCCACCGGCGCCACATACACGGCCTCGGCAAGGGTTTCGATATACGCGTCCAGCTTTTCCTCGCTGTAGGTGTATTCGGTATACAGCTTCTGGGGCGAATAGCGCAGGGACAGCATCGTGCTGCTTCGGGTGCTGCTGCTTCCGGTATGCCCAAGGTTCCACGCCTTTTCAAGCACCGTGTCGGCGTTGATCTTCGCGTCAACCTGCGACGGCGTAAACGACCATGTCTGGCTGCCATAGGTCAGCGTATACTCTCGGTCGGTCAGGCTGCGGGCATATTCCTTAAGCAGGGCTTCGCCCTCCTCGCGCGTATAGACCGACATATCCACGTCGTTGATATATACGCCCTCGCAGTAATAGCGGTCGCTCGTCCCGCCTCCGCGGCGCGCGAGCACAAAAATCACCACAACCGCCGCAATCAGTGCAACGGCAAAAAACGGATTGCCAAACAGCCGCGACAGGCCGGAGGGCTGGCGCCTGCGCGGGGGCTGAGACGGTCTGCGCACGGGGCGCGCCGGTTCGCGCGTCGAGCGCGGGGGCTGACGATATGGAGCCTGCGGTCGCTGCCTTTTCATCTGTGACATATATTCTCCTCCATAATAAGCATTATACACGATTTCACGCGAAAACAGAAGAGGAAATGCGAAATGGATAAGTTAAGAGTATGCGGGAAATCATAGCCGCGCCCCGCGCATTAATTTTATATGAACTTTTAATCGGAAACGACGTTTTCATCTTTCGCTGGTATAATAGGTACATACTGAAGATCGGGAGTTGATTGAATTGGTTTTCTGGGATGGATCTCGAAGAATACTCAAGGGAAACCTGCACGTACACACCACGCTTTCGGACGGCAGACGCACGCCGGACGAGGTGCGGGCGCTGTATCGTTCGAACGGCTATGATTTTCTTGCCATCACCGATCACCGCAAGGTGACGACCGAAACCGTCATGGCGGACGGACTTCTGTCCATCCGCGGCACCGAGTTTGACTTTAACCTTGCCGGACAGGTGATTCACATCGTCGGCATCGGCGTGCCGGAGGAAATCGCTCAGACCGTTACCTACGGCTGTGCGCCGCAGCGCGCCATCGACGAAATCAACCGGCTGGGCGGCGTGCCGATTCTGGCGCATCCCGCATGGTCGCTGAACACACCGGACGTCATCTGCGCCCTGCGCGGCGTTTCCATTGCCGAAATCTACAACACCGTTTCCGGTCTTCCGTGGAACGCCGACCGCGCCGATTCCTCCGGCATTCTGGATCTATGCGCCGCGATGGGACACGCGAAGAATCTGGTTGCCTCCGACGACGCGCATTTCTATAACGGCGACGCCTGCCAGAGCTGGACAATGCTTGCCTGCGAGGAAAACAGCGAGGAGGCCATTAAGGCCGCGCTGCGCCGGGGTGATTTCTACGCCACCCGCGGCCCGGAATTCAAGCGCATCGAGTTCAACGGTCATACCGTCTCCGTGGACTGCTCCGCCGTGCGCGCCATGTGGTTCCCCTCCGAGCTTCCGTGGGGCGCCGGCCGCATCTTCACCGGCGAAAGCCTGACGCACGTGGAATACCCGGTCAGCGAGCTGAACCGCCGCTTCCTGCGCGTGGTAATCGAGGACGAAAACGGCAAGCGCGCTTGGTCGAACCCGATCGTGCTGGAAAAATAAAATCTTTTTTATCCAAACGCGCTCCGCGGCGAACACAACCCTGTCGCTGCGGAGCGCGTTTTTTCGCGTGCCCTGCGGGAAAATTCAGACATCTGCCTATCGCGGGCTATCTGCCCCGGAAGCCCGCGTCTCCGTCAAAGAACAGCGCCAGCGTGCCGGGGCCCACGTGGGAACCGGTGACCGGCTCATAGCCCACGGTCAGAATCTCGCGCGGCGGGCACGCCCTTTCAATCAGATTCTTCAAAAGCGCCGCGTCCTCCGGGCAATCCGCGTGCGCAATGCCCACCGTCTGCGTTTCCGGCGCAATCACGTGCTTGACATACTGCGCCGCCAGCTCTCGAATGGACAGCCTCCGCCCGTGGGTACGTCCAAAGCAGACGATTTTCCCCTCCGTGTCGCCCTTCAGAAGCGGCTTGATTCCCAGCACCGTGCTGAGAATCGTTTTAATCGCGGACAGGCGGCCGGTATGGCGCAGATACTTCAGATCGTCCACCGTGAATACCTGACACATGGTATGCCGCTTCTCCATCAGCCGCTCATGGCAGGCGTCAATGTCCAGCCCCTCATCGCGATAATCCGCAGCGCGAATTGCCTGCAGTCCCTCGCCCAGCGACGCGCTCAGCGTGTCAACGAGGCGGATTTTTCTCTCCGGGAAGCGCTCCCGAAGCGTCCGCGCCGCCATCTCGGCCGACGCATAGGAGCCGCTGACGCCGGAGGACATGCCCACAAACAGCACGTCACGCCCCTCCGAAAGAGGCTTCGTCATACGGTCGATATATACCTGCGGCGGGATTTGCGCGGTCTGCACTCTCACGCCCTCGCGCATCGCCTCATAAAACGCATGCGCGTCAAAGCCCCGTGCGTCCGCCGAATATTCAACGCCGTCCCTCATATAGGTGAAGGAAATCAATTCAATCCCCCGTGCCTTCAAAATCTCCCCGCTCAGGTTGGCGGACGTATCCGTAAAAATGCAAAACATCGCAAGCTCCTCCGCGTAATCTTGTGTTCCATATTATATTAGCACATATCATACGCTATGTCAACCGAAAAAGCGCAAAAGTTAACTTTCATTCTTCGATTCTTGATGATATAATCAATAGCGAAGGGAGATTGACCAATGTCTTACGATAAGGAACTGATTGCCGGGAAGCTTCGGCGCTGGGAAAAGTATCTGGAGCGCTTCTGGCTGCCGGAATGGAAGGAAATCCCCGATCTGGGGCTGTATATGGAACAGGTTGTAAAGCTTTTGCAGGATTATCTGGACTACATGCCACCGGAGCTGAAGGACGGGCGCGCCATTACAGCCGCCACAATCAACAACTACGTGCGCATTCGGGTAATGCCAGAGCCGCAGAAGAAGCGCTACTACCGCGTGCACATCGCCTATCTAATCATCATATGCACGCTGAAGCAAAGCCTCAGCATTGCGTTTATTCAAAAATTCATCCCCGTCGGACTCAGCGAGGATGAGGTGCGCGCGATTTATGAGAAGTATGCGCTTCAGCACCGAAAGTCAGCCGAATACTTTGTAAATCAGGTTCGGCTCGCCGCCGCCGACCTTCTCGATCACCGGCTGACGACGGAAATGGCCGTGAAGGAAACCGACGAGCTGATTGCCATGGCTGCCGTCATCAGCGGCTTCTCCGGTCTGCTGGCCGAAAAGCTTCTGATGCTGGAGGGAAAAACGCTGGAAAACGGCGGCAGCATTGAAACGGAACGAAGCGGCCGGTATTAGCGCCGCCGCATTCCCATGGGAACCCCTTCGAGCGCCCGCACGTCTATTTCCTGCGGGCGGCAGACGCTCGCTGCGGAAAGGATGCATGAAAATGAGAAAGCGGTTTCTATGGCTCCTCGTGCTGGTGCTCGCCTGCGCATCGGGCGCAGCCGAAGCCGCCTCGGAGCCTGAGGCATGGTATTCGCTGAGCGAGAACGGGGAAGCCGTGACCGTGCGCCTGCCTGCCAACGCAACGACCGGCTATGCATGGAGCTACGCGGTTTCCGAGCCCGCGCGGCTGAAGGCCGTTTCCGCCGAATATATCCCGGACGAAGGCCACGCGCAGCGGCTTGGCGCGGGCGGCACCTACACGACCGTCTTCGAGGGTGTGCCCGGAACCTCCGGCTCCGTATCCGTTCAGTTCACCTACGCGCGCCCCTTTGAGACGGACGGCAGCCAAACCGTTCGCACGCTGTATCTGCATGTGGACGAAGACGGTCGGCTTCAGGCCGCTCCATGGTATGAGCTGGACGACGAGGGCAAGGTGCTCACCGTTCGTCTGTGCGGCGCGCAGGGCGGACACTGGCTGTTCACCTGCTCAAGCGACAGTCTTACGCTTCTGGCGACGGAAACCATCGAAAACGCGGGCAGCGAACAATGGGTCGCCCGCTTCGCCGGCCTTCCTGCGCAGGCAGGGGACGTCTCCCTCCGGCTCGTTCACATTCCCGCCGGTGAGACCGACCCGGACGACACGCGCGAGCTGAAGCTGACCGTTCACGCCGACGCCGCGCTGTCCGTGCTCTGCGATTGATCGGCGCTTCCCCGCCTGCGCCCCCGTGCCCGAACCAATTCCTGCATTTTCAGAAAAGACCGACGCATACACCGAAGCGCGCCTCTGAAGGCCGCTTCGATGCATGCGTCGGTTTTTGTCGGTTTGTCCGCAGGAAAACGGAATCCGTCCCTCGAACGCCTTATCTTCCGAAGGCGCTCTGAATGCCGTCCATGAGTCCCTGTGCCAGCTTCATCTGATATTCGTCCGTGTTCAGAAGCGGATCCTCCACCTTGCTGCTCAGGTAGCCCATTTCAATCATCAGTGCAGGCACCGTGCTGTAATTCAGACTCATATAGCTATAGCTCTTGTGAGTGCCCTCGTCCTTCGCTCCGGTCGCGGCAAGCATGCCGTTCTGCAGCTCGCGTGCAAACATCGCGCTTTCGCTTACCCAGTCGCCCTTTGCGCGGTAATACGTCGAAATTCCGCTGACATTCGGGCTGTTCGCGCCGTTGAGATGCAGGTTCAGAGCCAAATCGCATTCTCCGTCGTTCATAATATTCGATCGCTGGATGTTCGTAAGCTTCACATCGTTGGAGCGCCGAACCATAACGACCTGCGCGCCGTTTTCCACCAGCAGCTTTTCCAGCTTCAGCGCAATCTGCAAAGTCAGCACATACTCCTCCGTCCGGGAGAACCTTCCGCGCGTGCCGGCCTTGTTGCCGTCGCCCGTCTTTGAGCTGCCCGGCTCAATGGGATACTGCGTGCGGTTCGGGGTCTTTTGATGCCCCGCGTTCACGCCGATCACCAATCCGCTCAGGGGCTTCGTATTCTCGCCGACCACGTGAATCTTCGCAACTTCCTTTACGCTCGACGTTCGCACGGACGTTACCGTAATCACCGCGTCGCCGGACGCATGGCAGACAAACACGCCGTTTTCATCCACCGACACGATGTCGGGCGCGCTGCTGGAATAGGTCAGGCGCTTGTCGGACGTATTCGTCGGGGAAAGCGTGCATTCCAGCTGTCCCTCGTCGCCGGGCGTCAGCGTCCAATACCGCTTTTCAATCAGCACGCGCTTGGGCAGGTATTCCTTCACGGTGACCGTGCACTTCGCCGTTTTGCCGTTTTCGCTCTTCGCCGTGATCGTGCATTTTCCGTTGCCAGCGGCGGTCACAAGACCGTTTTCGTCCACCGTCGCAACCTTCTCATTGGAGGAGACCCATGTAATCTGCGTGTGCGCCGCGTCCTTGGGGGAGTAGGTCGCCGTCAGCGCCTTCTGCTCATACAGGCTGAGCGTAAGCGTGCTGCGGTTCAGCTTGACCTGCGTTACGGGGTTGTACACCGTAACCGTGCATTCGGCAACGACTCCGTTATCCGTCTTGGCGCGAATCACCGCCGTGCCGGCCTTCAGTCCCCGCACCACGCCGCCCGTGGTCACGGACGCGACCTTCGGAGAAAGCGACGTCCACTTTACCTTCTTCTCCGTCGCATTTTCGGGCAGGTATTCCGGCTTCAGCGTCAGCGTTTTTCCGCGAGCAAGCTCCGCGCTCTCCGGAATTTGTACCTCCTCCACGGGAATCACAACCCGCACCGTGATGGTCGCCGTTTTCTTGTTGTGAAGCTTCGCCGTGATCTTCGTCTTTCCGAGGCTATGACCGCTGATTACACCGTTCTCATCCACCGTCGCAATGTCGGTATTGGCGCTCGTGTAGGTGACCGTCCAGCGATTGCTGCCCGTGGGGCCAAACGTCGGCTTCAGCGTGGCCGTGCCGTCGATGGGCACCTTGATTTCCTTGTCCTTAAAGGAAATGCTGGTCGCCTTCTGTATCACCGTCACCCGAACCGTTGCCGTAACGCCCCGGTCGGTCGTCAGCGTAACGGTTCCCTCGCCGGGCTTCAGTCCCTGCACCAGACCTGCCTTGCTGACGGAAAGGATTTTTCCCGTCGCCTTCCACGTCAGGCTCTTCGCCTCGGCGTTCTCCGGAAAAAGCACCGCCTTCAGCTGAAGCTTGCCCTTGACCGAAATCTCCACCGATTCGGGAAGCGAAATCTGCTCAATCGGAACCAGAACCTGTATGGTGCAGGAGGCCTTCTTGCCCCCGACCGTTACCGCGGTAATCGTGGTGGTTCCCTTTTTCAGGCCGGTCACATTTCCGTTCCGATCCACGCGGGCAATTTCCTCATCGGCGCTGCTCCACGTAAGTCCATCCAGAGAGGCCTGCGTCGGCGACACCTTCAGCGCAAGCGTCTGCGTTTCGCCCTCATACAGCGTGTACTTTTTCGCCTTAAAGGCGATGGAATTGACGTCCTCGGTAACGCAGATCAGGCACTGCGCCTTGAGTCCCTTATAGGTAATGGTAATCACCGCGTTTCCGACCTTTACGCCCGTGATTTTTCCGTACGTATTCACCTTAGCCACGCCGGAGGCGCTGCTCTTGTAGCGCGGAAGCGTCACGTTTACCTTTTTCCCCTTATAGGTAACCACGGGAGTTTTCGTGCCCCTCGGTGCCAGTCCGGCGCAGGAGAAATCCAGCGTGAGCTCGCCATCCGACGGGAAAATCACCACGGCCTTGGGCGCGACGCGGAAATGCTCCGTCAGGTTATCAATCGTCAGAGGCTCGCCGTCCACGGTTACGTTCACAAAGGTGACCTTTCCCGAGAGGATGCCAATCCGCCCGGTGAAGCCCTCCTCGCGCACATAGTCCACGTCGGAAATCGTTCCGCTCTTCAGAACCATCAGCGACGAAACCAAAATTTCATTCTCGTTTTCCTCCGGCTCCTCCGCCTCCCCTGGCGTGGCCTCTCCCGGAGTAGCCTCCCCGGGCGTAGCCTCCCCGTCGGTCTTGCCGGTCTCTCCGGGCGTAGCTTCGCCGTCGGTCTTGCCGGTCTCTCCGGGCGTAGCTTCGCCTTCGGTCTTGCCTGCTTCGCCGGACGTGGCTTCTCCGTCGGTCTTGCCTGTCTCTCCGGGCGTGGCTTCGCCGTCGGTCTTGCCCACTTCGCCGGACGCGGTTTCGCCGTTGGACTTGCCCGCTTCGCCGGACGTGGCTTCCCCGTCGGTCTTACCTGCCTCTCCGGACGTGACTTCGCCTTCGGACTTGCTGGTCTCTCCGGACGCAGTCTCTCCGTCGGTCTTACTCGCTTCCCCGTCGGTCTTGCCTGCTTCTCCGGACGCGGCTTCGCCGTCGGTCTTGCCCGTCTCGCCGGGCGCAGTCTCTCCGTCGTTCTTGTCGGTCTCTCCGGATGCAGTCTCGCCGTCGGTCTTGTCGGTCTCTCCGGATGCAGTCTCTCCGTCGGTCTTGCCAGTCTCTCCGTCGGACTTGCCTGCCTCTCCGGACGCAGTCTCTTCGTCAGACTTGCCTGCCTCTCCGGACGCAGTCTCTTCGTCAGACTTGCCTACCTCTCCGGACGCGGCTTCGCCGTCAGACTTGCCCGCTTCTCCGGATGCGGCTTCACTGGAGACGCTTTCCCCACTGGAAGAAACCTCTTTGCCGGAAGCGCTTTCCCCGCCGGAAGCGCCCTCCTCGCCGGAATCGCTCTTTCCAGAGGCGCCTGCCTTCTGCGCTCCCTCCTGCACGGTTTCCTCTATCGTTTCCCCGGTCGAAACCGTATCCGCCGATTCCGCCGACGTCACGGGACACAGCCCCACCTCACACAAAAGCAGCAGTGCGACAACAAGACATAATACACGCCTCACACACATTCCCCCTTTTATTCATAGTATAATGAAACAAACCCCTTCTGTCAATATCGACCATCGGAATTCCTGCGAAAGCAATTTTTAAATTGAAGCGGCTGTGCAGCACGGCAGGGCTTCCTGTCAAATTGCAAACAACCTCGAATCCTATCGTCTACACAGGGTTTGCAGGAATGATTTTCGCGGAATTCGCACTTTCTCGCTTGCCCATTCGTTGTATATCCGCTATAATATTGTCATAATGGGCGATTGATTTTCGCGTAGGCATATCGGATACGGAGGCAAGGACATGAGTTACGACAAGACGATGAACTTCCTAATCTTCGATGGAGACCCAAACGGACTGATTATGGGCGAATTATCGAACTGGAATGGTCGTGTTTATAAAATTTCCAAAGGCGCTCTGCCGCGTTTTGCCCTCCGCGACGATTTCCAGCATACCGGCGTGTATTTTCTATTCGGTCGCGATTCGGAAATGAACGACACCATCTACGTGGGTGAAGCTGAGAAAATGTTCAACCGTCTAAAGCAGCATATCAATGACCACGAAGAATGGAACGAGTGTGTTGCCGTCATCAGTAAGGATGATCACCTGAACAAGGCACACGTAAAGCATTTAGAGTATGTCTTCTATGAGCAAGCAGAACAGGCGCATCGCTATAAGATCGTCAACAGCACAGTTCCCACCTGTAGCTCTGTTTCGGAATACGATCAGGCAATGCTTTCGGAATTTATCGATCACGCAAAGCTTCTGGTCAATACGCTTGGCTATAAAGCCTTTGAGAAAATCACGATTCTTCCAGAAAGCAGTTCCGCGCCGTCCTCCGTCATCGAATATGCAATTAAAGGAAACCGAGACATCGATGCACGAGGCGTGAGCGTTCCAAATGGTTTTACCGTGCTGAAGGGATCGAAAATCGCCTCAACCCCTAAACCGAGCTTTCCTGAATCGCTGAAGAAAATTCGACAGCGGCTGATCGATACCGGCATAATCGACCAAAATTCCCGCTTCACCTGCGATTACCTGTTTTCCAGTCCGTCCACAGCTGCGACAATCGTACGCGGCGTCAACACGAATGGCCGAATCGCATGGAAGAATTCGCGCGGGCAAACGCTTTCTCAGGTTGAAACCGGCTCCCTTGACGCAATCGAATAAAGGAAAGTGCTTCTCCTTCAAGGCTGTCCAAATCGCCCTTTCACAAGGACAATTTGGACAGCCTTCCTTTCTGCCGATGCACCCGAAAGCTTACCCCCGTTCGCCCGCGGTGTTTTGCGCTATGCCTGCGGCTTAACGAGCAGCGTTTTCTGATGCGTATAAATCACGAAGCCCGGCTTTGCGCCGCTGGGCTTTTTGACATAGCGTCTCTGCGTGGTATCCACCGCGACGGACGAGGAGGCGCTTCCCTTCGAATACCTTGCCGCCAGCCGCGCCGCGAACAAAAGCGTCTCGTCGGACGGACGCGCGCTTTTCACAATCACGTGCGAGCCGGGCATGTCCTTGGCGTGCAGCCACCATTCCTCCGGCTGAGCCGAGAAGGTCAGCCGCTCGTTCTGCACGTTGTTGCGCCCCACAAATACCTCCGTGCCGTCCGGCGCGGCAAACCGAAGCGGCGTGGACGGCGGCAGTGCCTTCATCTGTCTGCGGCTTTGTATGCTTCGGATGTAGCCCAGCCGCACCAGCTCCTCGCGAATCTCGGAAAGCTCCGCCTCGCCCTCGCAAAGCTCCAGATTTTCCAGCTGATTTTCCAGATAGCCCAGCTCCTCCGTCGCTTCGGCAATCTGCTCCTCCGCCAGCCTGCGCGCCACCTGCGCCTTTCGGTATAGCTTGAAATAGCGCTGCGCATTCGCCGCAGCGTTTAGCCTTTCGTCCAGCTCAACCTCCAGCATCGCGCAGTTTTCATCGTAGTAATTGGGAAGAAGCACGCGCTTCATGCCCTTTTTCACCAGCTGCGGGCTCGCCGTGAGCATTTCGCCCTTCACGCGATACTCCTCCGACCGCGCCCCCTCAGCCAGCGCCTCCCGCTTAATCAGCAGCTTCCTTTCCACGCGCTCAAGGTTGTTTTTCAGCACGCGGTGGATGGCCGCCGACTTCTGCTTAATCCGCTCCTCGCGGTCGCGGCGGAAATAAAAGTCGTCAACGGCTTCCGACAGCGTGGCATATTCGCGGTATCGCTGACCCTCCCGGCTTCTGTAGGCAAACGCCGTGAATGCCTCGGTCTCTCCGTTTTCATTCAGAAGCACGCGCGGCTCAGGCTGGGCAAGAATTTTGCTCATCTCCGCGCACAGCCCCTTCGCCAGCACAGAGGGCTCCCGTCCGTCCATCGACGCGCCCTCGTCCCCGGTCAGACGATACGCCAGCTCGCCCGCCAGCGGCGTGGAAAGGCCGCTGACCGTTCCCATCAGCGCCTTGGCAAGGCTGCCGCCTCTGCCTGCAAGCGCCGCCGCCAGCGCCTCCGGCTCAAGCCGATCAAAGGGAAGCTTTCCATGCGCGGGCGGACGGCAATACGCCGCCCCGGGCACAACCTCGCGAAAGCTGGAAATGTTCTCGGTGATTCTCCTCGCGCTTTCGAGGATTCGCCCGTCGGCCGACACAAATATCAGGTTCGAATGCTTTCCCATAAACTCGCCGATCAGCGTCTTTCGCGCGTGGTCGCCAAGCTCGTCGATGTGCTCAAACGTGAATTCCAGTATGCGGTCGCTTTCCGCCTGCCGCACGCTCAGCAGCCGCCCGCCCAGCAGATGCTTGCGCAGAAGCATGCACAGGTTCGGCGGCTCCAGCGGATTCGCCTTTTTCACCTGCGTAAGATGCGCGCGCGCACACGCCGGACTGGCAGACAGCAGCAGCGAATGATTTTCGCCGCCGTTTCGAATCAGCAAAATCACCTCGTCCCGCTCCGGCTGTGTGACCTTGTCCACGCGGCCGCCCGCAAGCAGCCGGTTCAGCTCCTTCGCAAGCAGGCCAAAGGTTACGCCGTCCATCGGCATGGGTAAATCCTCCTTGGTCGTTCCGTTTTGAACGGTATTATACCACGAATGCCCATTCTCTGGCAAGCCGCCCGCAGCGAACCGACAGGGCTTACGCATG
>CAZMGO010000049.1:0-15610 GCA_964565845.1 uncultured Oscillospiraceae bacterium | reverse complement strand
GACACCGAGACCGGCAACAACGAAATCGTGACGCTGACGATCGACCACGAGAATCAGTACGCGAACATCGTAACGGAAGCGGGCACGCTGACGATCACCCAGAAGCCGCTGACGATTACCGCGGACAGCGACGAGAAGTACTACGACCGCACGCCGCTCACCAAGAACAGCTACACCAACACCGAGCTGGCCGAGGGTGATGAGATCGAGCAGATCGAAATGGCCGGCACGATTACCGAGGTTGGCAGCGTGAGCAACGTGCCGCAGGGAGACACGCTCGTGATCAAGGCGGGCGACGAGGACGTGACCGCGAACTACGACATCACGTACGTAAACGGCACGCTGACCGTCAAGCCCATCCCGGCGGACGGCTTCGCGGACGTGACCATCACCAAGACGTGGAACGACGCGAACAACCAGGACGGCAAGCGCGACGACGCGACCCTGACGCTTGAGGCGCACATGGACGGCGACGATTCCACCGTAACGGTTTCGTGGAGCGTGCTCAAGGAGCTTGCGGCGAACGGCGCGGACATCACCATCGACGATACCGACACGCATGTGTTCGAAAAGGCGGAGTTCACGGACGAGGTTGCGTCCTACAGCTACACCTTCAAGAGCCTGCCGAAGTATCAGAACTACAACGACAAGGACACCGAGCTTACCTACATCGTAACCGAGCCCGAGATGCCCAACGAGTTCTACCAGATTGACGAGACCGCCGGAAGCAGCCTTGAGATTGTGAACGTTCACGAAATCGCGCTGACCGACATCCGCGTAATCAAGGTTTGGGAGGACGAAAACGACAACGATGACTATCGCCCGGACGATCTCACCGTGAAGCTGTACGCGGACGGCGAGTTCTACGACGAGAAGGTCATCACCGCAGACGAGAACGACGAGTGGACGACCACCTTCGAGCAGCTGCCCGTCTATAAGAAGGGCGAGAAGATCGGCTACACCGTGGAGGAAATCGTGCCCGATGAGTACACGGCGACCTACTCGGTTGAGGAGCCCATCTTCGGCGGCGATTATGACGAGGAGCCGCACGAGGTGACCATCACCAACCGCTACGAGATCAAGAAGCTGAACATCAAGCTTACCAAGATCTGGGCGGACTCCGGAAACGAGGATAAGCTGCGTCCGAGCGAGCTGACCTTCGGCCTTTACAAGACCGTCGGCGACGGAGAGAAGGAGCTTGTGTATGAGTTCCAGCTCAAGAGCTCGTACGGCACCAGCGTCTGGAAGCACAAGGATCTGCGGATAACGCTCGAGAATCTGAACGTCTACGAGAACGGCGAGAGGATTCACTACAGCGTAGAGGAGCTTACCGAGCTCGAGGGCTACAAGGTCAAGTACATGGACAATGACATCGTCGGCGGCGACAAGGTGGACGGCGAGTATCAGACCGAGTTCATGACCTGGGTAACCAACTACCACATCATCAAGCGCCCCAACCGCCTCATTGGCCCGATGGGCATGACGAGCGGCGAATGCGTGGAGTAAAACCGGTATCGACGCTGCCCCGGCCGGAGGAGAAATTCTCCGGTCGGGAAAGAAAAGATGGAGGGAAAAAAGAATGAAAAAGACGATTGCGATTTTCCTCACGGTGCTCCTCGCACTTACGATGGGGATGGGCGCATTTGCGGAGGAAACCTCCGGGCAAAGGGATTCGCTGGTTGTCGCGAACGCAACGAAGCTGAGCGGCTATTTCTTCACCGAGCTTTGGGGCAACAACACCAGCGACCAGGACGTGCGCGCCATGCTGCACGGTCTGGAAACCGTCACGTGGACGGAGGAGCCGCAGTTTGACATCAACAACACGGTTGTTGAGTCCGTAAAGAACGTCGGCTACAAAAACGGCGACCGCAGCTTCCAGATTACGCTGAACGAAAACCTTCGCTACAGCGACGGAACGCCAATCACCGCAGCCGACTACGTGTTCAGCATCCTGCTGCAGGCCTCTCCGGAGCTGACGGAGCTGGGCGCGTCCGAGGGCGCATACAGCTGGCTGTATGGCTACGAGGCCTATCACAGCGGCGAAACGGATACCTTCGAGGGCGTAATGCTGAAGGACGAATACAGCTTCTCCCTTCGCGTGAGCAAGGATGCGCTGCCATATTTCTATCAGAACGCGCTGATTCGCGTATATCCCTACCCCATCAGCGAGATTCTGCCGGGCTGCGAGGTGGAAATGACCGAATTCGGCGCGCGCATCAGCGGCGAATACGATGCGGATACGCTGGCCTATACGCTGTTTGACGAGACCGAGGGCTATGTGTCCCATCCGTCCGTGGTCAGCGGCCCGTATACGCTGGTCAGCTACGACGCGGAAAGCGGCGAAGCGCAGTTTGAAAAGAACGAATACTTCCCGGGCAATTATCAGGGTCAGACGGCGAACATCGAAAAGGTGACGCTGAAGTGGGCCGACCCGGACACCATCGTGGACGAAATGAAGGCCGGCGCGGTTGATCTGCTCGATAAGGCGGTTTCCGCCGAGCAGATTCACGAGCTGACCGACGCGGGCTTTGACAAGGAGCTGTACGCCCGCCGCGGCTATGGCTTCCTGAGCTTTGCCTGCGAGGACGACCGCGTATGCGCCGATCAGAGGGTGCGTCAGGCCATCGCCTACGCCGTGGACACCGAGACCTTCATCAGCGAATACCTGGGTAGCTACGGCTATCCCGTA
This sequence comes from uncultured Oscillospiraceae bacterium, assembly GCA_964565845.1. Classification (GTDB taxonomy): domain Bacteria; phylum Bacillota; class Clostridia; order Christensenellales; family Aristaeellaceae; genus SFHK01. The sequence goes on along the minus strand of CAZMGO010000049.1, from coordinate 12,921 downwards.
TACAGCTACTACGGACAGGGTCAGTGGATGGTCGGCGTCGTGAACGGCGTCGTTGCGCCGGAGCAGATGACCGACCGAGAGGAAAGACATCTGAACGCGCTCACGCTGGATAACCTGAACCCCTACGACTTCGATCTGGAAAAGGCCAAGAGCCTGCTGGACGAGGCCGGCTGGAACCTGAACGCCGAGGGCGGCGCCTATGAAAGCGGCGTGCGCTACCGCAAGGTGGACGACGAGCTGCAGCCGCTGGAAATTCGCTGGGCGAAGACCAGCGACGGCAAGGCCGCCGACACGCTGGCCGGCATCATCGCGCCCGCATTCGAGGAAATCGGCATTCAGCTGACGATTACCGAAATGCCCTTCACGCAGATGCTCAACCAGTACTACCGCCTGGAGGAAAGAGAATACGACATGTTCTTCCTCGCGACGAACTTTGCCGATGTGTTCGATCCCTCCAAGAACTTCAGCCTTGACGAGAGCGACCAGGGTGTGAGCAACACCACGGGCATCGCGGACGAGAAGCTGTATCAGCTGGCCGTGGATATGGCGCGCGTGAAGCCGCTGGAATTCGTGACGTATCTGGAAAAGTGGCAGGCGTTCCAGGAGTACTATAACGAGGTGCTCCCCACCGTGCCGATTTATTCCGACGTGTACGCCGATTTCACCAGCGACCGCCTTACCGACTTCCATATCACGGATTACGCCAACTGGGCAACCGCCATACTGTACGCGAATTTCGAATAACCGTATATTTCTCCTAAAAGCCCCGGCCTCCAGCGGAAGCCGGGGCTTGGCATACGAACGGGAGGCTTCCGGAAGGGAGAGAAACGAAAAATGAGAATCCTCACGGGAATCGCGCGGACGCTTGTGAAGCTGGCGCTGTTTCTGCTGTTTGTGTGGTTGTGCGAAATGTATGCGGAATACCTTGCCTGTCCTTTCTTTCCAAGGGAAAAATGAGGTTTGTCGGAAGGACATCCGGCCTTATGGATTGGTTCGCGCGCAGTTGGTTTTCAGGCGGTCAACCGAGCCGACGCCCACGGGGACGTTCGGCTCGGTTTTCAAATTTATATCACGAAAAGGTCACGCCGTTTGGGCATTTGCCCGCAATCGTCTATTTGTTTTTTAAAAACCATCTGCTATACTAAATCTATAAAGCATAGAGAGGTGCCGGGTATGATTCAATCCGATAAGCCAAGCAAAAAGCCGCTCATTTACTATTACGTCATTGCCATGATCGTGCTGATGATTCTGAACGCAGTGCTGTTTCCGTCGCTTTTGTCCCGCCGGGTGCAGGAGGTCGGCTACAGCGACTTTCTGAAAATGGTGGACGAGGGCAAGGTGAAGGAGGTCTCACTGGAGGAGGACGCGGAGCAGATCGTCTTCATTGCCGTCAATGACGAAAACGAGGAAATCATCTGCAAGACCGGCGTGTTCCCGGACACGGGGCTTCGCGAGCGTCTGGAAAACGCGGACGTGCAGTTTGAATCCGTCATTCCCACGCAGGATTCTCCGCTGCTCAGCTTCATCATTAGCTGGATTCTGCCGATTGCGTTTTTCAGCCTCATCGGTCAGCTGCTCATGAAGCGCCTTCAGAAAAACGCCATGATGCCCGGCGCGAATGCCATGAGCTTCGGAAAATCGGGCGCGAAAATCGTTGCCGAGAGCGAAACCCACGTCACGTTCGAAAACGTCGCCGGGCAGGAGGAGGCCAAGGAGGCGCTGGTGGAGATCGTCGACTTTCTGCACGAGCCGAAGAAGTACGCCGACATCGGCGCGAAGCTGCCCACCGGCGCGCTGCTCGTAGGCCCTCCGGGCACCGGCAAAACGCTGCTGGCAAAGGCCGTCGCGGGCGAGGCGAAGGTGCCGTTCTTCTCCATTTCCGGCTCCGAATTCGTGGAGATGTTCGTGGGCATGGGCGCGGCGAAGGTGCGCGACCTGTTCCGTCAGGCCAATGAAAAGGCGCCTTGCATCGTATTCATCGACGAAATTGATACCATCGGCAAAAAACGCGATTCTGCCGGTCATGGCGGAAACGACGAGCGCGAGCAGACGCTCAACCAGCTGCTCACCGAAATGGACGGCTTCGACGGCAAAAAGGGCGTCGTCATCCTCGCCGCCACCAACCGCCCCGAATCGCTCGACCCGGCGCTTCTGCGCCCCGGTCGGTTTGACCGCCGCATTCCCGTGCAGCTGCCCGACCTGAACGGACGCATCGCCATTCTGAAGGTGCACGCGAAGGACGTGCATCTGGATTCGAACGTGGACTTCTCGGTAATTGCGCGCGCCACGTCCGGCGCCTCCGGCGCGGAGCTGGCGAACATCATCAACGAGGCCGCGCTGCGCGCCGTGCGCATGGGCCGCTCCAGCGTTTCGCAGGCCGACCTTGAGGAGAGCGTCGAAACCGTGATCGCGGGCTATCAGCGCAAAAACGCCGTCATGAGCCCCGAGGAGCGCCGCATCGTGTCCTATCACGAAATCGGGCACGCGCTCGTCGCCGCAAAGCAGACCAATTCCGCGCCCGTCACCAAGATTACCATTATCCCGCGCACGTCCGGCGCGCTGGGCTACACGATGCAGGTGGACGAGGGCGAGCACTTCCTGATGAATCAGGAGGAAATGGAAAACAAAATCGCCACGCTTACCGGCGGACAGGCCGCCGAAAAGCTGGTGTTCGGTCGCATCACCACCGGCGCGTCCAACGACATCGAGCAGGCGACGAAGCTCGCCCGCGGCATGGTCACCCGCTATGGCATGAGCGAGGAATTCGGCATGGTGGCGCTGGAAACCACAAACAGCCTCTACCTTGGGCAGGATACCTCTCTTGCCTGCGCGCAGGCGACCGCCGAGCGCATCGATTGGCAGGTAATCGAGCTTGTGAAGACGGGGCGCGAAAAGGCGGACGCCATCCTGAAGGAAAACGAGGCGAAGCTGCACGAGCTGGCTGCCTTCCTGCTGGACAAGGAAACGATCACCGGCGAGGAATTCATGCGCATCCTGAACGCGCCGACCGCCTGCTGATTTTCCCCTGCCAATTGCCGCCGAGCGCTCTCATGCGCCCGGCGGCGGTTTTCGTCTGCCGCGCCCTCCTTCGGCCTTGCCCTGCTGCTTACCAGTCAATCCATTCCATATCCTTTTCAATCTGCCAAAAGCTGTATCCGTCGATAATGGGCTCGTGAAAAAAGCGATTCATGCACTCCTCTTCTGTTTCCGCAGAGGCTTGATATACCGTGTCAACATACCAGTCCCGATCATCCCATAGGTCAATGGTGAATTCATACATTCCCGTGTCGGGGTTTATAAGTAAGCCGTGGAAGAAATACTTCTTCCCTTTGTATCGAACCGCAACTTCCTCATACGTCGCATGATCGAGAAAATCATTTACATTGCCGCCCTTCATTCCTTGACCCCCTTAAAAAATTTTCTGTACTTGGCCTTCTCTTCATTTTTCGGTTGAGCAAAGAAGCATGCCCTGCGGCATGCTCCCCTGCACATCCTGCCGCCAAGGTCAGCAGCATTCGTAGGTTTCAATCCACGTCATGTCCTTCTCCAATTCCCAGAACGTCTTGCCTTCTATGATCGGCGTTCTGAGGAATTCCTCCATGCACTGCTCCGCGGTGGGCGCTGTTTTATCATAGATGATCCCTATCACGCTTTTGTCGGCATTCATTCGAAGGATCGTAAAGGAGTATATCTTCGTGGATTTATCGTAGATGACCCCGTAAAAGAGATATTTCCAGTCCTTGTACGAAACGGCAACCTCGTTGTAAATCACTTTATCCAAAAACTCATTTACATCTCCGCCGTGCATTATTCTATCCCCCTTAGATATTTCTTATATTTAAGCTGTTCAGCCGCAGTAGGCAGACGAGTGCTTCGACCTCTGAAGTCACGACCATATTCGTGCACATGCAAGACAGGCTCGTAATGTCCAGATAGCTTCGTCTCGCAATGATACGCAATATCTCTTACTGCATAGTGCTCATCATCATACTCGCGCAGCATGTGAAATTTACCGTCCGGATACAGTAGAATATACGCGCTGCTGGAGTGAGCTTCCTCCGGTAGGCCCTTGTGCCCCGGTAAGCCCTCCAATATCTTGATGCCTTCGATGTATCCGACCGTCTTGTAAGTAAACGGCACATCATTCCCAAGCGCATAGGTTCCGCGTCCGCCCATTTCACCTCACCCCCTTTCGTGAAGCCATATAGTCGACTGGAATCACGTTCCCGCGCATTTCCTTGAACGGCTTGCCAAAGCAGATAACCGCTTCCGGCTGGAGGCGCTCCAGCATCGCGTCGTAACCGCGCATGAATCCCGTCCGATTTCTCCTGCAGCCAATCGTACTCACTGCTACGCAGCTTCCTTCTTCGATTCCGTCAAAGCAGAAATCGTAGCTGGGGGAGGTGCTCCAGCTGACCGTCGGAAGAACAGTCATGCCGCGCTCCTGCCACCATGCGCCGCACCACCGGTTCTTGGCGACGGATTCAATCTGCCGCCACATCGGCATGTCCGCATAAAGCGAAAAGTCCGGCGTGAGCACAAATCGGTATTGCGCAAACTTAGGATAGCTCCGCTCCGGATTACGGTAGATCGACTCGAAACGGTAGTCATCCACAAAGAAGTGCACGCCCTTATCCCGATTCAGCATATCTCCATTGTGAGTATCCGAACACGCAATAAGCTGCACACTGCCCTGTGGGAGAGATTCTTTTCTAAGCGATGGTATATTCCACCTGCCAACGGTATGCAGCGAGTTCCTCAAAAAGAGGGGATTAAGTTTCATCTCGGCACTGGTCATACATAACCATCCTTCCGTCCTTTTGGACTTAATAAATTTTTTGCTTGCGTTGACGGAAAAGATACGCTATAATATACTCGTCTAAGGAGATATTTTGGCATATCCTTATATGCGCACGAATCAGCTATTGCCGTAGCTTCTTTCGAGCGCATATTCTTTAAAGAAAACAACGTCTCACACTCATCACCTCGTTCCACGCCTCATTGTTACAGAGACCGCATTTGTGCTTTAACTACACTTCTCATAACACGGCGAATTCATTATACACATAGAATGTATATAAGTCAAGTATAATCATCACGTTTAACTGTATTTTAATATAAATCTTGTTTTATCATCAATGTATGTATGCGTCAAAGAATCATTGTCTTTACATCTTTTCATTTGGTCTATCAACAGACCCGATGCATTCGCAGGTTTTGATGAGTCCCAATCTACTCCTTTGCACATCCCGCCGCCAAGGTCAGCAGCATTCGTAGGTTTCAATCCACGTCATGTCCTTTTCCAATTCCCAGAACGTCTTGCCTTCTATGATCGGCGTTTTGAGGAATTCCTCCATGCACTGCTCCGCGGTGGGCGCCGTTTTATCATAGATTTCCTCTATAACGCTTTTGTCGGCATTCATTCGAAGGATCGTGAAGGAATATAGGTTCGTGGATTTATCGTGGACAACCCCGTAAAAGAGATACTTCCAGTCCTTGTAGGACACGGCAACCTCGTCGTAAACCGCTTTACTCAAAAACTCATTCACATCTCCGCCATGCATTCTGCGCCTCCTCAAGGACATTCCCTTGCTTCTGTCTAAATCCATATCGATTATACATCCGCGGGATATACGCGTCAACCATGCGCGCCGTCTTTGCATCCGGGAGAAGATTCTGCATGTCCTGCGAAGGTTGGCGTGCCGAGCCGGTTCGCGCGCATAGGGAGACCATTCGGCGGCGCAAAAAGCCCCCGCAGCGCGCGGGCTGCGGGGGAAGAATGCGCTTATTCCGTTCGAAGCGCGATGACGGGATCCTTTTTCGCGGCCTTTTTCGCCGGAATCAGGCCGCCGAGAATGGTGATGACGATGCTCACGGCAATCAGAATTGCGGAGGACGTGACGGACAGCTGCGCCTCAAGCCCCGCCAGTCCGCTCAGCCGCTCAATGATGGAATTGATTGGGAACAGCGCAAGCAGAGACACGCCGATGCCCAGCACTCCGGCGCAGCAGCCGATGATGAAGGTTTCCGCATTAAACACCTGCGAAATATTCCTTTTGGATGCGCCCAACGCGCGCAGAATGCCGATTTCTCGGGTGCGCTCCATGACGGAAATGTGGGTGATGATGCTGATCATGATGCAGGACACAATCAGCGAGATGCTGACGAACGCCACGAGCACGTAGGAAATTCCGTTAATGATGGTCGTCAGCGAGGAGGTCAGCACCGCCACATAATCGGTGTAGGTGATGCGCGCGTCCTCGTCGGCGGCTTCGTTGTACCGGGCGATGCACTGCGCAACGGCGTCCTTGCCCTCGAAGGTGTCCGTGTAAAGGCTGATGGAGGCTGGTGCGTCGTAGCCGACCTTGCCGAAGGCCTCCATGTTGTCCTCATACGAAGCGCCCGTAAGATACTGCTCATACACCTTCAGCAGAATTTCCTCGCCGGGGTCGTTGGCAAGCCACATGTCCAGCGCCTGCGCCATCTGAGCCTCCTCCGCAGGCACGCCGTCGGAGCCTGCCGCGCCGGAATAATACATCATCAGCCGATAAAACGACGCCTTTTCCGAAACGCTGAGCGCGGACAGGTACTCCCTTGCGTCGTTCGCTCTCGCCGCGTCGTCCAGCGGCTCGAAGCGCGTGCCCGTCAGCACGTTGACCTCCGGCGTCGCCTCCTGCGCCCGAATAACCGCGCTCTCGTCGGTATGGCGAATGAGGAAATCCGTCAGCGCGGAGGTATAGGCCACCGCGGTGGAGATGTCCGCGTTCGCCGCGTCCGCCCTCGGGCGAAGCACGCCGGTAATTTTCAGCCGGACGGCGTTTTGCAAAAGCGTCTCCTCGTTCAGCGCCGCATCCGTCAGGCGGGAAAAGGTTCCGTTTTCGTTTTCGGCATATTGGTCGCAGGCTGCGACCAGATAGAAGGTGTGCCCGCAAACCGTCTCATAGGAAAGGCAAAGCTCCGCCGCTTCCTCGCCGTTTTTTATCCGCTCGGCTGCGGCGTGGTAGTCCTCCTTCGTGATAAGCCCCAGCTGATACAGCGTCGCCGCGTCGAGCCGGTTGTCCTCGTCCAGAACGAGCACAACCTCGTCGTAGGCCTGCGGCCAGCTTCCGTACAGCACGTCGTAGCTGTCGATAAGCACCGGACTGACCGCCGCGCCGTTGGCGCCCGGCATCAGCTCCGAGAAATTCGCCGCGCCGCCCTCGGACGCCGCGCCCGTGACGCTGCTTACCCGGTTCAGAATTCCGGCATTTTGGATGATTCCGGAGGGCTCGTCCGTTTCCGCGCCGCTGTTTACGAGGCTTCCGTTTTCGTCATAGGAATACACGTCAAAGCGGACGTTGTAGGTATACAAAATGCCGTTTTCGCTCAGGTATTGATGAATTTCGCTGTCCGGGTCGTCCAGATAGTTCTTGAACGCCGTCAGATTGTTTTCAACGATGCTTGCGGAGGCCATTTGGCTGATTTTCATGTCCTGATAATCCGCATACACGCCGTCGCCGGGCGCGTCGGAGGCGTGCTCCCCGCGTATTGCGCCGACCACCTCGCCGCGCACGCCCATGATGCCGGATATATCGATGGTTTGGGCGCCGATGGTAATGGGATAGGACGCCATGGTGTCCTTCTGCACGCCCGCAATATATGCGTTCATGCCCGTGGACAGCGCCAGAATCAGCGCAATGCCGATGATTCCGATGGAGCCTGCAAGGGAGGTCAGAAGCGTTCGTCCCTTTTTCGTTCGCAGGTTGTTGAAGGAAAGCGAGAGCGCCGTCGGAAAGGACATGGACACCCTCTTTTTCTTCCCCGTGTCCGCCGGAGACGGCTCGTCGCCGCGGCAGGGATTGGAATCGTCCACGATTTTTCCGTCCTTCAGCCGCACGATGCGGGTGGAATACCGCTCCGCCAGCTCGGGATTGTGCGTTACCATAATGACCAGCTTGTCCTTCGCAATCTCCTTCAGCAGCTCCATAATTTGGAGGCTGGTTTCGCTGTCCAGCGCGCCCGTCGGCTCGTCCGCCAGCAGAATGTCGGGATTGTTGACGAGCGCCCGCGCAATCGCAACCCGCTGCATCTGCCCGCCGGACATCTGGTTCGGCCTTTTATGAATATGCTCGCCCAGCCCCACCTTTTTCAAAACGGCCGCGGCGCGCTGCCGGCGTTCCCCTCTGGAAACACCGGCTAAGGTCAGCGCCATTTCCACATTGGCCAGCACCGTTTGATGCGGAATCAGGTTGTAGCTTTGAAACACGAAGCCGATTGAGCGGTTGCGGTAGGCGTCCCAGTCCGCGTCCGTGTATTCCTTCGTGGATACGCCGTTAATGAGCAAATCGCCGCTGGTATAGCGATCCAGACCGCCGATGAGATTGAGCAGCGTGGTTTTGCCCGAGCCGCTCTGCCCGAGTATGGATACAAATTCGCTTTCGCGGAAGCCGAGACTGACGCCGTTCAGCGCATTCTGCGTCAAATCGCCGGTGGTGTAGGTTTTTACAATGTTCTTCAGCTGAAGCATCGATTAAAGCTCCTCATAAAATTTCACAGCGTTTTTCAGCTCCGCCGCGTCGGGATGTCCCTTGGCAATGCCGCCGATCAGCTTGAACGGGCCGAAGGTGTTGAAGCCGAAGCAGCCGTACTCGCCGAGGATTTTTGCCCTGTGGGGCTGCACCGCGCTGGTAATCGACGCGGTATACCTCTCCTTCTTCGCGCCGTACGTATAGAGGAAAAAGACCTCCTTTCCGTCGGGCAGGCACTCCGAGGCGATTTTCAGCACGGATTTGTGAAACTTTGAATAGTAGATGCCGGAGGCAAAGCCGATGCGGTCAAACTCGCGCAGGCTGGGCGCGGGATTTTCATGCGCGTCGATCAGGGTAATTTCATGCTTCTGCGCGATGGCGTCGAGCAGCTTTTTCGTGTTGCCGTGATGTCTGGAAGAATAAACGATTGCCGTTTTCATACAGGGAGGCCTCCTCTTTTTTGATGGCGGCAGTATAGCACGGAAAGATAAACTCAGGGTCAACTTCAAAAAGTTTATCCCGAGTTTGTTTTTCTGTGCTATAATCATCGAAGGGAGGCGAGGACATTGTTTACGATTCTCGTTGTGGAGGACAATGCCGATATGCGGGAGCTGTTCTGCACCGTTTTGACCGACCATGGCTACCGCGCCGTCGGGGCGCTGGACGGCGCGGACGCCCTGCGCATCATGGAAGGGGAATATGTGGATCTGATTGTGGCCGACCTCATGATGCCGAACATGGACGGCTACGAGCTGACCGCCTCTCTGCGCGAGGCGCGCTATGAGCTGCCGATTCTGATTGTGACGGCCAAGGATCAATTTGCGGATATGCAGAGAGCCTTTCGGGCGGGCACGGACGACTACATGGTAAAGCCCATCAACGTAAACGAGCTGGTGCTGCGCGTGGAGGCGCTTCTGCGGCGGGCGAAAATCTCCAGCGAAAAGCGAATCGTCATGGGCGATACCGTGCTGAATTACGATGCCCTGACGGTCACGCGGAACGGCGTGGAAAGCACGCTTCCTCAGAAGGAGTTTTATTTGCTGTATAAGCTTCTGGCCTACCCGGGACGGATTTTTACCCGGCAGCAGCTGATGGACGAAATATGGGGCATGTTTTCTGAAACCGACGAGCGAACGGTAAACACCCACATCAATCGGCTGCGCGACCGATTTGCCGGCTGCGGGGATTTTGAAATCGTTACCGTGCGCGGTTTGGGCTATAAGGCGGTGAAGAGGTGTGAGTAGAAAACGGCATTCCAAGCTTTGGCTCTATTTCACGGGCGTGGTTTTTGCCACAATCTGCGCCGTGTTTCTGCTGATTTCCCTGCTGTGGCTGGCGCTGTATCGGCTGGGCTATGCTGCCGTCGATCCGTTTACCCGGCACGCGCCGCTTGCCATCTTCGCCCTTGGAAGCCTGCTTTTGGGCGCGGTGATTGCACTTTATGTAGGCAAAACCATCATTCGCCCCGTTCAGAAAATCGGGAACGCGTTTGATGAGCTGTCAAGGGGCAGATTTGATGTGAAGATTCCCGAAAATGAACGGGTGGCGGAGATTCGGGATATGGCGCGGCGCTTCAACGCCATGACCTACGACCTTGCCCATATCGAGACCCTGCGCAGCGATTTCGTGGCCAACGTTTCCCATGAATTCAAAACGCCCATCGCCGCCATCGAGGGCTACGCGACGCTGCTGCAGAATCCGAGGCTGCCGGAGGCGAAGCGCGCGCATTATGTCGAGAAAATTCTGGAAAATTCCCGCAGGCTCAGCCGCATGTCCGGCAATATTCTGCTTTTGTCCAAGCTAGAAAATCAGGAAATCGTGCCCGATCAGCGCGAATACCGGCTGGACGAGCAAATCCGGCAATGCGTTTTGACGCTGGAAAGCAAGTGGGCCGCAAAGGAAATCGAGCTGGACATTGAGCTGGAAAGCATCAAGTATTACGGCAGCTGCGGGCTTTTGGAGCCGGTGTGGCTGAATTTGCTGGACAACGCGATTAAATATTCCCCCGTCGGCGGCCTGATTGCCGTGAAAATGGAACGGCGGGAGCGATGCGTGCTTGTTTCGATTGCCGACCACGGCGAGGGCATGACGGAGGAGGTGCAAAAGCACATCTTCGAAAAATTCTATCAGGCAGACCCATCTCGAAAAAGCGAGGGGAACGGTCTGGGGCTGGCGCTGGTTCGGCGCATCATCGATCTGTGCCGGGGCGAAATCACCGTCCAAAGTTGTCCGTCTCAGGGAACCACCTTCCTCGTCGAGCTGCCCGACTGAAAAGCCCGCAGCCGCCTTGGGCGCGTTCGAATGAAAAGATTTTGAAAAGCCCTTGACGGCGTGTTCTTTTTGCATATAATATAAATCGATTTACAGTAAAACGATTTATATTTAGAAGGGGAGTGGTATGCATGCCCAGTCGGCCTCAGATTTCGAGGGAGCAGATTCTGCACACGGCGCTTCAGATGCTGATGGAGGACGGCTACGAGAGCATCCGCATCACGGCGGTTGCGGAGCGCTTGGGCTGCTCGACGCAGCCGATTTCGTGGCAGTTCGGCGGCATGGAGGGCTTTCGCGCGGCGCTGGCGGCGGAGGCGGTGGCGTATGCGACCGAGCGCGTGCGCCCGACGGCGAGCGATCCGCTGGCGGCGTTTTACGGCGTCGGCACGAGCTATATTGATCTGGCGTACGACCAGCCGCGGCTTCTGCGCTTCATCACGCAGACGCCCGACGGACGCGCGCACGGAGGCGAGTTCCTGTCCATTTTCAATTTGGAGAGCATCCGGAAGGACGCTTCCGCCATTGCCGCGGCGCTGGAAATTTCCGTGGAGACCGCGCGAACGTGGATGGAGGACTGCATCATCTATACGCAGGGCATTGTTACCCTGCTGATTGGCGGACTGCTGACGGCTGCGCGCGCCGAGGCGAAGGAGAAGCTGTTCCGCATGGGCTATGGCGCGTTGATTGCCGCCGGTGCGGACGAGGCGCGAACGCGCGCCCGGCTGGAGCCGCTGCGGGCGAACGCGAGGAAGGAGAATGCACAATGAAGGTACTCGTTTTGAACGGAAGTCCCAAGGGTGAAAAAAGCGACACGCTGCACATCACGCGCGCGTTTCTGGAGGGCATGCGCGAGGCGGTTCCCGTGGAGGTGGAGCTGATTCACGTGACGGAAAAGCGCATCGGCTATTGCCGGGGCTGCTTTACCTGCAAGCGAAACGGCGGCACCTGCGTGCTGCACGACGACATGGCGGAGCTGCTTGAAAAAATCCTTGCAAGCGACGTGCTGCTGCTCAGCTTCCCGCTGTACTGCTACGGCCTGCCCGCGCCGCTGAAGGCGCTGATGGATCGCACCATGCCGCTGTCGTCCATGGCAATGCGCCGGGCGGGCGACCGCTACGAGCACGTGGGGCAGGCGGACTTTTCGCGCCTGCGCTATCTGATGATCAGCGGCTGCGGCTTCCCGAACGGCAAAAGCAACTTTGAGCCGATGATTCTGGAATTCAAATACATGTTCCCGAACCGGCACACCATCCTGACCGTGCCGGAAAGCCCGATGTTCAACGCGCCGGAGGCCGCGGAGGTTACCCTGCCCCGGCTGGCGCTGGTGAAGCGCGCCGGCGAGCAGTACGCGCGCATCGGAGAAATCGACGCGGCGCTGCTTTCGGAAATCGCCTCCCCGATGATTCCGGAGGACGTGTACGCCCGAATCGCCAACGGCGAGGCCTGACGGGAAAGGAGAAATCATACCATGAAATCGCTTTCGAAGCTTCAGAAAATCTACGGTGTCGTTCATGTGCTGGCGAGAATCGCCCAGTATGCCTGCTTCCTGTACGCCCTCTGCGCGCTGGCGGCGGCGGTGGTCGCCTGCGCCGCGGGCGAAAGCAGCCTTGCCGGGCAGCTTCGCGCGCACATGAACTGCGAAACGCGGAATCAGGTGCTGGCCACGCTGCTTTCCGATGCGGCGTTCGCCATCACGAACGGCCTGCTTGCGCTGTACGCCGCGCGCTGCGCGCGCGCGGAGCTTGCCGATGGAACGCCCTTCACCGTGCGCGGCGCGGACGAAATGCGCGCGCTCGGCATTCGCGCCCTCGTGCTGCCCATCGCGGCGGTCATCGTGAGCGCCGTGCTGCATAAGGCGTTCGGCGCGGAGCCGCTGAGCGACATCGACGGCGGCCTGACCGCCTTCTTCGGCATTGTGCTTCTTGTCGTCTCCCTGCTTCTGCGCTGCGGCGCGGAGCAGATGGCGGAAAAGTCCTGACCGGCGGAGGAGGGACATTTCCGTTTTTAAACGGCGCAGGCCTGTACCCGGCAGGCCGATTCAATATCGAAAAAAAGCATGGACAGCGGCAGCCGTTTGTCTATGCTTTTTGAAGGAACCGCAGGAGATTCCTGCAAAATTCTTGAAAAATCATAATTTGTGCGG
>CAZMGO010000048.1:0-15751 GCA_964565845.1 uncultured Oscillospiraceae bacterium | reverse complement strand
GCATCGGGAGGCGAAAGCGTGAAACGAACCTTTCGAATCACGGAAATCGGCGGCGCTTCATGCGCTTCACAGGTAGAAAAACGCGTGCGCGCGCTGGAGGGCGTGCTGGACGTTTCCTTAAACATGGTCACGGGCGACATGTGCGTGTCGTTCGACGAGGACGAGGTTACCCCCGGCGACATCATCGCCGCAGTCGCCGCAACGGGCTATGTGGCGCATGCGCGGGAAAAGCGTCCGGACGGCGAGAGAAAACGGGAAAAGCGCAGACTGCTTTCGCATCTGGTGCTCGTATGGCTGTTTTCGTTGCTGATTTTATATTTGTGCCTTGCAAGGCCGCTGCATCTGCCGCTGCCGGAAGTATTCTGCTATCCGCTGTCCGCCGCCGTAATGCAGCTGATTCTGCTGCTTCCCGTCCTTGTTCTGTGCCGGGACGTATTGCTCGGCGGCTGGAAATCGCTCATCCATTTCGCGCCAAACATGTACACGCTGGTGGCGCTGGGCGCGGGCACGTCCGCGGCCTACAGCCTGTTTGAGCTGGTGCTGGGCGCATGGAAGCTTTCCGCCGGCGCAACGCACGAAATGCACCTGTATTTTGACACCTCCGCCATGATTCTTGCGCTGGTGACGCTGGGCAAGTATGCCGAAACGCTGGCGCGCGTTCGTACCAGCGAGGCCATTGCGCGGCTGAAGCGCCTGCGCCCCGAAGCGGCGCGCGTGGTTCGCGGCGGCAATGAAACGGTCATTCCGGCCGCCGAGGTTTCCTCCGGGGACACGGTTTTCGTGCGTCGGGGCGACGTGGTGCCTGCCGACGGCGTCATTCTGTCCGGCGACGGACGGCTGGACGTTTCCATGTTCACGGGCGAAAGCACCCCGGCCTCACTGGGCGAGGGCGACTCGGTGCTGGGCGCGAGCGTGTGCTTGGACGGCGCATTCACAATGCGCACGGAGCGAAGCGGCGCGGACATGCGCCTGAACCAGATTCTGGCGCTGGTGGAGGAGGCCGGCTCGACCAAGGCGCCCATCGCGCGCAAGGCCGACCGCGCCGCCGCCGTGTTTGTGCCGCTGGTCATTCTTCTTTCGATAGCGACGGCCGTTCTGTGGAGCGTCTTTGGAGAGAGCGCCGCGTTCGCCGTGAAATCCGCCGTGTGCGTGCTGGTGATTTCCTGCCCGTGCGCGCTGGGGCTGGCGACGCCCACGGCCATCATGGCCGGAACGGGGCGCGGCGCAGAGCTTGGCATTCTCATCAAAAACGCCGCGGCGCTGGAGCAGCTGGGCGCGACCGACACCGTGATGTTCGATAAGGCCGGAACGCTCACCTCCGGGAAAATGCGCGTGTGCGGCTGCGTGCTGTCGGACGGCGAATCGCGGCGCACGCTGATGGCGCTGGCCGCCTCCGCCCTGCGCGCGGGCACGCATCCCTGTGCGCAGGCAATCTGCGACGAGGCCGCTTCTCTCAACCTGCCGATTGACGACGCGACGGAATACGAGGAAATTTCCGGCGAGGGCGTTCGCGCCTGCGTGGGCGGCGCGCGCGTGCTGATCGGCAGCCTGACGCTGATGGATAAGAGCGCGCAGGACGTTTCCGCATGGCGCGAACGCGCCGATGACGTGAGCGATGAAGGCGCGGTTCCGCTGTTCGTCGCATCCGACGGACGCGTGCGCGGGCTGATTGCCCTTCGGGACGAGCTTCGTCCCTCCGCCGTGGATGCCGTCGGCGCGCTGAGCGCGGACGGGGTTTCCACCCTGATGCTGACCGGCGACGATCAGCGCACGGCAGACGCCATCGCGCGTCACGCCGGCATCACCGAGGCGCGCAGCGGCTTAAGCCCCGACGACAAGGACGTAATGCTGCGCATTTTGGAGGCGGACGGCAAGCGCGTAATGCTGGTCAGCGACGGCGCGCACGACGCGCCGGGGCTCCGGCGCTCGGGTCTCACGGTAACCGTGGGCAACGGCACCGACGTGGCCATCGAATCGGCGGACGTGGTCATTCTTCGAAACGACATGCGGCTCGTCGCGCAGGCCGTCCGGCTTGGATGCATGACCATGCGCGTCGTGCGCGAGAACCTGTTCTGGGCGTTTTTCTATAATGTAATCGGCATCCCGGTCGCCGCGGGCGCGCTGTACCCGCTGCTCGGGCTGCAATTCAGCCCCATGCTGGCCACCGCCGTCATGTGCCTGTCCAGCATCTTCGTGGTGGCCAACGCGCTGCGCCTGCGCCGCTTCCATACCTCCGCAGGCACGCCCGGCGCACCTGCTGCCCGTCTTTCCGCCGTTCCCGCCGCGCGCGGAGCGGTTGAAACAAACGATAATCTCGTAACCATGCCAACAACAGGAGGAGACGAACCATGCTGAAGGGTATTTCCCCGATTCTTTCCCCGGAGCTTCTGAAAATTCTGATGGAAATGGGACACGGCGACGAGCTTTGCATCGGCGACGGAAACTTCCCGGCGGCCTCCATTGCCCAGCGTCTCGTGCGTCTGGACGGCCACGGCGTGACCGAAATTTTGGACGCCATTCTCGCGCTGTTCCCGCTGGATACCTATGTGGACGCGCCCGTAACGCTGATGCAGGTTGTGCCCGGCGACAACGTGGATCCCGTAATCTGGAAGGAATACGAAAGGGTCATTGAAAAGCACGAGGGCCATAAGCAGATTGAAAACATCGGCCGCTTCGACTTCTATGACCGCGCGAAACAGTGCTATGCCGTCGTTGCAACCGGGGAAAGCGCACTGTATGCAAACATCATTCTGAAAAAGGGCGTCGTGAAATGACGGACGAAAACTCCGTCGATGCGCAGCCCTCAACCCGAAACCGCGCGTCCGCTTCATTCGAGCGGACGCGCGGTTTCGGCTTATGCGATTTTCATCGTTGTACGCACGGTTCTATTTCGCCGGAGGCGCAAACTTGTCGCAGACCACAATCGCCGCGGCACCCACGCCGAAGGCAATCACGGGGGCGATATATGCCCAGCCGGGGAAGATGGGAAACACGGAACCAACGACGAAGCCGAGAATGGCGGAATAGGTCTGCCGCGGATACCTTTTTAATAGGAAGCGAATCAGCTCCGCGCAGAAGAACAGCCCCAGCAGGCAGCCGACGGCAAACGGCACGAGCACGGCAAGGTTCAGCGCATGCAGCGCAGCCATGATTTCGCCGTACACGCCGATGATTACCATCACCAGCGAGCCGGAGATGCCCGGAATAATCATCGTGGCACAGGCAAGCGCGCCGCAGCCAATCATCTTGACGGCCTCCAGTAGCCAGCTGCCGCCGGAGACGGCAATCTCACCCTGCTCCACGCCCGCCTCAATGACGGCCTTCTGCTGATCGGTGTCCGTTTTGAGCACGGCCATAACCACCATCAGCGCCACCACCACAAGGAAGATGACCACGCACAGAAGATCCTTGCTTCTG
The DNA here is from genome assembly GCA_964565845.1 of uncultured Oscillospiraceae bacterium. Taxonomy (GTDB): domain Bacteria; phylum Bacillota; class Clostridia; order Christensenellales; family Aristaeellaceae; genus SFHK01. The sequence continues at coordinate 12,334 of CAZMGO010000048.1, read as the reverse complement.
TCGCGCTTCCCGGCGAACGCCTCCCGGAAAATCATCGGCACGGAAAACACGATGACGCCGATGAAGAATGTCTGCGTCAGCGCCTCATGCTCCTGAAGCAGCACGTCCATGACGCTTCCGAAAAACAAAATGGAAATCGCCATGCCGACGCCGATGGGAAGGAAGAATTTCCAATCCTCCTTCAGGCGGTGACGGATGTCGGTAAGAAACAGAATGATGCGCTCGTACACACCGAAGACCACCATGGCCGTGCCGCCGCTGACACCGGGTATGACGTTTGCGAAGCCGATGATGATGCCGATGAATACGCGGTAGAGCACCTGCCCTACGCTTTCCCTGTCGGTTTTTGCGTTGGATTGCATGCGGATACCTCCCATGTGCTATTTGAGCTTCCGATAGACGAGCGTGGTATTGACGGTATCGAAGTCCGTGTTGTCCAGCCCACGCGTTTCCGTTTCGATTTCGCCGTCCTGATTGTCATAGGGATCGAAGCGCTCAAAGGCCTTGGGCACGTCGAATTCCGTCTGATACCGGCGGTTGGCGATCATGCGGAATGGGTCGAGATTGCCAAAGTAGAAGTTCCAGCGGCGCTCGTCGCCCCGCTTGAACGCGCCGCCGCCGAAGGACGGATCGGCAAACAGCCAGCCGAACTCCTCGGTGTAGAACTGCGCCCAATCGTGGTTTCCGGTGGTTTTGGTTTCCACGGTGAGACCGCTCTGCCAGCGCGCCGGAACGCCCATCAGGCGGCACAGCGTGATGAACAGTATGGCCTGAATGCCGCAGTCGCCCTTGAGATTCAGCGCCGCATATTCCGCATGCCGCTCCATGAGAATATAAGAGCGCATGAAGGAATAGCGCACATTGCGCGTCACGTAATCATAGGCGCGGCGTGCCAGGTACAGCTGGCGCGTCTCGTTCCCGGCGATCTCCCGCGCCAGCCGCTTCAGATACGGTGTGAAGCTGATGTGCGGCAGCTGCTCGGCAAGGTCGTCCGGGCACACGGGCAGCGCGTCCGGATACACGATATGCGGCGTATCCTCAAAGGGATTCACGTATTTTAGGCGGCTGGTAAATTCGTACTCCACCGCAAACGGGCGGTTCTCGTTCATTTGGCGGCGATAGCACACGGCGCGCTGAAACGCATCCACGGGCGCAACGTCGCCGTCCGCATCCGCGAACACGGAGATTTCGCGCGCGGGCTGCTGCGCGCAGGCAGCCGGGACGGGCAGATGCGCAAGATACGTCTCGCCGGGAACGAACGCGGCGGGGTTCATGCGCACCTCGCTTTTCACGCGGAGGTGATACGCGCTCTCGCCGTTTTTCGTAATCTCGTCGATATAGGCATCCAGACGGCCAGGCTCGTCCTCCTCCTCATTGGCGCGCGCGTAAATGGCCGGGAACATGTGAACCAGGGAACCGGCTGCGCTGCGAAGATACCTCCGCTCGCCGTGCACATAGAACGAATCCATGCAGCCATCGTCCTCCAGCCGGTCGAACTCCTCCTCGGTGAAGTCGCGAATGCGCGCCTGACAGGCCGCAATCGCCTCCGCGCGGGTAAGCACGTAGCGGCGCAGGCGGCGGTCAATCAGCTCGCGCTCCACCAGCAAACGGTCGCGCATGCCGTCCGACAGGCGCGCATCCGCCAGCCGCCGGTCAATCAAACGGCGCTCGCGGTCAAAGTCTCCGGCCAGCTCGGCACGAAGAATATCCTCGGGAAGGTCGTAGACCAGACTTTCAAAATTCAGTCGCATTGTGTGTGCTCCTTTCGAATGCAAAATTCCTTGATGTTATCATACTACAGATCGCCCGCTTTGGGTAGAGAAAAACGCAAATTTCACGTGTCTGGAAGGATTTTTTGCATGCGCTGGAGAATCTGTAAACGAGCGAAACGGAAAGGCGGGAGGTCTATGGACGTTCAAATCCGCCCGGCAGGGGCGCACGACCGCACGCTTCTGATGAATCTGTTCAACCTGTACCAGAACGAGCTGGGCGCGTACTGCGGCGATTTTGGCTCGATCGACGAAAACGGCTATTTCGCCGCCGACACGGTGGACGACATTCTGCCCTTCGGAGACGGCGTGTTTCCCTATGTCATCCTGACGGACGGCGCGCCCTGCGGGCTTGTCATGGTCACGGACGCGCGCTACGCCCTGCCCGGCTGCAGCTGGTGCTTTCAGGAGCTGTATTTGATTCGCGCCGCGCGCGGACGCGGAATCGCCCGACGCGCCGCGTCGCTTGCAATGAACGGACGACCCGGCCGCTGGTGCCTGAGCGTATACCGAAAAAACCACCCTGCCCGCGCATTTTGGGCGCGCTTTATCGCCCTGTGCGGCGCCGAGTGCCGGGAGCAGCCCGGCGAGGACGACATGCTCGATCTGATTTTTACGGCGAAGGAGGCTTCCCTATGATTGATCGCACCGTGCCCTATCTCCCCGTATGGATGCTGCGCGAGGACGGCGCGCCCGTTTCGGCATGTCCCCTTCCGGCGGGCTATACCTTCGATTTCTACCGTCCCGAAACCGGAAGAGTGGATTGGATTGCCGTGCAGCTTTCGTCCTGCCAGCTGAAAACGCGCGCGCAGGCGGAGAGCCTGTTCGATTCGGAATTCATGAGCCGCGCCGAGGCGCTGCCGGAGCGCATGCTGTTCGTGCGGGATTGCGCCGGAACGCCGGTCGCGTCGGCTGCGCTGTGGTTCGGAAGCCCGTTCGGCGCGGAAATCGACCGCATTCACTGGGTGGCAACCGACGAAAACCATCAGCGCCGCGGCCTGTGCGGCGCGATGCTGAGCCGCCTTTTGCAGCTTCACGAGGCACTGGGCACGCCCGGCGGCGTGTATCTGATTTCGCAGACGTTCAGCTATCCGGCGATTCGAATTTATCAGCGCTTCGGCTTCCAGCGCCTGCTGACGCGGCGTCCGGCGGAATACCAAATGGACGCGCCGTTTGAGGAAACGGCCGTCCGCGCATGGGCAATCATCGACGAGCATCTGGGATAATGCCGCGTTTCTCTGCATCCGGCAGGGCAAACGCCGGCCTGCTTACGGCAAGAAAATTTCGCGCACGAGCAAACGGAGGGAGCGAGCGTACAGATGCTGCTTGAGTACGGAAACACGGTTGTCATGCCGGACTGGGAGCTTTGTGAACGGGTGCCGCCGGGGTATTCGCGAATTTACTACATCATGAGCGGAGAGGTAACCTATTCCGACGAGGAGCTCACCTGCCGTCTGCTGCCCGGCCGCCTGTATGCGCTCCCCTCCACGCAGCCCTACCATGTATGGCGCAATCGCAGCATGGACTTCTGCTGCACCTATCTTCACATGGTGTTTCCGCAGGCGCATGTAACCGGGTTAATCGAAATGCAGCCTGCGCAGGACTGTCTGCATGCCTATGTGCACGCGCTCCAGCGCGCCATTCAGGAGCAGCGCGCGGATTTGCTGGAGGCTCTGTCGGATTCACTCGCCGCGTTCCTGAGCGGAAATATGCGCTTTGTCAGCTCCTCGCCCATGGTAAACCATGTGCGCGCGTTTATCTTCGAGCATATCTCCGAGGAAATCAAGGTGGAGAAGCTCAGCAGCCTGCAGGGCTATAATCCCAATTACTTCATTCGGGTTTTTTCCCGCGAAACAGGCATGACGCCCCACCAGTATGTAATTCAGTGCCGTATGCAGTATGCCGTAGACCTGCTGAACCGCGGACAAAGCAACCAGACGGTCGGCGAGGCATGCAGCTACAGCGACACGAGCACCTTCACCCGCGCCTTCCGCAAATATTACGGCGTAACGCCGCAGAGATACCGGCAGGGCATGCGCCGTCCATAAAATGGGATGCGCGCGTCGCCCTGCGCCCTGCCCCCTTTTCTCCAAACTGAAAAAGTGAATTTCTGCACATAATTCTATCCAAATTGCACTTTGCGCAGCCTGTGAAAGCGGATATAATGTTATCAAAAGAATTTCCGTGAAGCGGGGTGATCGCATGAGTCAGCAGCCCACAGCCGCAGCAAAAAGGGGCGCATCCCCTTTTGCAGACACCGTCCGTGCCTATAGGAAATACGCCTCGCTCGTGCTTATGTTTCTGCCGGTGCTGCTCTATTTTATCATATTCAAATATATACCCATGGGCGGCATCGTCATCGCGTTCAAGGATTTCAAAATCAGCAGGGGCATCTGGGGCAGCGAATGGGTCGGCTTTCAGAATTTCGCGATTGCTTTTCGAACCTCCACGTTCCTCCGCTCCATGCGCAACACGCTGATTATCAGCGGACTCAAGCTGGTTATTGGCTTTCCGGCGCCCATTCTGCTGGCGCTCATGCTGAACGAGGTCACGCACAAGCGCTATCAGCGCGCGGTGCAGACAATCAGCTATCTGCCGCATTTTTTGTCATGGGTCGTGCTGGCCGGCATGTTTCAGCAGCTGCTGTCTCCCAACAACGGCGCGGTGAATTATCTGCTGAAGCATCTGTTCGGCCGTCAGGAGCCCATCTTCTTCCTTGGCGACAACAGCTATTTCCGCGGCACGCTGATTGCGACGGACATTTGGAAAAACGTCGGCTGGTCATCCATCATCTATCTGGCAACCATCGCGGGCATCGATCCTGCCCTGTACGAGGCGGCCTCCTGCGACGGCGCGACGCGCTTCCAATGCACGTTCTTTATCACGCTGCCTCTGCTGGCGCCCACAATCGTGGTAATGCTGATTTTAAACGTCGGCTCCATCATGGACGCGGGCTTTGACCAGATTTTCAACCTATACAACAGCGCCGTATACGATTCCGCCGACATCATCGATACCTACGTATACCGAATCGGCATCAACGACATGAACTATGACATGTCCACGGCTGTGGGTCTGTTTAAGAATATCGTCGGATTTATTCTGGTGGTTGGCACGAATCAGATTGCCAAGCGTATCAGCGGAGAGGGGATCTGGTGATATGAGTACACGCAAGGGAAACAGAGCCGACCGCTTCACCGTCGGCAAGGCTGTGATCTATCTGCTGCTGGGGCTTTTCTCGCTCACGATTGTGGTCGCCTTCTGGCACCTGCTGAACCTTTCGCTTTCCCCCTCCTACATCGCGACCAAGGGCGGCCTTTTGCTCTATCCCAAGGATCTCACGTGGGACAACTACGCGAAGGTCATCGACAACCGCTACATCTGGCTCGGCTATAAAAACACGCTGATCCGCACGGTTGCGGGCACCACGCTTCAGCTGTTCTTCACGGCCATGGGCGCCTATTGCCTGAGCAAGAAATTCTTCCCCAACCGCACGTTCTGGACGCTGGTGATTGTGTTTACCATGTTCTTTTCCGGCGGACTGATTCCGAACTATCTGCTGGTGCAGAAGCTCGGCCTGATGGATACCTATGCCGCCATGATCCTGCCCGGCTTCATCAGCGCATACAATCTGGTCATCATCCGCAATTACTTCAGCTCTCTGCCGGAGGAAATCGAGGAAAGCTGCCTGATTGACGGCGCGGGACGGCTGCGCATCTTCCTTCAGATTATCCTGCCGTTGTCCAAGCCGATTTTAGCTACGGTCGCGCTGTGGCTGGCGGTCGGACACTGGAACGCATGGTACGACGTGCTTCTTTACATTTCCGACGACACGAAGTTCACGCTGCAGATTATTCTGCGCCGCATCATCATTACGGGCTCCAAGGAAATTCTGGACACCGACATCGCCTCCCGGGCCAGCGAGGCGGACAGCGTTGCCAGCTCCGAGGGTCTGAAGGCTGCGTGCATCTTTGTAACGACACTTCCCATTCTGTGCGTGTATCCCTTTATTCAGCGCTACTTTGTAAAGGGCATCATGATTGGATCCCTAAAGGGCTGAGCCCTTAAAAATAATCAGGAGGTATTTGTTGTGAAGAAAGGTATCGGTTTCCTCTCGCTTCTGCTGGCTCTGGCAATGCTTGTGAGCATGGTTCCCACCGCGCTCGCCGAGGATGCGCCCATGCATATCTCTGTGGCGGGCTACATGTTCGGCCCCATCGACGACGAGAAGGACGTCGTAACGCCTCTGGTCGAAAAGCTGCTTCTTGAAAAGCACGGAATCAACGTGGAGATTGAGGTTCAGTACATCGAGAACAGCAATTACACCGACGTGCTCAATCCCAAGCTCACCAATCTGGAAACTGCGCCCGACATCTTCCTTGCCAACAGCTCCACGCTGCTCGAAACCTACTACGAGCAGGGTGTCATTAAGAGCTGGAGCATGGATTTCTTTAAGGAGAACGCTCCGGACGTCTACGAGTTCGTCATGAACGGCGCGGCGTACGGCGACCTGAGGGGCGACGTTGACCAGTGGGTCGAGGCCTCCATGATCGACGGCAAGATGGTTACGGTTCCGTCCTTCAAGCCCGACGGCTCCATGCCCTACAAGGCCATGATTTACCGCGGCGACTGGCTGGAGAAGCTAGGCGTCACCGAGGATCAGCTGCCCACCACCATCGACGAGTTCGTGGAGCTCATGTACCGCTTCGCCAAGGAAGATCCCGACGGCAACGGCGTGGACGATACCTACGGCATGTCCTGCACGGCCATCAAAGCGCTCTTCGGCGCCTATGGCATGTACGAGGGCTTCTTAGGCGGCACCTCCTATTGGATGAACAAGGACGGCGAAATCGTTAACCCCGACGTGGACGAGAACTCCAAGGCCGTTCTTGAGCTGCTTGCGCAGATGTACGCCGACGGCGTGATCGACCCCGAGTTCGTTACCGGCACGGAAGCCATCTCCGGCAGCTACTGGGCCATCTCCAACGGCTTCGTAAATGGCCGCTATGGCGTAAGCGCGCTGGCCTCCATTGACCACTACCGCCTGAAGGGCGTTACCAGCGAAGCCGACGAGGGCGGCCCCTGCGCGCAGGAATACTGGGCCGTCAACGGCGAGGATTCCACCTTCGTCTATGGCCCGTGGCCGGCCGGCCCCGACGGCGAATACGGATACTGCGTCGGCTACTCCGTGGCAGTATCCGAGAGCGCGGTTTACAACGCCTCCATGAGCGACGAAAAGCTTGCCGTCATCTTCCAGATCATGAACGCGTTTGCAACCGATGACGAGCTGTACCTTGCGGCGTTTGCCGGCATCGAGGGCGAGCATTACACGCTCAACGAGGACGGCACCATTACCCGCAATTCCGGCATGACCAATGCGGATCTGAACGCCGTGGGCGTTTGGGGCTGCCGCAGCCTGTACGGCGCCGACCGCGCCTTCAGCACCACCGCGTATAACCTTGCGTACTACAACGATCCGTCCATCGCAAACCGACTCAACTGGTTCAAGAAGCCCCAGTATGACAGCTACATCCAGAACGCCGTTTCCGTCACCCTGCCCTCTCAGTCCGACCTGATGGGCGAGCTGAACACCATTCGCGACGAGGCGTGGGTGAACATCATCACCGGCAAGGCGAGCATCGACAGCTGGGATGAATACGTTGCCAGCTACAATGCCGCCGGCGGCGAGACGCTGTATGCGGAAGCCAACGAGTGGTTTAACAACAAGTAAGCACGAAAACTGAAAAGGGCGCCGCTGGAGAATTCGGCGGCGCCTTTTTGAAAGGCTGGTTAGAGAGTATGCGAAATTACTATGCGTGGGACGATGCGCATCTGCCAAACGACCTGAAGGCTGAGTTTGACTTTACCCGGGCTTATCAGGAAGCCGCGGAAAAGAGTCTCGCGCTGCGGGAATGCGCCTGTCTGAGGATTGCGCTGCCAGCCTCCGCCATGCCCGTGCGGGAGGGCGACCGGTTTGTCGGTCGCCGGGTTTTCCGCCCACTGGGCGTAGCGCCCAGCTACTGGAACGACGAGACCGACGGCTTGGATCACGTGGGCTTTTACGCCGATTTGGATCGCCTGACGCACGTGATGAATCGACCCGATCAAACGCCCGAAATGCGCAGGGCGATTGCGGATTTGATTGCCTTCTGGAGGAATGAAAACACGACGGCCCGCGCGCATGCCCGCTTTGATGCGTCCATGCGCCGGGAAATGCCCAGCGACCTGTGGAACAGGGATTCCGGCGCAATCTTTGGCCTTTACAGGCTGGTGGTCTCTCAGCTGGACTACGACCGGCTCGTGCAGCTTGGCCTTCCCGGGCTCAGGGAGTTGCTCGACGCGAGGCGGCAGGATGCCGCCCTCACCGAACGGCAGAGAGATTTTCTGAATGCGCTGGAGGGCGTATTGGATATTCTCACGGCGATTCTGCGCCGCTACGAGGAGGAGCTTTGCGGTCTGCTGAATCAAAACCCCGGCAGCCGACGGCTTGAAAAAATGCGGACATGCGTCCGCAATCTTCAGACAAAGGCGCCGACAAGCCTGATGGAGGCGATGCAGCTGGTTCTGCTGTATGCGACCTTCTCCGGCTTCCGCGATTTTGGACGAATGGACGTATACCTTGGCGACTGGTATGTGCACGACGTTGACGGCGGCGTGCTGCTGCGCGAGGAGGCCGCCGATCTGCTGGATGCCTTCTATTGCATGATGCGCGAAAACGACACCCGCGATGGCCGCGTGATTCTGGGCGGCGTCGGTCGGCGCAATGAGGCAAACGCCGACCGCTTTGCCTTGCTGGCCATGGATACCGCCATGCGGCGGCGTGAGCTGAAGCCTCAGCTTTCGCTGAGAATGTATCCGGGCATGTCCGCCGAGGTTCGGAGCAAGGGCATGGAGATGCTGAAAACCGGCATGACGTTTCCGCTGCTGTTCAACGACACGGCGTCCATGAAGGCCGTGGAGCAGAGCATGCACGTGAGCCGCGCCGAGGCGGAGCAATACGGCTTTTTCGGCTGCGGCGAGTATGTCATCGGCCATAAAAGCATGGGAACGCCAAACGACCTTATCAACCTTGCCAAGGTGCTCGAGGTCACGCTTCACGAGGGCATTGATCCCGTCCGCGGCTGTGCGCACGGCCTGAATTTGGGCGCGCCGGAGACGTTCGAAACCTTCGAGCAGCTGTTTGACGCGTATAAAAGGCAGGCAGAATATTTCACGGCCATCGCCGCGTGCCATCACCGCACGGTATACGACGCGATACGCGAATCCGCGCCGATGCTGATGCTAAGTCTTCTGACGGATGACTGTGTGGCTCGCGCCAAGCCGGCGATTGACGGCGGCCTGCGCTATCTGGCAGGAACGTTCGAAACCTACGGAAACATTACCGTGTCGGACAGCCTCACCGCCATTCGTGAGCTGGTATATGACAAAAAGCAATTCACGCTGAAGCAGCTTGTCACCATGCTCGACGCGGACTTTGCGGGCTTCGAGGCCGAGCGGCGCATGCTGCTTCAGTGCCCGAAATTCGGAAACGGCAACGCGGCGGCAGACGAAATGGCCGGGCGCGTGAACGATCACATCTTTGATTTTGTCGCCGCGCAGGCGAAGCGGCAGGGGCTCAGCTCCTATCTGGTCGTCGTAATCAATAACGGCGCCAATTCCGATTTGGGGCGCAGCACGCTTGCGACGGCGGATGGGCGGCACGCGTATACCTATCTGTCAAACGGCAACAATCCCATGGCAGGCATGGATAAGGAGGGGCTTCCGGCCATGCTGCGCTCGATTGCCTCCACAAGCGCCAGCCGAACCGCCGGCATGGCTCAAAACCTGAAGCTGAGCCGCGAGCTGTTCGATAACCACGCCGAGGCCGTCAACGACCTGATTGACGCGGCGTTTGAGCTGGGAATCCTGTCCTTGAACGTGAGCGTGATGAACCGGGGCGATATGGAGGACGCGCTGGTGCATCCCGAACGGCACCAGAACCTGTTTGTTCGCGTGGGCGGCTTCAGCGCCAGATTTATCGATCTGGATTCGCAGACGCAGCAGGACGTGCTCCGCCGAACGATTTACTGACATTGCAGCCAATGCGCTGCAGGAACAGATTCATGAGCAATGTACAGGGATATGTCACGGAAATTCTTCCCTTCTCGGTAAACGACGGCCCGGGCATTCGAACGACGGTTTTCTTCAAGGGGTGTCCGCTTCGGTGTATTTGGTGCCACAATCCGGAAACCTGGCAGCAATCGCCGCAGTGCATGGTGAACGCCTCACTGTGCGTGCACTGCGGCCGATGCGCCTTGTGTCCATCCGGCGCCCGCGATGAGGCAGGAAACTGGAACGCCGCGCGCTGCCTGAGCTGCGGCCGATGCGCCTCCGTCTGCCCCGTCGGGGCGACGCGCCTTTGCGGGCAAAGAATGTCGGTAGACGAGATTCTCAAAAGGGTTTTGCCCGACCGGCCATTCTTTCGAAAACACGGCGGCGTAACGCTTTCGGGCGGCGAACCGATGGCGCAGCCCGATTTTGCCCTTACGCTTGCAAGGGCGCTTGCGGAGCAGGGCGTGCGCGTGCTCGTGGAAACCTGCGGGCAGGCATCCTATGAGGCATATGAACGAATCCTGCCCTATACGGACGGCTTTCTCTTCGACTGGAAGGAAACCGACCCGCAAAAGCATCGGCAGTTTGCGGGTGTCGACAACGTGCGCATTCGCGAAAACCTGACGCGTCTCTCCGAGGCAAAGGCCAAGCTCACGCTGCGCTGCCCCATCATACCCGGCTGCAACGATACGCAGGCGCATTTTGAAGGCATCGGTCAGCTCACGCATAGCCTGCCGGGAATTCGGCAGGTTGACCTGCTGCCCTATCACGCGCTTGGCGACGGCAAGCGCGTGCAGCTCGGCAAGGCGCCGAATCCCATTGTGCCGCCGACGCCGCGCCAGATTTCCGCGTGGCACGATACGCTGAGCGCCCTGTGTGCCGTGCCCGTTCATCGAGCCTGATTCCCGCTTTGCAATGCAGGGTATGGTTCGGCCCGCGAGAAGCCGCCGGTCAAAATCCGTCCGCATGCTGCGTGAAATCGATATGGATGGCCGTGCCCTGACCCGGCTCGGATTCGGCGGAAATGGCGTGGCCGAGCTTTGTGAGCACTCGCTTGCTCAAATACAGCCCGATGCCGCTCGCCTTCAGGTCGCTGCGCCCGTTCAGCCCCGTGTAGCCCTTTTCGAACACGCGCGGCAGATCCTCCGGCGCGATTCCGATGCCCGTATCCCGAATCGTAAGCGTATTCGGCGCGGAGCGGTAAATGCGTATGCCGCCCTCGGGCGTATATTTCAGCGCATTGGAAAGAATTTGCTCCAGCACGAACACCAGCCATTTTTCGTCGCTCACGGCGGAAAGGCCGGTTTCCTCATAATCCAGCTTCAGCCTGCGCGCGATGAATTCTCCGGCGAACGGACGCACGGCGCGCTTCACGGCGTCGTCAATGCGGATTCTGCGCAGCAGATAATCCGTTGACGGCGATTCTACGCGCAAATAGGCCATCACCATTTCCACATATCGCTCTACCCGCATCAGGTCGCTCAAAAGCCTGCGCGAAAGCGGCGAATCCTCGTTTTTCAGGTTCAGCCGCATGGCGGCAATGGGCGTTTTAATTTGATGCGCCCATGTGGTATAATAATCGCACATATCCTGATAGCGGCGCTCCTGCTGCGTTCGAAGCTCGGCCTCGCGCGCCTCCAGCATCTGAAGAAGCGCCTGATAGTCTGCCTCCAGCGCGTCGGCAGGCGCAGGCAGCTCAAGCGTCATGCCCTCCTGAAACCGCTGCAGCCGCGCAAGCTGCGCGTGCCGCCGCCGAAATTTCAGAAAATCCGCCGCGAACGCGCACAGTCCAATCAGCGCCGCCAGCGCCGAGGGATACAACAGCGCCTGCTTCGGAAGCCCATACAGAAAAAACACCAATGGAAACACGAGCACAGCCGCCGCAAACGCACAGAGCGCCGTGCGGCGGGCACGCAGATATTGAAGAAAAAAACGCATGCGCGCCTCCTATTCAATCATATAGCCCACGCCGAAGCGCGTGGTAATAAAGCCGGTCAGCCCGGCTGCATCCAGCTTTTTGCGCAGACGGTTCACGTTTACCGTCAGCGTGTTTTCGTCCACAAAGCTGTCCGTTTCCCACAGGCGCTCCATCAGCCTTTCGCGGCTTACTACGTTCCCGCGCTTTTCCATCAGCGCCATCAGAATGCGAAGCTCGTTGCGCGTAAGCTCAATCGTCCTTCCCTCATATTTCAGCGTGCCGCTTCCCGCGTCCAGCACCGCGCCGCGATGCGCAAGCAAGGGCGACGGCTGCGCGAAGTCGTAGGCGCGCCGAAGCAGCGCCTGAATTTTCGCCATCAGCACGCTCATGTCAAACGGCTTGGCGACAAAATCGTCGCCGCCCATGTTCATCGCCATCACAATGTTCATGTTGTCCGCCGCCGATGACAGAAAAAGAATCGGCACGCGCGAGGTCTTGCGGATTTCGCTGCACCAGTAATAGCCGCTGAAAAACGGAAGGCCGATGTCCATCAGCA
>CAZMGO010000047.1:12951-16526 GCA_964565845.1 uncultured Oscillospiraceae bacterium | reverse complement strand
GTGCCGAAGCGGATGTTTCCGCCTCGGCGCTCGTGCTATGCGCATCTGCGATAACCTTTTGGATAGCATTTTAGACCCCTACGAAGTTACACTACTCTCAAACCAGTTCAATCTGCTTCATCGCTTGGCCTCCGTTTTAGACCCCTACGAAGTTACACTACTCTCAAACATGCCTACAGTTGGTTGGATACAACGCTAAGTTTTAGACCCCTACGAAGTTACACTACTCTCAAACGACTGGCGATAGACGAACGACGGGCGTATGGTTTTAGACCCCTACGAAGTTACACTACTCTCAAACGTAGTACTTGTTTAGTGCTTCCAGCGTCCTGTTTTAGACCCCTACGAAGTTACACTACTCTCAAACCGCGTCGGTGTTCAGATCGCCAGAACGGATGTTTTAGACCCCTACGAAGTTACACTACTCTCAAACCTTCGCCCGCGCTTGCGCGTTGCAGGTAGGGTTTTAGACCCCTACGAAGTTACACTACTCTCAAACGTCCGCTTCGAGCGCGGCGACGTTGGCTTTGTTTTAGACCCCTACGAAGTTACACTACTCTCAAACCCAAAGCCGACCGCGTAAACGTCGCCCAGCGTTTTAGACCCCTACGAAGTTACACTACTCTCAAACGTCCGCTTCGAGCGCGGCGACGTTGGCTTTGTTTTAGACCCCTACGAAGTTACACTACTCTCAAACTATCGTGTTGCCGACTAACTAACCGACCGCGTTTTAGACCCCTACGAAGTTACACTACTCTCAAACGCTGGCCATCGTCCTTCCTCGTCGCGGTAGGTTTTAGACCCCTACGAAGTTACACTACTCTCAAACTAAATGGGTTGACAAATTCCAAAAAGTGATGTTTTAGACCCCTACGAAGTTACACTACTCTCAAACCGATACAGTGCCCAGTCCGCTTCCGTCGATGTTTTAGACCCCTACGAAGTTACACTACTCTCAAACATGCCTACAGCCGGATGGATACAACGCTAAGTTTTAGACCCCTACGAAGTTACACTACTCTCAAACTCCTCCTCTCTTGTGCCCCATTCCCTTGAGTTTTAGACCCCTACGAAGTTACACTACTCTCAAACCGACGTTCTCGGGATGCCCCTTGCGTCCTCGTTTTAGACCCCTACGAAGTTACACTACTCTCAAACACACGACGGAAACGCAGAAGGGCGACAGCAGTTTTAGACCCCTACGAAGTTACACTACTCTCAAACCAATGCCGTTATCGGACGCGGTAAAGATTGGTTTTAGACCCCTACGAAGTTACACTACTCTCAAACGCCATGGCGGCCGTATCGGCGCGCGTCAGCGTTTTAGACCCCTACGAAGTTACACTACTCTCAAACGGAACTTGTGCCAATCTCTACGGCTTTTCTGTTTTAGACCCCTACGAAGTTACACTACTCTCAAACCGGTCCCGGCTTTTCACAGACTAAGGCATCGTTTTAGACCCCTACGAAGTTACACTACTCTCAAACACCTCCTTGCTATACTCTCCACGAAAAGGGGTTTTAGACCCCTACGAAGTTACACTACTCTCAAACCATTTCCCGTACATTCCACAAAAAGCGCGTGTTTTAGACCCCTACGAAGTTACACTACTCTCAAACCTCAAATCCCAAATCCGAATTCGGGAAAACGACCCTACCAGCCGCAGAGGCGAGAGCGAACGGGGCTAAAACAAGCGCTAAAACTCACAGAGATCGTCATCCACCGTCACGCGCCGCTCATTTTTGAGATGCGCGCGGGAAACGCTGTCCACCGGCAGAATCAACAGCTCGTGAGCGATTACGGAGGCGAAAAACGCCCCCACCTCCGCATCCGAATAATAGCTGCGAAGGTTGGCGAGGATAAACAGCCGCTCGTGATCCAGCTCCCGGGTAAGCTCCATGTAGTCCAGAAGCCGTTCCAGATCGCTTTCCTGATCCTGCACAAAATCTATGCCGACCGCGCGCAATATCCCGCCGAAATTCATTTTAGCACAATAAACATCACATGTCAAGTCCGACGCAAGCTCCATTATGTATTTCTCCAGCTCGGCGGTGAGGGCTGCCGTGCGAAGATAGGTATCCTCCTCCATGGCGCGCGTCTCCAGACGGTTCACAAGCCTTGTCAAAAGCGGCTTGCGGCTGAGCTGAAAATGCAGAAAGCTGTCGATCAGTTCGGCGTGGCGGTCGAGGGGCAGGGGTGTGTAGTCCTTCGAGAGGACGACGCTTCCGCCTTCGCCGCCGATCTGCGCGTCGATGTCCTGCAGGAAGGTGCGGAAGAAGGCGGGCTGCTCGATGACCAGCGTGGATACGCAGTTTCCGCCGATGGTCAGCACATGGTCAAGCTGAGGATGCGCGAGGTTCATAGCACAACAATCCTTTCGTCCGTGCTGATGACGTCCGTGTGAAACGTGCCGGTCAGATATTCGATTTTGGAAAACTGCTTTTCCGTAACCGTCATAATCTGCACAAGGCCGCGGGGCGGGCGAAGCTTGCGTAGATTCTCACGCGCCAGCTGGTCGGCGGTGGAATTGAGCAGCAGCTTGCAGTATACGGACTCCTGCATCATGAGGAAGCCGCTTTTTATCAGTCCGTTTCGAAAGCTTCGGTAGGCGCGCCGATCCTCCGCCGTTTCCGTGGGCAGGTCAAAAAACACAATCATTCTCATAAATCGATAGCTCATTTTCGATAAAATTCAACCCGCGTCGGGTCGTCCTCGTTCAGTGCGTCAAACATGCTTTTTACATAGATGCCTATGGCGTTTGCCACCGTCTGCACGCTGCCGCGTATCTGTACCTCGTCGTTCAAAACGCCGATCAGCGCCAAACGCACTGTCTTATCCAGCTCCGTGAATTCCAGATCGAGCACTCGTCGGTCGATGAGAACGCGGAACGGCTCCATCAGGTCGCTGCTGAGATTGAAGGGATTAAACACGTTGTCATGGTGCAGCCCAAGCTGGGTCAGGTATCCGCAGGCCGCAACCTCGCGGTTGAACGCCGACAAAAGCAGGCTGTAGCCGTAATTCAGGGCAGCGTTGAGCGGGGTATCGACGCGGCGGGAAAAGTCCATGCCGAAAAGCGCGTTGAAATAGACCTTTGCGGCGGGCCCTTCCCGGTTGGTGCGATCCTGCGGCTCGATCTGCGGGATGTAGGATTCCAGCAGCTGCGCCTCGCGCGTTTTGCGGCGTTCGGCAAGCAGCTCGGCCTGCTTGCCGATTTTTTCGCCGATGATGACACGCCACAGCTCCGCCTTGGCCGTTTCCGTCCAGCCGAGCTGCAGGCGGAGCTTGCGCGCGCTGTCGTGGCTGCCATGATAGGGCGCCAGCTCCGCCATCGGAGAGCGGCGGGCGTCGCAGAAGATTACGCGCACCTTTCGCTCCACCAGCGTCTCCAGCAGACATCCCGTGAGGGAGACGGCCGGATTCTCAATCAGAAGAATGGCAATCTCATCAAGAAAAATTCGGCGCGTCTCCTCTCCACGAATGACCATGTAGCCCATTTTCATGTCCAGTTTGCACCGGCTGGATATGACCACCGTTCGCCAGCTCATAGCAGCGTCAGAAGGTTCTCGCTGCGGGA
>CAZMGO010000047.1:6220-12851 GCA_964565845.1 uncultured Oscillospiraceae bacterium | reverse complement strand
GATATGACCACCGTTCGCCAGCTCATAGCAGCGTCAGAAGGTTCTCGCTGCGGGACTGATACAGTCCGGAGGCCGAGACATCGATGATGTGCACATCCGCATAGCTCTTCTTCCAATTTGAAAGCTTGGAGCTCGGAACCTTGGAGCCGGCGCTCTTTGCTCCGCCTATGTCTTCAAGATTGCAGTTCGGCACATTCCCAAACCACGAGATGATGCTCATCAGACAGGAAATCTGCGCCTCCATCGTAAGCTTGGAGAACTTCTCCCGTCCTTCCGTAACGGTTTTCGCGATGCTTCCGGGGCATTTTGCAAACACCGAGTTGGTCAGCTTGCCGCAAAGCTGATCGTAGAGCGCGAGGTTTTCCTCCGCGGTGATATGATCGTGCTCCGCGTCGGGCAGAATGTTCGTGCCGTCCTTGCGCTTTTGGTCAAACGTCTCCAGCCGCTTGACGCAGCGCTCCATCTGTGCGCCGAGAATCAGCGGCATGCACGGGCTGACGATGATAGTTGCTCCCTTGTTGGATTTCCCCTTCAGCACCATGCTCATTCCGTCCGCTTCGATGACGGTGTTGATTTTGATTTTTCGCCCGCCGAGCAGCCGCTTGACGTCCGTCACGGGCTTGCCGCCGTTGATGCCGGAAATCACATCGGAGATATACGCTGCGGCGAAGGCCTCGTCCTTCATCACGCGGTCGGCATACATCAATTCAATCGGAACAAATAGAACGTCCTTTTTGCGCCCGAGGGCATAGGAGGCGAGAAGATAGAACGATGCCGTCGTGTCAGTGTAGCCGCCATATTTCTCCGTCGGAAGGTTCGCCTTGCGCGGTACAAGACCATTCTTGGCCTTGACCGGTTTCTGGTTAAACAGCTTGCCCTTGCGGCAGAAGGCATAGCGCGTGAGATGAACGGCGTTCTTTTCCATCGTTTTCTTGACCTCGCCAATGTCCGCACCGCCGCGCCAGATTGTTTTCCCGCCGCTTTCCACCGGGTGTCCGAAGAGCACCTCCGTCTTCAGCGAATACTTCTGTCGAACGTCGAACCAGCGCCTTGTGAAGCGCTCGTGGTACACGTTGCCGACGACGATGTTCAAATACGCGTCCTTGGCGTGGTGCAGATCGTTTACGGTGCGGCTTTTGAAAAGCTCGAATTCCTGCCGGAAGCGGGAAACAAGCCCGGCCTTGACATACACGATTTCCGTTTCGGGATACCGCTCCTTCAGCAGCTGTGCCGCCGCCTTGGTAGACTGGCGCGTTTCGACGAGCTGGCGGCTGATGAACTCGTGCAGCTCGTCATCCGTAAAGCCGGTCGCGCGGGTCAGCCGGTGGAACTTCTCCTTTTCAATCAGACCGCATTTCAGAAGATTCTCCCAGTATGGCCGCATCTTCTCGCGAATGTCTGCCTTGATAGGATAGTTCTCGTCCTTATCCTTGTTAATCTTGGAAAAACACAACGCTTTATTGTTCAGAACGCTGTCGTCCTGCACCTTGGACCGAGGATAGATATGGTCGATATTGCAGTCGCCATTGGCAAGCATAGACAGCGTGATGGGATCTCCCGTGTACATGCACCGCCCCATCTGCGTATACCAGAGAAACAGCTTATCGCTCTGCAGGCGGTTGTCGGCCATGTCGCCCATGGCGTGCAACTCTGCTTCCAGCGTGCGGGCTTCCTCCGTTTTGATTTTCGCGTAAAGCTCCAGAAGCTGCTCCCTGCGGGACTTCGTTCGCTTTCCGCCCTTTCCACCCTTGCCGCGCTTATCGTCGCCGCTGTCGCGCGCCATTTCCACGAAGATTTTCTTTGGCGCGCCGCCCATCGCCTTGACGACCTCCTCCGTGATTTTCAGCGTGCGCAGGATGGGACGCTTGACGGCGTTGGAGATGTACATATCGTCCAGCCGCTCCGAAAGCGTCTGCGGGTGGTCGGAATAGTAGTCCGCGGCAAGCTTCTCAATCTGCTCGCGGAAGGTATAGCGGTCGGACAAAAGCTGCATCAGATTCTCGTTCGTTTCCCAGAGCATGTCCATGATGCTGCGCATTTCGCCGGTTTCGGGGTCGGTGTGATAGACGCCGGTCAGAAGCCGCGCGGAAAGCCGGCCGAAGCCCTTCAGCTTCAGGCGAAGAATATAGTCTCGATCCTCCTTGGACAGCTGCGGATATTCGCGCGCGAGCCAGCGCTCCATGCGGCCTTTATCCTCGGAATACGCGGCGTGACGAAGGATGTCCTCCGCCTGCGCCTCCGTAAGAGCGCCGCTCTCGAGCATGCGGCGGAAGCTATGCCGGGAGCGCAGGCTCGACTTGATGGAAACGTCAATGCCGCCCAGCTCGTCGCCTGCTTCGAGATACCCGTTGGAGCGCAAAAAATTGTGAATGTCCTTTCGAGTGACCTTGCCGCGCTTCTCGAAAAGCTCGGTCACAAGCCTCTGCTTTACGGGCACGGGAATGCTTTTGCCGTTGACGGTCAGGTTGTTGATTTCGTCGAGCACCCTATAGCGGCTGTATAAAAGCGAGTGGACGGGAAGCACCTCCTTGCCGGGAAGGTAGGTGCAGTAATTTGTCATTCGCTGGATAAACTGCTCCTCGGTTCTGTCCAGATCGACCATCTTTTCGAAGTTCCACGGGTAGATTTTTCCATCCTTCCGCACAAGCCATGCATGCTCCGACGCGCGGTTCAGCGGGCCGACGTAATAGGGAACGCGGAAACGGAAGATGGAGCGGATTTTGTCGGCGGTGGAAATTCCGTCCTCATCGGTCTGCGAAAGCATGGGCAGATACGCCGAGGCGCTGTCCAGAATACGATCCAGCTCGGCATAGTAAAGCTGCTGCGGAATGACGCGGTTATCGGAATCGCGCTGCTTGGGAAGGAAGGTGTGCTGACGAAGCCGCTCCAGCATGGCTTCATAGGCCTCGCGGTCGCAGGCCTCGACGGGAAGCTCCTTCAGCGTCTTCAGAAGAAAATCGCTGAAATCGGCCTTTTGGACATGCTTGACCGCCTGCGGCGAAGAGCAGGATTTTGCATTGCCGGAATAGGCGGCGTAGTTGTCCTTTCCCTCGTCGCAAAAGATTAGCTTGTATTTGTCCGGCGCGTATTTGCGCACAAGCTGCTTCAGATTGGCAAGATCGCTTTTGTGCTGCTCATAAACATCCTTCTTTGCCTCGGAGATAAAGTTATGACCGTTCAAGGTCTGCTGCAGAAGCGCGCAGTCATACAGGGCGCGCAGCTTCAAAAGCAGCTCGCTTTCCTCGCCAAGCTTGGAGAGTGTGTCGGCAAAGCTCTCCTCGTCCATGCTGAGACTGAACGAATCGACCGCTTCATATTCCGTTGTGCCGAACAGATCATTCGGCGCGGCCTTTCCTCCGCAGAGCAGCGTTACGATGGCGTCGCGGCTGTACGGAAACGCCTCGTCTGCCGCTTTGGACGGCTTTTTGCCGTGATAAATGCGTTCCTTGAACAGGTCCTCCCTGCGCTTTATGCCGATCGGAGCCTTCATAATCTCCAGCAGCGTATCCGCCTGTACGTCTTCGTCCCATGGGAGGATGCTGTTGGCTTCGTCCTTCAGGTAAGCGCGGAAGTCCTTGTATACCGCATGAAAATCGGTTGCCGCATCCGCGGAGGCATCCAGCAGGAAGTGCCCGCGATGCGCCACGAGCCATGCGCAGGCAAGGTATACCAGCCGTACGTCGTGCGGCTCGCGGCTTTCCATCAGATCAACGATCAGATGATGGATGGTCGGATAGAGGCGATGGTATTCCTTGTCCGTGATTCCTCCGTCAAAGAGCCTTACGCCGGCCTGCGTATCCTCGGGAAACAGCGCGCTTTCGCGCCGACGCAGAAAGAAATTTGGATCGATTTTTCCGATTTCCGGCGCAAACAGCTCTTCAAGCAGAGCGACGCGCTGCTGCCGCCGGTCAATCCGCCGCCGCGCGGTTCGTTTTGCGCGGCGCTCCTTGGCAAGCTCTGCCTTCTCAAAGAGCGTAACGCCCCAAACCGGCTCGCCCTTGTGCTTGCGCAGCCGGTACTGCTCGTCCGTCGCGGCGTAGCCGACGGAATCCGTTCCGATGTCCAGTCCGAGATAAAATCCGTTTGTTTTCATATTGACAGCCTCCGTATGCGCGTGCTATAATACAATCAATCGTTGACCCCAACGATTACACTACGAGTTCAAACAAAAGAATTCTCAAATCGTCGCCCATGGCGGCTGCACAGTGTGTGCGCAGAGGGGCCTCCTCGGAGGCTCCTTCGTTTTGTCTGCAGAGCTTCTTTGCCTAATTATACAACAGAAACACAGCGCTCGCAACCGATTTTCATCTAGCCTCGGGCTACTGGAAAACGGCGGTGCGCAGAAGGGATTTCATGCGGCGGGAGACGGGATGGGCTTCTCCGTCGTCCGTGGTGAGCAGGCTTTCGCCCCAGTCCATGGTTTGAATATGGCGCACGTTTACGGCGCATGAGCGGCTGATGCGCACGAAGAGACCTTGTTCCAAGCGTTCGAGCACGGCGGAAAGGCTTTCGCGCCACGAATATTCACTGTCCGTCATGCGGCAGCAGACGAGATTTCCGTGCGCGTGCAGCGAAACCACGTCGTTTTGATCGACCTGCAGGGTGTGGTCGCCCAGCGGGATGGACATGGGCAGCCGCGTGCGGCGTACGGACAGATCGTCCAGCACGGCGCGGACGCAGGCCTTCAAATCCTCATAGGTGAACGGCTTCACGAGAAAATCGAACGCGTGCGCGCGCAGGCAGGGCAGCGCGAGGTGGGAATGCGCCGATGTGAATACGCCGTATGCCGAGGGATTAAGGCTGCTGATTTCGCGCCACAGCGCAATGCCGTCGCGCGTTTGGGGAAGGTCAATATCCAGAATGTACAGGGTGGCCTCCGGGTGTGCGCGCGCATGGGTGAGAAGCTCGTCGGCATCCGGCGTGGAAAACATGACAAACAGGCTCAGCGCGTCTCCTTCGCGCAGACGGTCAAGATACTCCGTCAGCAGCGGACTGCGAGGGGAGGCTTCTTCAAACAATACTACGGGAAGCATACGATTCTCCTCTCTTGCGTTGGTCGGGGAGGGACGCCGTTCTCATGAAGGGAATTGGCCCCGAAGGGGATGTGTGCGTTTTCTTTACTCCACTCCTATTTAAAGCATTACAAATAAATTATACAATCTTTTTGCTTCCTCGTCAAGTAATTTCTGATTTGGGGACAGGAAATTTAGAAACATTGTTTTTGTGACGAACGGTCGGTTTGCTGTTTTCGGCGGTTTGACAGCAAAAGTGTTGTATTTTATAATACGGAAAGGGCGCGGCATATCTTCTGTGTAAACACGCGCCCGAAAACGTGAATGCGGAAAGAAGCTTGCCTACGATGAAACAAACAACGGAAGCCGCAGCCGACGCTGCGGAGCGAGGAGCGGAGACGGTCGAGGACGCCATGCAGAAATGCCGTGCGGCGGCGGGAAAGCTTCTGGGGGATACGATTTGCGCGATTATGGAGCAGGAAATCGTGCATCAGCTGCGCGAACGCAGAATGGCCGACGCGCATTACGCGAACGCGCGGAACGGATATAAGCGCAAAACGCTCATGAGCCGCTTCGGGCAGGTTCAGGCGCGCGTGCCGCAGGATCGCGGCAGCGAATATGAGCCGCTTTTGATTGGCAAATATCGAAAGGATGTGCGGGATCTTGACGGCGCAATCCTGCGGCTGTATGTCGCCGGAAGGGCGGCGCGGCTGGCGGCTGCGCGGGCGCTGTATGGCGCCGGACATCATGTGCTGGCGGAGGCCATTGTGAGCGCCATTGAACCGACGGCCTGCGAAATTTGGAGCCGCCCGGTTGAACCGAGGCTGGCGCTTCTGTGCGTGGATACCGCCGCGTATGAGGCGAATCACGCAAACGAAACGATTTCCGTGTTTACCGGCGTTTTCGAGGACGGATGCGCGCGGGTTTTAGCGGTTTCGTCCGGCGCGGACGGAAGTGGCTGGAGAGACGTGCTGGAAACGCTGAAGGAGCGCGGGCTGCGCGCGGCGGCGCGAATTGAAGCGCGCGGAGCGTCGGGATTGGACGCGCTGTTTGACGAGGTTTTCCCGAGGGAAGCCGCGGAATCGTAGAGACGGCGCGAAAATAGTGTGAATGCATTGGGCTGCGGCAGGGAAGGGTTCCTGCGGCGGCCTTTTTCTGTACGATCGGGGCGGGCTTGCTGCGGCAGGATGGACGGACGCCCTTCTGAGGCGCGCGGAGCGTCGGGCTTGGATGTGCTGTTTGACGAGGTTTTCCCGAGGGAAGCCGTGGAATCGTAGAGACGGCACGAAAATAGCGTGAATGCATGGGGCTGCGGCAGCTTTTTTCTGTACGATCGGGGGCGAATTTGCCGAGGCAGGATGGACGGACGCCCTTCTGAGGCGCGCGGAGCGTCGGGCTTGGATGCGCTGTTTGACGAGGTTTTCCCGAGGGAAGCCGTGGAATCGTAGAGACGGCACGAAAATAGCGTAAATGCGTGGGCTGCGGCAGGGAAGGGTTCCTGCGGCGGCCTTTTTTTGTACGACCGGGGGCGGGCTTGCTGCGGCAGGATGGGTAAACGATTCCAGAAAATTGGATGCGGCGCAAAGATTCCCGCGCACCCTTTACAATTTCCGCCTTGC
>CAZMGO010000047.1:4697-6120 GCA_964565845.1 uncultured Oscillospiraceae bacterium | reverse complement strand
GAAAATTGGATGCGGCGCAAAGATTCCCGCGCACCCTTTACAATTTCCGCCTTGCGGTATAGAATGAGGAAGGCGGGAGGGATTTTATGACCATTGCCGGAATCATCTGCGAATACAATCCGCTGCACGAGGGGCATGTATACCACATGAACGAAACGCGGCGGCGGACGGGCTGCGATTTTCTTGTATGCGTGATGGCGGGCGCGTTTGTTCAGCGGGGCGAGCCTGCGTTTTTGGATAAGTTTGTCCGCGCGGAATGCGCGCTGCGCGCCGGGGCGGATGCGGTGCTCGAGCTTCCGGCCGTGTACGCCGTGCGCCCGGCGGAGCTGTATGCGCGCGGCGGCGTGGATATTCTGCGCACGCTGGACGTGGAGTTTCTTTCCTTTGGCAGCGAAACGGACGATTTGGAGCTTCTCCTGTCACTGGCGCGCGCGCGGCTGGACGAAGACGGCGCGGTTTCCGAGCGGGTGCGCGAGGGTCTTCGCGAGGGGAAGACGCTGGCGCGCGCGCGCGGAGAGGCGCTGGCAGGGGCACTGGGCGTGGAGCCGGAATGGCTGAACCAGCCGAATCTGGCGCTGGCGGTGGAATATCTGAAGCGAATGCTCGAAACGAACGCGCGCATGCGTCCGGTGTGCGTGAAGCGCACGTCGCCGTACCATGCAGGCGAGCCGTCCGCGTCTGCGTCCGCGCTGCGGCGGGCATTCCTTGCAGGGAACGCTGAGGCGGCGCTTGCGCGGGTTCCGGAATGCACGCGGGCGCTCGTTCGGCGCGAGCTGCCCTTCGTTCCCGACGCGCGCTTGTGGGACGCGCTGGCGCTTTGGTCGATTCGCCGCCGCTCTCCCGAGGAGCTGGACGCCCTGCCCGACGCAGGCGAGGGGCTTGGCCGCCGCCTGTGGAATCTGGCGCAGACGGCAGGGAGCGTGGAGGAGCTGACGGAGCTTGTGAAGTGCAAGCGCTATACCCGCGCGCGCATTTCGCGCCTGATCGCCGCCGCCGCGCTTGCGCTGCCTGCCGCCGTGCCGGAGACGCCGCCCTACCTGCGCCTGCTCGGCTTCCGCCGCGAGGCGTCCGAGCTGATTGCGGAGCTGAAAAAGCGCTCCGGCGGCTGCCTGTGCTCCGACCCGGCCATGCTGGAAAATACGGACGCGTTCCAGCTTGAGCGCCGCGCAACCGATTTGCGCGGCCTGCTGACCGCGTCGCCCGCGTATCGCCAAACCGGGCGCGACCGCACGGCGAGGTTTTTGGTGGTATGATACATTTTGGAGCCGTGCTCGGCACTTGAGAAGGCTGCGCGTCTACGGGGGAGATTTTCGTCCGCCGCCATCCTCTCTCCGACTGGGAGAAGGCTGCGCGCCTGCGAGGGAAAGACACGCGCCGGAATCACGGCCTTGCGCTGACGCGGGAAGGCTGCGCGCCTGCGGGG
>CAZMGO010000047.1:0-4597 GCA_964565845.1 uncultured Oscillospiraceae bacterium | reverse complement strand
CACGCGCCGGAATCACGGCCTTGCGCTGACGCGGGAAGGCTGCGCGCCTGCGGGGGAAAGGCTCGTCGGCTCCGGCGACGGACGGTTTGTGAAATCGGTAAGAGCGGCGACCGGAATGCCCGATTGGGGCGCTGCGGACAACCGGGCGCATCCGGGCGGCGCACGGTGAGCGGCGGAAGTCGGGCGGGAAGCGAAGAAAAGCGCAATCGAAGAAAGCCCTCCCTCCGAAATCCATGCGGAAATCGGAGGGAGGGCTTTGCTTTCGGGGGAGGCGCTTAGCCTTCCTCCTCCTCCGGCTTGGGCGTTACCGTCACGCGGAGCTTGTTCACGCGCTTGGGCTGCGCCTCGAGCACGGTCACGTGCAGGCGGTCATAGTCGAATTCGTCGCCGAGGCTGGGGAAGCGGTCGAGCATTTCGGTCGTCCAGCCGCCCATGGTGGTGTATTCGGTTTCGAAATCCTTCGGCGGCTCATAATCCACCGAGTCGAAGAAATCGTAGATGTTCATGCCGCCGTCTACCTGATAGGCGTTTTCGCCGACCTCTACGAATTCCTCCTCCACCTCGTCGCGCTCGTCGAAAATCTCGCCGACGATTTCCTCCATGATGTCCTCCATCGTGAGGATGCCCATCGTGCCGCCGAATTCGTCCAGAACGACGGCCATTTGCAGATGGTTGCGGCGGAATTCGCGGATAATCGAGGAGATCATGCGGGTCTTGTGCACGTAGATCGCGGGCACGAGCAGCGATTCCAGATCCACATGCGCCTGCGTGAGCCGCGCCTTCATGTAAAGCTTGGTGGGCAGGATGCCGACAATGTTGTCGATGGTGTCGCGATACACCGGAATGCGCGAGTGGCGCAGCATGTCGGTGGTCAGCGTCAGAGCCTCGTCGTCAAGGTCGATGGCGACCACGTCCACGCGGGGCGTGAGAATCTCCATGGCCATGATATCGGAAAACTCGATGGCGTCCTTAATCAGCTCGCCCTCCTCCTCGGTGAACACGCCCTGCTCCTCGGCGTCCTCAAGGATGATGCGCAGCTCGTCCGTGGTGGTCTGCGGCGCCTTTTCGCGCGGCGTCCACAAGGGGGAAATGCGCTTGACCAGCGCGGTTACGGCGTTCACAATGGGCGTAAACACCCACATTACGCTGCGCAGGGGACCCGCGAACGCGCGCACGAGCGAATCGGGGCGGTCGGCCGCGATAATCTTGGGCAGCGTTTCGCCGAAGGTAATCAGAAGCAGCGTGGTGACGACGGTCGCAATCACCTCGCCGTTCTTCAGGTTCAGAAGCTTCACGAAGAACATGGTCGCCGTGGAGGAGGCCGCAATGTTCACCAGATTGTTTCCCACCAGAATCGTGGAAAGCGATTTGGTGTAGTTGTCGTTGATGAAAACGGCCTTGGCGGCGCGCTTGTCGCCCGCGTCGGCGGCGTCCTTCAGGCGCTTATGGTTGGAGCGCGCGAAGGTAATTTCGCACGCGGAGAAGAACGCCGAGAGGAATACGAACGCCGCGTACAGGCATATGAGGGCGATTTTCAGGATCATGCCTTGGCGCCTCCCTTCCGGGACGCGGCGGGCGTGACGGTCACGTCGTCCTCATCGTAGATTTCGCCGACGATTTCCTCAAGAATGTCCTCCATCGTAATCACGCCGCGGGTTACGCCGTTGTCGGCCACGATGGCCATATGCGTGTGACGTCCGCTCATGCCCTCAAACACCTTGCTCACGGGCAGGTCACTTCGGATGATGTAGGGCCGCGCAATGTTGTCGCGAATCTCTACCGGCTGGTCGTTCATCAGCTTCCAGAGCACGGCGGAGGCGCGCAGCACGCCCTCGATGTGGTCAATGTCCCCGTCATACACCGGGAAGCGGGAATACTTCTCGTCCAGAAGGATTCGCTTCAGCTCGTCCCGGTCGGCGCTCAGCGGGATGGCGACAATGCGCTCGCGCGGAGTCATGACGTCGCCGGCCATGATGTCGGAAAAGTGGATGGTGGATTTGATAATCTCCTTCTCCACCGGCTCAATCAGGCCGCCCTCCTCGACGTTGTCCACCATTTCCTCAAATTCGTCCTCGGTCACGTCCGGCTGCACGGGCTTCTTGGGAAGCGCCTTTTTGACCGAATCGCCCAGCCACGTGAACAGCATGGCCAGCGGCTTCAGGATGAACCGGAAGAACGTGATTGGGTAGGCGACAAACAGCGCGTATGCGTCGCTGTTCGTGCGGGCGATGTTTTTCGGAATCGTTTCCGCGAACAGGAAAACGCAAAGCGTGGTCACCACCGTGGCTACTACGGAGCCGGCGTTGCCCATCAGCGAAACCGCGACCGTCGTTGCGATGGAGGCGGAGAGGATATAGATGGTGTTGATGGCAATGAGAAGCGTTACGACGGTTCGGTCGAAATCGTCCAGAATTCGAACCACGCGCTTGGCGCGGCGGTTGCCGTCATCCGCCAGCGTGCGCATGCGAACCTCGTTGCAGAACGAGAAAGCGGTTTCGCTGCCCGCGAAGAAGCCGCCTGTCAGGATAAGGGCGAATACCAGCAGAATACTTCGTGGAATACTGTCGTCCATGGGGGAATGAATCTCTCCTTTTCTGTCGTTTATCTATTATTATGCCATAGCGGCGGCAAAATTGCAAGATGCATAGGCGCGGTTTTCGCCCCTCCCGAGAAAAACTTTTTGGGAATGGAGGGCGCGTCCAAAAATCATAAACCATTTGTAACGAACGACGGCGGCATGAAGATTTACAAACCGCAGGCGATATGATATACTTTTCGAACCGAAAACGGAATATGGATGTACGGAGGAAAGGCTATGATTCGAAGCATGATCGCCATTTTGGATCTGGGCAGCACGCAGAATGCCCGCATTGCGCGCGAGGTTCGTGCGCTGGGCGTTTACAGCGAAATTTTTGCGCATGATACCGATCCCGCCGCGCTGAAGCAGGTGCCCGGGCTTGCTGGAATCATCGTAAACGGCGGCGAAAACAACATCGTGGACGGCGAGAAAATCGACGTTCATCCCGGCGTGTACGAGCTGGGTCTGCCCGTGCTGACCGTGGCGCACGAGGGCGCGCATCCCTCCGATCTCCCGGCGTGGCCGGATGACGCCAAGCCCGTGCTGGATTCCTTCCTCGCCTCCACCGGCTGCGAGCGCAACTGGAACATGCAGAGCTTCATTGACGCCGAGGTTGAGCTGCTTCGAAAGCAGATTGGCAGCCGCAAGGTGCTGCTGGCGCTCTCCGGCGGCGTGGATTCCTCCGTCGTGGCGGCGCTTTTGCTGAAGGCCGTCGGCGACCGTCTTACCTGCGTGCACGTGAACCACGGTCTGCTCAGAAAGGGCGAGCCGGAGCAGGTTGTCCGCGTGTTCCGCGAGCAGATGGGCGCGAACCTCATCTATGTGGATGCTGTGGACCGCTTCCTGGATAAGCTGGCGGGCGTGAGCGACCCCGAGCAGAAGCGCAAGATCATCGGCGCGGAGTTCATCCGCGTGTTCGAGGAGGAGGCGCGCAAGCTGGAGGGCATTGAGCTGCTGGGTCAGGGCACCATTTATCCCGACATTCTCGAATCCGGCACCAAAACGGCCAAAATGGTCAAGAGCCACCACAATGTGGGCGGCCTGCCGGAGGATTTGAAATTTGAACTCGTCGAGCCGCTGAAGATGCTGTTCAAGGACGAGGTTCGCGCCTGCGGCCGCGCGCTGGGTCTGCCGGAGTCGATGGTTGACCGCCAGCCCTTCCCCGGCCCCGGTCTGGGCGTGCGCTGCCTGGGCGCAATCACCCGCGACCGCCTCGAAATGGTGCGCGAGAGCGACGCCATCCTGCGCGAGGAATTCAAAAACGCCGGATTGCAGGGCAAGGTGTGGCAGTATTTCACCGTCGTGCCGGACTTCAAGTCCACCGGCGTGCGCAACCATGCCCGCGCGTTCGAATATCCGGTCATCCTGCGCGCCGTCAATACCGTGGACGCGATGACCGCCACCGTCGAGGAGCTTTCGTGGCCGCTGATGCATCGGGTTGCCGACCGCATCCTTGCCGAGGTTCCCGGCGTTTGCCGCGTCCTCTATGACCTCTCGCCGAAGCCTGTGGCGACGATTGAGTGGGAATGATTTCGCAAAGCAGCTTTTCTGGTTCAACAGCCGGAAAAGCTGCTTGTTCAACCCAATACTTGACGAATGAAGAGAGGTTAATGTTATGGCAATCAATTTCAATAGCAATTCCGCATGGAATTTGAAACCGATTAGCATTGACAGCGTTAGAAATGAAGTCCTTGGTCTGCTGATAAAGGGAGAAGAAATTGAGATGGCATTTCAAACGGTTCGCGATCAATTGATTTTTACGAACAAACGAATCATTGCCGTCGATGTACAGGGAATTACCGGAAAACGGAAATCTTTCAGCACAATGCCATACTCTAAAATTCAGTATTTCTCTATTCAGACTCCGGGATTTGCAGAAATGATACCGGATTCCGAATTGTTCATCATGTTTTCCAATACGTTTACTGCGAAATTTGAATTCAAAGGGAATGTTGATATAGGAAAAATCGGTCGCATGATTTCAGAATTTGTCTTATAACACACAATAACACTCTCTGC
>CAZMGO010000046.1:0-16660 GCA_964565845.1 uncultured Oscillospiraceae bacterium | reverse complement strand
CCGTATTTGTCAACCTCTGCCTTATTTTTCTCGCCATGAGTCAGGCAGCCGGCGCCGCCGATGCAGCCTCCGACGCACGCCATGCCCTCGACGAAGTTGGCATCCAACACATTCTTGCTCATCTTCAGAAGCGCCATGCGGCACGCCTCAATGCCGTCGCACGAGCAGGCCTTCAGATCGAAATCTATGTTCTGCTCCTTGAGACCCTCGGCCACGGCGTCCGACAGACCGCCGCAGCGGGCAAAGATGCGGCCGTAGTAGGACGCGTTATCCAGCACACCCTCCTCCAGCGTCGTAATGTCCAAATCGCGGCTGTCAAACAGCGCCTGCAGCTCCTCGAAGGTCATCACCGCATCGATATACGGGCGAACGGTATCCAGCTGCGCCTCCATCTTCTTTGCCGTGCACGGCCCGATGAACACGATTTTGGCATTGTCCGTTGTTTCCTTTATATACTTCGCCAGCGTCGCCATCGGAGACAGATTGCTGGAGATATACGGCACGAGCTGCGGGAATGCCTGCTGGATATACTTAACGAACGCCGGGCAGCAGGAGCTCGTAAGCTTGCCCTTCTCCGCCAGCTCGCGCGATTCCTTCTGCGCAACCATGTCCGCGCCGAGCGCCGCCTCCACAACCGTGTGGAAGCCCAGCTCCTTAAGGCCGGTAATCACCTGTCCAAGCTTGGCATAGGTAAACTGGCTGGAAATGGACGGTGCAACCAGCGCGTACAGCTTGTAGTTTTCGCCGCGATTGCTCTCCTTAATCAGCTTAATCACGTCCAGAATAAAGCTCTTGTCCACAATCGCGCCAAACGGGCACTGATACACGCATGCGCCGCAGGAGGTGCACTTGTCATTGTTGATCACGGCCGCCTTGTTTTCGTTCACGGCAATGGCCTTGACCTTGCAGGCGTTCTGGCAGGGGCGAATGCGATTGACGATGGCCGTATACGGGCACACCTTCGCGCAGGCGCCGCACTCCACGCACTTGGTTTTGTCGATGTGCGCCACATGCATATGGTCAAACGAAATCGCTCCGCGGCGGCATACATCCTCGCAGCGATGCGCCAAGCAGCCTCGGCACGCATTCGTCACCTCGTAGCCGCCCACCGGACACTCGTCGCAGGCAATGTCAATAACCTCAATCACGTTGGGATTCTCGCTGGAGCCGCCCATCGCCATGCGCACGCGCTCGGCGAGAATGGCGCGCTCCTTATACACGCAGCAGCGCATCGTCGGCGTCGTGCCGGGAACAATCGTATACGGGATTCGAGTGATATTCTCAATCAGCTTGTCATCCCATGCCAGCCGCGCCACTTCCCTCAGAACCTTATATTTCAGATGCTGTACCTTGGTATCGAATTTGCGCATGGAAGCGTGCCTCCTCTAAAAGTAACTAACCTTGATTCGCTTGCCCATCCTCCTCAGACATTCGGAGAGCTCCTTCACAAGATTCATCTTGATGTTGAAGTTGATCGGCAGATCCGGGTTCTGATGCGCCGGGTTAATGGCGCGTCCCACATAGAAATTGATGTCCGTTGCCTCTTCAAACAGCAAGCGGCTGATCAGCGACGCGCCGTCGCGCTTCAGCGACCACTGCGCATAGCTTTCGTTGTCCTGCAGATAGTCCTTCGCGTTTTCAAGCACCTTATTGACCGTGATCACGCCCTCCGTAACCAGGTCAACGCCCTCGATCTCGGCAATCGGCGGCACGTCGGATTCCTCAAAATTCAGCGTAGGACGCAGCGGCTTGCCCAAATACTTTGACGCAATGGTGGACGTGGTTCCGCCGCACACGATATGCTTGCCCTCCTTTGAGAAGAACAGGCTCATCATGCGGTCGTTGTCGTCGCGGCTCGCGGGCGGGCCGAACAGGATATTCATCGGCTCGCGCTTGCGGATGCGCACGACGCACGCCGTTGCGTCGTCGCCGGGCTTATGCCCATACAGCTTGTCGCATTCGTCCACCAGAATCGTGGACAGCGTCTTGGCCGTATACCCTGCCGGAGCAATCGATTCCATAAAGGAAATAATGTCCTCGCGCTGCCAGCCGAAATTATACGCCACGCCAATGCCGGCATGCGGGCAGCCGTCGGACATGGCGACGAAGATGTCGTTTTCCTTCAGCGTGACCACGGATTTGAAAATCTGCTTTCCTCCAATGGTCGTCTCCGTCTTCGGGTAATCGTAGTTGGCAAAGTCGCGAATCAGGATTACGTGCGGGTTGTCATATTGAATGATTTCCGCGCGCTCATTGTTGATGATATGAATGATGGTAAACGTGGAATACGCCACGCCGCGCACGGAGCACACGGGCAGCGTAGCCGCGATGGTACCGACGCAATCCTCCAGCGAAAGCCCCTCCGCCATCATCGTGGAAATGATGGTGGAGGTAAGCGTGGACAGAATCGACGCCTTGACGCCGCTTCCCAGTCCGTCCGCCAGCACGACAATCACGGAGCTGTCGTTCTGCTCCACGATGTCCACGTGGTCGCCGCACAGCTGCTCGCCGTAATGGTTCACGCTTTTGTAGCCGATATCCGCGCACAGATTATTCATTTGTGATCGACTCCTTCAGCTTCGTAAGCGCGATCTTAGTTTCCGCCGCGGTCTCGCCCAACAGGGACGCGATTTCCTGAACGATGCGCATCTGCTTGTCAACCACCTTATCGGCGATTTCCACCGTCTGGCGGCTGATGTTCTCCTTCTTTTCGCGCTCGTTCTCCTCGTCGGTCACGTCGCGCATGATGCAGATCAGAAGCTTATACTCGCGATCAAACACGATCGTCTGCTCGACATAGCGCTTGTATTCCGCCAGATACGTGCGCTGGTCGCGAATGCTGCGACCGCTGTCGCGCACCTGCATGAAGGGCAGCGGATCCAGAATGCGAACCACCTGGTCGCCCAGCACGTCGGAGGTATTGCGAATGTTCATGATGCGGCGCGCGGCCTGGTTGATCTGCTGCACCTCGAGATCCTCGTTCAGCACAATCAGGCCGTTGGGCGTGTTGTTGACGATGCTGTCCGAGAAGCTCTCGGCGCGATCCTTCAGATACGGCAGGCACATGGCGATTTCCGCCTTGCCCTGATAAATGGCAATCGCCTTTTCGCGGCAGGTATTGTATCCGCAGGAGCCGCAGTTCAGCTCATCCTCCTTGCGGGTTTTGCCCATCTGGCGCAGAATCGACTGAATCTCCTGCTCGTCGGGCATCCTCGTATGCCTGTTGATCAGATCGAAGTTTTTGTGGATTTCCATCTCATCCGGCTGATCGACGTCAAAATCCTCGCTGCCGGCGTAGTTCACGATAGCCATATAATCCTGAACCGGCGCGCGATGATATTTTTCCATCACCGGGCCGCCGATGCAGGAGCCGACGCACGCGGACATTTCGATAAAGCTGCGGTGCACCCTGCCGCTTTCAATGTCCTTCAGCGCGGCAATGCAGTTCTCCACTCCGTCCAGCGCCATATAACGGTAGCCGGGCGCATTCTGCCGCATGGTTTTGAGAACGCCGCCAGTCGTCGGGAAGAAGCGCGCGCGGCTCTTTTCGTTGGCTACGCGGTGTCTTCCGATGACGATGTTCTTTTCCTTCAGCCACTGCGTCAGCTCCTCGAACGTAAGCACCGCATCCACGATGTCCTTATACTTCTGCGCCTCGTCCTTCTTGGCGACGCAGGGGCCGATAAACACCGTTTTGCAGCCCGGATAACGCTTTTTCAAATCGATGCAGTGCGCCTGCATCGGGGAAACAACGTCTGCCAGATACGGCAGCAGCTGCGGGAAATACTTCTGAATCAGCAGGTTGATCGAATGGCAGCAGGAGGAAATCACGATGTCCCTGTCGCCTCTTTCGAGCATGTTTTCATACTCGGTCTTCACGATCGTCGCGCCGATTGCGGTCTCCTCCACGCCCGCGAAGCCCAGCGCTCTCAGCGCCTCGTCCATATCCTCAATGCCGCAGTCGTCGTAATTGGCCGCAAAGGAGGGTGCCAGCGAAACGTATACCGGCTCCCGACCCTGAAGAAGCACCTTTACGCGCTCGGTATCATTGACGATTTCCTTCGCGTTCTGCGGGCATACCACAAAGCAGTGGCCGCACAGGATGCACTCGTCGCCGATGATATGCGCCTGATTGCCGGAGAAGCGAATGGACTTCACCGGGCAATGCCGGATGCACTTGTAGCAGTTCTTGCAGTTGGATTTTTTGAGCATCAAACACTCGGACACGCCTATCATTCCTTTACTTCAGTTTCGCCAGTACCTTTTCCTGAAAGAAGTCGCGAAAGCCTTCCTTGGTGATGCCCGGGTAAACGTCGTCATCCACGGTAATGGTAACTCCGTTGCGATTGCATTTGCCGGTGCAGAAGCTTCCCGCCAGCGCTACATCCCGCTCCAGATGGTTATCCTCGATGGCCTTCTTCAGAAGACCCACAATATCCATCGAGCCCTTCAGGTGACAGGAGCTGCCAACGCACACCTGGATAATCATCCTTATTTCACCTTCTCAAGCACGTTTTCTTTGAAGAACTCGTCTACGGTGTCGGGCGAAACGGAATGAACCTCGTCGCCGATCGCCACGCAGACGCCCTTTTGACACTTGCCCATGCAGAAGGTGCCGCCCAGCTCCACCTTGTCGGAAACATTATTCTCGGCAATCAGCTTCTGAAGAGAAGCGACGACCAGACGGGAGCCTTTCAGGTGACAGGAGCTGCCGATGCAAACCGTGATTTTCATGAGAAGAACCTCCTTCATATGTTTCGCGGGGAAAAGATCCTTGGTATCAAAAACGTTCGTTCACGTTCGTTCGCCATCATGGTGCGCGACGCTGCGACCAGCGGCGTCCATCGTGCAATTTCCTCGGGGTCGCTGTCCAGCCGCGCGCGATAAGCGTTCGCCGTCTCCGCGCCCTCCTCCATCTCCAGCAGCAGCAGCGTCATGGCGTCGTCCGCCGCGGCCCGCCCCCGGCAGGCGCGCGCCCAGTCCACCACGGCAAAGCCGCCGTCCGCGCATTCGATCACGTTGGAGAGCATTAAATCGCCATGACAGGGAGACGCGCCGTCCGGCATGCGCGACGTCCGCGCAATCAGCTCTGCCTTAACCTCCTCCGCCAGCGGCGCGCGCGCGATCAGCCGCGAGACCCGCCCCTTCAGAGACTCAAGCCCGTTGAGCTTGGAGGTATGAATCTGCGTACGCACCTGCGCCAGCGTTTGAATCGCGCCGTCTCGCTCCTCCGGGTGCCGCCGCACGCGGTCGGAAAGCGTCCGTCCATATACGAACCGGGAGGCTATCGCCCATCCGTCCGGCACGCGCTCCGCCGCCAGCACCTCCGGCACCGGCAGCCCCGCGTCCCGCGCAGCCGCCTGATTGGCCGCCTCGCGCAGAACGTCCGCCGCCGCGACGCAGCCGGTAAAGACCTTGATGCACGTATCCCCATCTTGGTAAACGGTCTTACTGTTTCGCACCGCAATAACCCTGTCGAGATTCATGCACACCCACCCTTCGGCGCGCAGTCGTATGCGATTTTAATTGTACCGCCACACGCCCTCTCGCGCAAGTACATCTTTGATATATTGTCATTGCTCTTTGCGATATGCCCGGAACACCTCGCGCCGCACGTCGCACAGCTCGGTCAGGAAGCGCTTTTCCATGTCCGTCAGCTTCAGGTCGCGCCGATAAAACAGCTCGTCCCGGTACACGCCGCGTGCAAAGTCCGCCGTGCGCTGCGCAAGCCCATAGCGCGAAAGCGTACGCTGCGTAAGCGGCGCCGTCCAGACATAGCTTTGCGGCTGCACAGAAAGAATTTCCAGCCGCGCCGCGCGCGACGGCGTAAGCACCCGGCGAAAATCGCCGTCCGGATACTGCTCGCGCCGCACCTCGTCCGGTGCCATCGAGGGCACGTCAAAATCGCCGGGCGCAACCTCAATCAGGCTTCTCAGCGCCTCCTCCGTCACCGAATCGGATGACACAAGCGGGCTGTCCTTCGAATAGGCCAGCACCGGCGTAAACTCGACGATGCGCTCATGAAACAGCCCGCCGGCCTCCATTTGCTGCCGAAAGCGGGGAAAATAGCCACCCGTGCAGCGCGCAATGCCGATTCGGCATTCCCCCTCGACGACGGCGCGAATGGCCGCCGCCGCGCCCGTCTCGCGGTAATCAAGCTCCGCGGGATCGGCCGTCAGCGCGTTCATCGTGTTCAAAAACGCCTCAGCTACATAGCAGGACGGCGGAACGCAGGCAGAGAAGCGCTGCTTTACCTGCGTTTCCTCACGGTAAAACGCCTCCAGCTCGTCAATTTCTCCAAGGATTCTGCGCGCGCGCTCCAGAAAGGCCTCCCCTTCCGGCGTCGGAACCATGCCGCGCGCCGTGCGCTCAAACAGGGTAATGCCCAGCGTCCCCTCCAGATCCCGGATGGCCCGGCTCAGGTTGGGCTGGTTCATGTATAAGGTCTCCGATGCCCGGCTGATGGAGCCGGCTCTGGCCACCTCCACCGCATAGCGCATATGCAGGATGTTCACACGCGTACCTCCGTTCACCGTTCGGTGATTCACATCTTTTATTATACCGCCTTTCGCGCTTTTTCTCAACCATTATACGCGCTAAATTTCGCGCACGCCGTCCCGTTTCCTGCTCAGCGAATACTTTTGACCCGGCGCGCCACCGCAAAGACGATATATCCCGCGCTACAATGCCGTTATCTAAAAAAAGTATTTGCACACATGCCCGTAATGGTATATAATAATCGTGGATATTCACGAACATATAGAGAATACAGAGAAAGAGGGATTTTTTCATGGCCGTCAACAAAATCACCGTGATCGGCGCCGGCAGCGTAGGCTCCACGACCGCGTTTGCACTGGCTCTCAAGAATATCGCCAACGAGATCGTCATCATCGACATCAACGAAGACAAGGCGCTGGGCGAAGCCATGGATATTCATCAGGGCACGCCCCTGTTCAGCGAGCCGGTTAACGTGTACGCCGGCGATTACAAATCCGCCGCAGGCAGCGACATCGTCGTCATCACCTCCGGCGTGGCGCGCAAGCCCGGTCAGACGCGCATCGACCTCGCGCAGACCAACGTAAACATTATCAAGCAGATTACCCCTCAGATTACCCGCTCCTGCCCGGACGCGACCTACGTCATCGTCGCCAACCCGGTGGACATTCTGACCTATGTTTTCTGCAAGATCTCCGGCATTCCGCAGGATCGCGTCATCGGCTCCGGCACGCTGCTGGACACCGCCCGTCTGCGCGCCCGAATCGCCGAATATCTGTCCGTTTCCCAGAAGAACGTGCATGCCTACGTGTTCGGTGAGCACGGCGACACCAGCTTCGTGCCGTGGTCCATCGCCGAGGTTTCCACGATCAACATTGCCGACTACAAGAATCTGATTAAGCTCAATCAGGGCATCATGGTTGACCTCGACTACGACGAGATCGACAACTATATGCGTTCCTCCGGCGGAAAGATCATTCGCCGCAAGGGTTGCACCAACTATGCCATCGCCGTGTCCGTATGCGGCATCTGCGAATGCCTGCAGGGCGGCGTGAACGCGGTCGTCTCCGTGTCCACCATGCTGAACGGCGAATACGGCATTTCCGACGTGTGCCTGTCTCTGCCGATGCTGCTGGGCAATGGCAAGATTCAGGGCCGCATTACGCCCCGCCTGACGGACGAAGAGTTTGAAAAGCTGCACCACAGCGCCGACGCGCTGAAGGCCGTCATCGCGCAGATCGACCTCACGATGCCCGAAGCGAAGGCATAAGGGAGGCGCAAGCATGAATTATCGCATTGAACGGGATTCCATGGGCGAGATGCAGGTGCCTGCGGATCGCTACTGGGGCGCGCAGACGCAGCGCAGCTTCCAGAACTTCAAAATCGGCGGCGAAATCATGCCGCGCGAGATTACGCATGCCTTCGGCATTCTGAAGAAGGCCGCCGCCATTGCCAACCATGAGTTCGGCAAGCTGGACGACCGCCGTCTGGACGTAATCAGCCGTGCCTGCGACGAGGTCATCTCCGGTGCCCTGAACGACCACTTCCCGCTGGTCGTATGGCAGACCGGCAGCGGCACGCAGTCCAACATGAACGCCAACGAGGTTATCGCCAACCGCGGCAACGAAATCGCGGGCGAGAAGCTTCTGCACCCCAACGATCACGTGAACATGTCCCAAAGCTCGAACGACACCTTCCCCACCGCCATGCACATTGCCGCGGTCACGATCATCCGCGAAAGGCTGCTCCCGGCGATGGACGGTCTGATTGAAACGTTCAAGCGGCTGGAGACCGAGAACGAGGGCATCGTTAAGACGGGACGCACGCATCTGCAGGATGCGACGCCCATCCGCTTCTCTCAGGAAATCTCCGGCTGGCGCAACATGCTTGAAAAGACGCGCGCCATGGTCGAATACGCGCTTCCGGGCATCAGCGAGCTGGCGCTGGGCGGCACCGCCGTCGGCACGGGTCTGAATTGCCCGAAGGAGTTTGGCCCCGTGGTCGCCCGCGTTGTAAGCGAGCTGACCGGCTATCCCTTCACAAGCGCCGCCAACAAGTTCCATGCGCTGACCAGCAAGGATGATCTGGTCTTCATGCATGGCGCGCTGAAGGCGCTGGCCGCGAACCTGATGAAGATTGCCAACGACGTGCGCTGGCTGGCGAGCGGCCCGCGCGACGGTCTGGGCGAAATCTTCATTCCGGAAAACGAGCCCGGCTCCTCCATCATGCCCGGCAAGGTGAACCCCACCCAGTGCGAAAGCCTGACGATGGTCGCCGTTCAGGTCATGGCGAACGACGTGGCCGTGGGCATGGCGGCAAGCCAAGGCAACTTCGAGCTGAACGTGTTCATGCCGGTTTTGATCTACAACTTCCTGCAGTCCGCGCGCCTGCTGGCCGACGGCATCAATTCCTTCAACAAGAATTGCGTCTCCGGCATCCGCGCCAACCGCGAGAAGATGCATCACAACCTGTACAACTCCCTGATGCTGGTCACGGCGCTCAACCCCTACATCGGCTACGACAACGCCGCCAAGACCGCGAAGAAGGCCTACAAGGAAAACATCTCTCTGAAGGAGGCGTGCGTGCAGCTCGGCTTCCTGACCGCGGAGCGGTTTGACGAGGTCTTCAACCCCGAGAACATGGCATAAGGAGACGGCTCTATGAAATTCAGTTACTTTCCCGGCTGTACGCTGAAAACCAAGGCGCGCGACCTCGACAAATGGGGACGCGAAAGCGCCTTGAAGCTGGGCG
Source organism: uncultured Oscillospiraceae bacterium (assembly GCA_964565845.1). Taxonomy (GTDB): domain Bacteria; phylum Bacillota; class Clostridia; order Christensenellales; family Aristaeellaceae; genus SFHK01. Next base: position 7,414 of record CAZMGO010000046.1, on the reverse strand, counting down.
TGGAGCTGCGCGAGATCGAGGAGTGGCAATGCTGCGGCGCGGTCTACCCGCAGGTTGAGGATGAAATTGCCTCCCGTCTTTCCTCCGTGCGCGCGCTGATGGACGCGCGGGCACACGGAGAGGAGTTGCTTACGCTCTGCTCCGCCTGCCACCATGTCATCAAGCGCATGAACCACGACATGAAGGAAAACGAGTACGTGCGCACCCGCGTGAACAACTATCTGAAGCCCGACGTTCCCTATGCGGGCGAAACGAAGGTGGTTCACTACCTCGAGATGCTGCGCGATACCGTGGGCTTTGACGAGATCAAAAAGCAGGTTGTCAACCCGCTGAAGGGCCGCAAAATCGGCGCGTACTACGGCTGCCTGCTGCTTCGCCCCTCCGCCGTGATGGCGTTTGACAATCCCGAGCATCCCACGATCATCGAGGATTTTCTTTCCGCCATCGGCGCCACGCCCGTAAAGTACGAGTTCCGCAACGAGTGCTGCGGCGGCTATATCGCGCTTGAGGACCGCGCGCAGGCCGCAAAGCAGGTGGAGCGCATTCTCTCCAACGCCGCCGACCGCGGCTGCGAGGCGCTGGTAACCGCCTGCCCGCTGTGCATGTACAACCTGAAGCAGAACGCAGTCGAGCACACGCTTCCGGTTTACTATTTCACCGAGCTGCTGGCTGAGGCGCTGGGTGTGAAGGAGGAACAGGCATGAACGCAAACGAACAGATGCTTCAGGAAACCGTAACACGCATCAGCGGCGTGAACGTGCGCAAGTGCATGCGCTGCGGAAAATGCAGTGGCACCTGCCCTGCCTACGGCGAAATGGAATACCATCCGCATCAGTTTGTCTATATGGTAGAAAAGGGACAGATTGAGAAGCTGATGGCCTCCAAATCGCTCTACAAGTGCCTGACCTGTCTGGCGTGCGTGGATCGCTGTCCGCGCGGCGTGGAGCCGGCGAAGCTGGTTGAAGCCGTGCGCCTGATGGTCATCCGCCAGCAGGGCAAGAATCACCTGAAGCCCGACGAGCTTCCGGACAAGCTCGACGACGAGATTCCGCAGCAGGCGCTTATGGCCGCCATGCGCAAGTACAGCAAATAAAGGAGACGAATCAATATGCAGAGAATCGGCGTATTTGTTTGCTGGTGCGGCAGCAACATCGCGGCAACCGTCGACGTACAGGCGGTCGCCGAGGCGATGAAGCGCGAACCGGGCGTGGTTTACGCCGCGAATTACCAGTATATGTGCTCCGAGGGCGGACAGAAGCTGATCACCGACGCCATTCACGAATACAAGCTGACCGGCGTCGTCATCTGCTCCTGCTCTCCCCGCATGCACGAGGCCACCTTCCGCAAGACCGCCGAGCGCGCCGGTCTGAACCCCTATATGGTGGAAATCGCCAACATCCGCGAGCATTGCTCGTGGATTCACAAGGACAAGGCCGAGGCGACGGAAAAGGCCATCATTCTGGCTCGTACCGCCGTTGCCAAGGTGCAGCTGAACGCGCCCCTCACGCCCGGCGAAAGCCCCGTGACCAAGCGCGCGCTCGTCATCGGCGGCGGTATCGCCGGCATTCAGACGGCGCTTGACATCGCAGACGCCGGCTTCGAGGTGGACATCGTGGAAAAAACGCCCACCATCGGCGGCCGCATGGCACAGCTGGACAAGACCTTCCCCACCCTCGACTGTGCCGCCTGCATCCTCACTCCCAAGATGGTGGATGCGGCGCAGAATGAGAAGATCGACCTGCTCACCTATTCCGAGGTGGAGTCGGTCAGCGGCTTCGTCGGCAACTTCACGGTAAAGATTCGCAAGAAGGCGCGCTACGTTGACTCAACCAAGTGCACCGGCTGCGGCGCCTGCACCGAAAAGTGCCCCTCCCGCAAGGGTCTGAACGAGTTCAACATGGGTCTCAACACCCGCGGCGCCATCTATATCCCCTTCGCGCAGGCCATCCCGAACGTGGCCACGATCGATCCCACCCAGTGCCTGAAGCTGAAGAACGGCAAGTGCGGCCTGTGCGAGAAGATCTGCTCCGCGAAGGCGATTGACTACACGCAGAAGGACGAAATCATTGAGCGTCAGTACGGCGCGATTGTGGCCGCCACCGGCTTCAAGCCCATCGACGCCTCCAAGTACGACGAGTACGGCTACTCCGACAATCCCGACGTCGTCACATCGCTGGAGTTCGAGCGCCTGATGAACGCGGCCGGCCCCAACAAGGGCGTTCTGCTGCGTCCCTCCGACAAGCAGCACCCGCACGACATCGTATTCATCCAGTGCGTCGGTTCCCGCTGCAGCGACCAGCGCGGCAAGAGCTACTGCTCCAAGATCTGCTGCATGTACACCGCCAAGCACGCAATGCTGGTGCGCGAGAAGTATCCCGACACCAACGTGCACGTGTTCTATATCGACGTGCGCACGCCGGGCAAGAACTTTGACGAGTTCTACCGCCGCGCCGTCGAGCAGTATGGCGTTGAATACATCAAGGGCATGGTCGGCAAGGTTTGGAAGAACGGCGACAAGCTGATGGTTCAGGGCAGCGACCTTCTCAACGGCGAGCAGCTTCTGCTCGAAACCGACATGGTCGTGCTTGCCACCGCGATTGAGCCGGATCCCTCCGCCCGCTCCGTAGCCACGATGCTCACCGCCAGCATGGATACCAACGACTTCTTCACCGAGGCGCACGCGAAGCTGCGTCCCGTGGAAAGCCCCACTGCCGGCGTATTCCTCTCCGGCACCTGCCAAGGCCCGAAGGACGTTCCGGAAACCGTCGCGCAGGCCAGCGCGGCCGCTGCGAAGGTCATCGGCCTTCTGAGCAAGGACAAGATGATCACCAACCCGTGCGTCGCCCAGTCCAACGAGCTTCTGTGCAACGGCTGCTCGACGTGCGAGCGCGTGTGCCCCTACGGCGCCATCACCTATGTGGACAAGGAGGTTCGCGGCCCCGAGGTACGCGGCGTAAAGCGCGTGGCGCAGGTCAACCCGGCCGTGTGTCAGGGCTGCGGCGCGTGCACGGTCGCCTGTCCGTCCGGCGCAATGGATCTGAAGGGCTTCACCAATCGAGAAATCATGGCGGAGGTTGACGCGATATGCAAGTAACGGAAAACAAGGCGTTTAAGCCCCTGATCGTCGCCTTCTGCTGCAACTGGTGCAGCTACGCGGGCGCGGATCTGGCGGGCACCAGCCGTCTGACCTACCCGGCGGATGTGAAAATTATCCGCGTGCCCTGCTCCTGCCGCGTGAATCCGCTGTTCATCCTGCGCGCGTTCCAGCGCGGCGCGGACGGCGTAATCATCTGCGGCTGTCATCCGGGCGACTGCCACTACACCACCGGCAACTACTACGCCCGCCGCCGCATGACGACATTGTTCAGCATGCTGGACTACCTCGGCATTGAGCGCGCGCGCACCCGCGTGGAGTGGGTTTCCGCCGCCGAGGGCGTGAAGTTCGCTTCCGTCATGAACGACTTCGCCAAGACCGTAACCGAGCTTGGCGAGAATGTGAAGTTGGGGGATCTGAGATGCAAGGAATCGCTGTAAGAATGTTGAAGGTTGCGCGCGAAAAGCTCGCCTCCGGCGAAGTAAAGCGCGTGCTCGGCTGGGAAAAAGGCGAATTCTGGTATGATCTCACGCCCGCCTTTTTCGAAACGGAGGAGAGCCTGAACGGCTTTGTGTACAACGGCTTCTCCGGCGCAAACCTGAGCAAGTATCTGATCAAGGCGTGCGGCTGGGAGGGCAAAACGCTCGTGTTCCTGAAGCCCTGCGACACGCTGAGCTTTAATCAGCTTTTGACCGAGCACCGCATCGACCGCGAGAAGGTCTACGTTGTGGGCGCGGGCTGCAAGGGCATGCTGGACTACAATAAGATGAAGAAGCTCGGCATCCGCAGGGAGGCCGACGTGACCGACCGTCAGGCCGTGCTGCTTGGCAAATGCCTCGCCTGCAAGGGCAAAACCTTCTATGCCTTCGACGAGGTGATCGATGACGAGGAGGCGCAGAAGCCCATCGAGGTTGAGGATCGCTTCAACGAGGTAAAGAAGATCGAGGCCATGCCTCCCGAGGCGCGCTTCGCCTTCTGGCGCTCGCAGCTTTCCAAGTGCATCCGCTGCAACGCCTGCCGCAACGTATGCCCGGCGTGCTCCTGCGTAAAGTGCGTGTTTGACAACCCGAACTCCGGCGTCGCCTCCAAGGCCAACCCGGACGACTTCGAGGAGAACCTGTTCCACATCATCCGCGCCTTCCATGTGGCCGGACGCTGTACCGACTGCGGCGAATGCAGCCGCGTATGCCCGCAGGGCATTCCGCTGCACCTTCTGAACCGCAAGTTCATCAAGGATATCGACGAGCTCTACGGCGACTATCAGGCCGGTCTCGAGCCCGGCTCCCGCGCGCCGCTTGTCAACTTTGACAAGAACGATCCCGACCCGAAAATCGTAATGGAAAGGGGCGAAAACGCGTGAAGAAGCTTTCCATGACGCGCCTGACCGAGGCCTTTGAGCGCATCCATGCAGCGCAGAGGCTGTACCTGCCCATCGAAAAGGCTGATCAGGTGAATTTTGACGAGTACGCGCCCGGCGCGAACGTGCGTCTGGACGCGGCCAAAACCGTGAAGTCCGCCAAGGACGCGTTCTTCCCGCAGTGTGAGGATTTCGCGCGCTTCCACATGGACGGCAAGTCCATCAACGTGAAGCCCGTCACGCCCGAAAGCGAGCCCTTCACCGTGTTCGGCGTGCGCGCCTGCGACGCGCGCAGCTTCAAGGCCGTGCTCGATCGGGTCTTCCTGTCCGATCCGCTCGACCCCTACTACGCCGCGCGCCGTGAGCATGGCACGCTCGTGGTTCTGGCATGCGGAAATCCCGAGGAAAGCTGCTTCTGCCAGACCTTCGGCATCGATCCTGCCGAAAGCGCCGACGGCGATGCCTGCGCATGGATCGTAGACGATACCATGTTCCTGAAGGCCGTTACCGAAAAGGGCGAGAAGCTGCTCTCCCTTCTGGGCGACCTGCTTTCCGATGCGGATGAGCAGCCCGTCGAAGCGGAGAAGGCGCGCATTCATGAGGAAATGGCAAAGCTTCCGCTTGCCGATCTTTCCGTTGAATCGCTGAAGGATGGCGCCATGATGGACGCGTTCAACTCTCCCCGCTGGAAGGAGCTTTCCGCCGCCTGCCTTGGCTGCGGCTCCTGCACATTCGTCTGCCCCACCTGCCAGTGCTACGACGTCCGCGATTTCAACACCGGTCACGGCGTGCAGCGCTACCGCTGCTGGGACAGCTGCATGTATTCGGACTTCACGCTGATGGCGCACGGCAGCAACCGCCCGAACCAGCTGGAGCGCTTCCGTCAGCGCTTCATGCACAAGCTGGTTTACTTCCCCATGAACAACGACGGCGTTTTCTCCTGCGTCGGCTGCGGCCGCTGCGTGGAGAAGTGCCCGATTCACATGAACATCGTCAAGGTCATTAAAGCGCTGGGAGGAAAGAAACATGCCGATTGAGAATCTGGTTCCCCAGCTCGGCGTGGTAACGGCCATCCGTACCGACACGCCCGACATCAAAACCTTCCGTGTGAACGCGCTCGGCGGCGGAAAGGTGTTTGAGCACAAGCCCGGTCAGTGCGCCATGCTTTCCATCCCCGGCGTGGGCGAGGCAATGTTTTCCATCACCTCCTCCCCCACCGAAAAGGATTTCATGGAATTCTCCATCAAAAAGTGCGGCTGCCTGACCTCTTGGCTGCATCAGATGGACGTTGGTCAAGAAATCCTGATCCGCGGCCCCTATGGCAACGGCTTCCCGGTGGACACCGCACTCAAGGGACAGAATCTTCTGTTCATCGCCGGCGGCGTCGGCCTTGCGCCTCTGCACAGCGTAATCAACTACGTTCGCGCGAACCGCGCCGATTATGGCACCGTTGACATCGTGTACGGCTCCCGCTCGATGGAGGATCTGCTCGATCTGGACGAAATCCAGAACGAGTGGGCGAAGGAGGACGGCATCAACGTGCACCTGACCATCGACCGCGCGCAGGACACGTGGCCGGGACACGTCGGCTTCGTTCCCAGCTACGTAAAGGAGCTGGGCTTCGACCCGGACAAGAACGTGCTCGTGTGCGGCCCGCCGATCATGATTAAGTTCACGCTCGGCTCGCTGACCGAGCTGGGCTTCGTGAATACGCAGATCTACACCACCATGGAGCTGCGCATGAAGTGCGGCATCGGCAAGTGCGGCCGCTGCAACATCGGCAACAAGTACGTCTGCAAGGACGGGCCGGTGTTCCGGTTTGACGAGCTGGGCGAGCTTCCCAGCGAGTATTGATGGAGGGTTCACCATGGCAAATATGGTCAATGTATACCTTTACGGCAAGAAATACGAGGTTCCGGACGACCTGACGATCATGGAAGCGTTCGAGTATGCCGGCTACAAGCTGGTGCGCGGCGTCGGCTGCCGCAACGGCTTCTGCGGCGCGTGCGCAACGGTGTACCGCGTGAAGGGCGACAAGGAGCTCAAGGCCTGTCTTGCCTGCTCCACCAAGGTGGAGGACAACATGTACGTGGCGACGCTGCCCTTCTTCCCGCTGGTGAAGGAAGGCTACGACATCGAAAAGGCGAAGCCCGATCAGCAGATCATGATGCAGCTGTACCCGGAAATCTACGCCTGCGTCGGCTGCAACGCGTGCACCAAGAGCTGCTCGCAGGGTCTGAACGTCATGCAGTATATCGCCTACGCGCAGCGCGGCGATTTCAAAAAGTGCGCCGAGCTGTCCTTTGACTGCGTGATGTGCGGCATCTGCTCCTCCCGCTGCCCCGCCGGCATTTCCCATCCGCAGGTCGCCATGCTGGCTCGCCGCCTGAACGGCAAGTATATCGCCCCGGAAAGTGAGCACCTGAACACCCGCGTGAAGGAAATTCAGGACGGTCTGTGCACCGAAGCGATCGAGGCCATCATGGCCAAGCCGCTGGACGAGCTGAAGGAACTTTACAACCACCGCGACATCGAAAAGTAAGGGGGCCGCACAATGTTTACGCAGGAAATGCTTGATTCCATGAAAAAGGTGGAAGCAGCGCGCGAAGCAAACGTTGCGCTGGAGCCCCGCCGCATGACGGCTGCGGAAAAGGACGCGCTGCTCGCGCAGTACCATCCGGATTACCGCCCCGAAGGCTTCACCACCATCAAAGTCGGCCCCAACAAGGGCGAAAAGGCGCCCGTTGAGCTGAATGAGCTGTTGGAAGGTCATAGCCGCGTGCTTGATCTGAAGGTTGACCTGAACAAAATCGATTACGACGTGGACGTGCTGGTCATCGGCGGCGGCGGCGCAGGCTCCTCTGCGGCCATCGAAGCCAACGAAGCCGGCGCAAACGTCATGATCGTTACCAAGCTGCGCATCGGCGACGCCAACACCATGATGGCCGAGGGCGGCATTCAGG
>CAZMGO010000045.1:6672-17229 GCA_964565845.1 uncultured Oscillospiraceae bacterium | reverse complement strand
CATTCTCTGTATCGTTTTCAAGGATCCCGCCGCCCGTTTCTCGCGGACAGCTTGTATATATTACCACTGCTTGGGGCGTTTGTCAATAGCATTTTTAGAAAAACTTGTTTCTTAACATTTCTTCGCATTCATTCGCGCAATGCGGCGTTTTTCGGCGGCATTCCACTCCTGCCGATCCTCCTCGGACTCAAGTGCCAGCCGCGGAACCGGCTTCGGCTTCTCGCATTCGTCAAGCGCAACCTCCACCAGATAGGCGCGGTTCACCATTTCGCGCCTTCCGTCCAGCTTTTCGACAAACGTATCCACCCGCACCTCAAGACTGGTTCTTCCCGTCCACGTCACGCGGCCGACAAGCACCAGCAAATCCCCCTCGCGCGCGGGCGCGAGAAACTGAAGATGGTCAATGCAGGCCGTCGTGACATCCGAGTTGGTGAACCGGCGCGCCGTCACGCCGGCCACCACATCAATCCACATAAGAAGCTGTCCGCCAAACAGCCGACCGGAGCCGTTTATATGCGCCGGGCGGATGATATGCACCTGCTCCGCACGTGCATCCTGCCACCGCTTCTCCATCGTTTCCACATTATCCTCCCATTATGCCTCGCCGCGCGCGAGAATCAGGGGCACGAGCATTTCGTCGTCGGTCAAGCCTGCATGCTGACCGATGAGCGTAAAGGGCTTGCTCGCAAGCGTCGAATAGCTCAGGAAGCTCTTCCCGACCGCGCAGGCAAGATAATCGCCCACGAAGTCATCACATTTGGGATGCGGTTTTCCGCGTCCCAGAAGATGCGAGGAAAAGACCTCCTCGTGCGGAATCAGCACAAATTCATCGCCGCAGACCGACCGGAACTCGCGTTCAAACTGCGCTCTCCGGTTCGGCTTCACAAACAGGCTTGCGGCGCGCGGCTCGATGGACGGCGGCATCCACAGGCACTCGCTCAGCTGCGGAATCCGCGCAAGGTCAATGCGCTCGGTCGCATCCACAAGACCGTGGTCGGCGGTAATGAGCATCAGCGTATCGCCGGGCAGCGCCTTCGCGAGGGCTTCCGTCTGCGCGTTCAGCGCGTCAAAATTCTGCTGCGTCCGTTCGGATGCTACGCCGCTGTCGTGCATGGTATGATCCGGCTCGGAAAAATAGACGCACACGAGCTTTTTTCCGGGCTCGGCGCTCACCTCGCGGACAATCCGCGCGCAGTCGCCAAAATCACGGCCGTCGTAGGTATGTACGAAATCGGCTCCGTTCGTGGAATAGCTTGGAAACGGAAACACCGCGTGCGTTTCCACTTTTCCGTTCAGCCGCGCGAAGCCAGACGGGACAGGCATCAGCGTTTCCGCCGGAGACGGGCCGGGATAGACCTCACCCGTATGGCTGTCCCGGTTCAGGAAGGTGTCAATCTGACGGCCGCACTCCTTGAAGTACAGGCTCCAGCCCAGCCAGCCGTGCTCCTGCGGAGACAGCCCCGACCAGATGCTGGTGGTTGCAGCCGTGGTGGTAGACGGAAATACGGCAGAAAGCGCGCAGACATCATGTGCACGCAGGAAGCTGTCCTCCGCCAGACGGCGTTTGAGCAAATTGTCGCCCATCCCGTCCAGCACCATCACGATTACCACGCGGGGCTCCGCATCCTTCAGCGCTCCATCCAGCTCAGGAAGGCAGGGATAGCCCATCTTCACACCAAAGTAATTCATTACACTCGCCGTGATGGAGAGCGAGCTGCGATCATAATCCGGAAATCTCATGCTTTCAATTCCTCAATCGATCGGTTCAGTCGCTTCAGCGTTTCTTCCTTTCCCAGCAGATACGCGATTTCAAACGCGCCGCCGGGCGTATTGGCCTTGCCGGAAATGGCGATGCGCAGCGGCCACAGCATCTGGCCGTTCTTCATGCCAAACTCTTGAATGGCGGCCATGACGGCATCATGCAGTGCGGTCTCCGACCAGTCCTCCTGCTTTTCAAGCACCGGAAGGATGCGGGTAAGCGCGTCCAACGCCACCTCGGGGTTCGTCTTCATCTTTTTGTGGGTGTACAGCTCCTTATCGAAGGACGGCATTTCCGCAAGGAAGTCGACCATCTCGGGCAGCTGATTGAACACCTCCGTGCGCGGCTGCAGAAGCTCGCACAGGCGCTTGATGTCGAATTTTCCCTCGCCCAGCGCCTTCTGAAGCCACGGCGCGGCGATTTTTTCATATTCCTCGGCAGACAGGCGGCGCACATATTCGGCATTGAACCATGTGAGCTTGTTCATATCGAACAGCGCCGGCGACTTGTTAATGCCCTCGAGATCAAAAATCTCCTCCAGCTCGGACAGCGTGAAGAACTCGCGCTCGCCCTTCGGGCTCCAGCCCAGCAGCGCAATGAAATTGATGATGGCATCGCGCAGATAGCCCTGCTCCAGCAAATCCTCAAACGTGGGATCGCCGTAGCGCTTGGAAAGCTTGCGCACAATGGTCACGGGGCTGCCGTTCTCGTCGGGAATGATTTCCTTGGTCATTTTGTCGCGGCGGAAATCCTCGCGCATGACGGGCGGCAGATGCACGTACATCGGCGGCTGCCAGCCGAAGGCCTCGTAGAGCAGGTTGTATTTCGGCGCGGAGGACAGATACTCGGTGCCGCGCATCACATGGGTGATGCCCATGGTATGATCGTCAATGACGTTGGCAAAGTTGTATGTAGGCAGGCCATCCGCCTTAATCAGCACGTTGTCATCCAGCGTAGCGCAGTCCACCTCAACATGACCATACAGCACGTCGTCGAAACCAGCCTTGCCCTCGGTGGGCACATTCTGGCGAATGACGTAGCTCTCGCCCGCAGCCAAACGGCGCTCGACCTCCTCCTTGCTCAGCTTCAGGCAATCCTTTTCATATTTATAGGGACGGCCCTCCTTTTCGGCGCGCTCACGGTCAGCCTCCAGCTTCTCCTTTGTGCAGAAGCAGTAATAGGCGTGGCCGCTCTCCACCAGCTGCTTGGCATAAGGAAGATACATCGATTTGCGCTCGCTCTGGATATAGGGGCCGTATTCGCCGCCCACGTCCGGCCCTTCGTCATAGGTGAGGCCGGCCTGACGCATGGAATCGTAAATTTTCTGTACGGCGCCGGGAACCTCGCGCTCCTGATCGGTATCCTCAATGCGCAGGATGAAGCGGCCGCCCATGCGGCGGGCGTGCAGATAGGTATACAGCGCCGTTCTCAGGCCGCCAAGATGCAGGTAACCCGTGGGGCTGGGGGCAAAGCGGGTGCGGACAGTCATGGAAATCGCTCCTTACATGATGAAATCGCGCGAAATGCACGCGCGCAGAATGCTTGTTGCTCTATCATACCATGCGTATGTGAATTTCGTGCGAAACACGCACCCGTTTTTTCCCATGCATGAGAAAAAAATCTCCGAGCCGTCGCTGCAGACAGTTCGGAGAGCCTCGAAATCACTTCTTTTTAATCGGAATCCAGATTTCGCAATAGTAGCTTTCGTCCTGTGTACCCTTCGCGTACCTCGCGGGATCGTCGTAATATTCCACACAGTATCCGGCGGCAAACTCATACTCCTTCATGGCGGGCAGCCATTCGGCGAAGATGCGGGTGTTTACGCTCTGAAGCGCCGCGGGAAGCGCGCCCCTGCAGGGAAACACCGCCCACGTAAATGCGGGAACCGTGCGCACGACAAAGCCGTCCGGCGCTTCGCAGCCGGGCGCGCAGGGATCGGCAATCAGATATTCAAAGCTCTCCTCCCCCTTGCTTTCATCCACATTGATGCCGTACACGCCCATGACGTTCCGTCCCTTTCCCTCGGCATAATGCTGCTTCCAGAACGCCGGCACGCACGTTTTCGCGTTCTCATACGGAAACACGGCAGCGTTTGCCAGCACAGTGAACGCATCCTTGCTTACGATTTTATAGTCCATGAGATAGCCTCCTTCAAGCGAAAATCGAATCTTCAGCGGAGCAAAGGACTTCAACAGCACGCCGTCCCTGCGCGCGGCCGTCGGCGTTACGCCATGAAAGCGGGTGAAGGCCTTAGTAAAGCTGTCGGGGGAATCATAGCCATACTTCAGCGCAATGTCAATCACTCTTTCATCCGTTGCCGCAAGGTCGTTCCCCGCCAGCGCAAGACGGCGATTGCGGATATACTCCGAAACCGTGAAGCCGCACAGCAGCGCAAAGCCCTTCTGGAAATAAAACGGCGACACGTTTACCGCTCGCGCAACGTCCTCGATGGTGAGTGAATCGGTGATATGCGCCTCAATGTACCGAATCGAATTCCCGATGATTGTCATCCATTCCATGCGAACACGCTCCCTTGCATCGGCTGCAGCTCGATTATAACCGATTTCCGCGAGGATTCCCCGACAAAACGCGCTTCGTTTTGTCCGTTTTGACGACGCATCCAACGTACATCCTTCAGCAGGCTTCAATCGGACGGCTTGAATTGTTGCACGTCAATCATTAAAGGCAGAAAAGCAGAACATTAAACGGAGCCGCCTCCGCGTAGGAAACGGCTCCGTTTGATGCTTCAATCGCTTATGCGGCGGTATTGAACTCGAAGAGATTTACGTCGAAATCGAGATACTGACCCTCGCCAACCTCGCCGCTCTCGCTGTCCATGCCCTCGGCACGGTACACCTTCACGGAGATCGTATCGCCGAAGCTATGAGAGGCGAGCGTTTCCTGCACGTGGGTCGCGGTATCGGCGAGCACTCCGTCCACCTCAACGATGATGTCGTTCACCTGAATGCCTGCCACGGCAGCCGGAGCACCCTCCACAAGCTCGATCACCTGCATGCCCGCCGGAAGCTGACCGGTATACACGCGATAGTCGTTGCTGGCGCTCAGTGCGCTGATGGTTACGCCCAGCAGGGGCTTGTCACCGGTGGAAACCGTCTGCGTGCCGTTGTCGTTCGCAGCAGGCGCGGTAACGTTGCCGGTCAAAACCTTGGTAACGGCCTCCTCAATCAGAGTCTTGGCGGTGTTGATCGGAATGACCAAACCAATTCCTTCAATGGTGGCAGTGCTGCTGGAATAGTAGCTGCTGTTCGAGAACTTCATAGACGGAATGCCCATCAGCTGACCCAGCACGTTGAACATGCCGCCGCCGGAGTTGCCGGAGTTGATGGCCGCATCGGTCTGAATCATCGAATTGGTCACCTGACGCTTAAGGCCGTATTTGTCGGTGGTCGTGGTGGAGCTGATCTGGCGGTCAAGCGCCGAAACGATTCCGACCGTTACCGTGCCGCGCAGCTCGTCGGAAAGCGGGTTGCCGATGCAGATTGCCCACTCGCCCACCTGCAGCTGATCGCTGTCTCCCAGCGCAACGGGAGCAAGGTTCAGATCGGGCGCATACACCGCCGCCACGTCCAGCGATTCGTCATAGGCAATAACCGTCGCGGCGATTTCCTCGTCGCTGGTAAGAATGGACAGAGTCAGGCGCGTCGCGTCCTCTACCACATGGTAATTGGTCAATACCACGTGCTCATACACCACGACGCCGGAGCCAGTTGAGGTCAGCTTCTCGGTGATTTCGCTGCTGGAGCGGGAGTTTCGGCCGGAGCCGAAGCCAAAGCTGCCGAAGCCATAGTAGGGAGAGTAGCTGCTCACGGTGTAATTCTGATAGTTGTTCACGCCGACGACGCTGCCCTGCACGCTTTTCACCACGTCAATGAACGGGCTGGTCACCTGACTCTGGTCGGTGGTCGTGTTTACCACGCCTGCGGCAATCTTCTTGGCCTCGTCCGTCGATACTGCAAAGGCAGTGGAAACGCTCGCGATGCATACGACCATGGCGAGTACGATGGCGAATACTTTCTTTTTCATGATTATGTCCTCCAGTTCTGATCTTTGGAATCTATGTCAACCCGGGCGCGTCTTCGCTCAATCAAGCGTCAACTCATCCCAGAAGGCTTCGTTGATTTCGCAGTCCGCCTGCTCGTACAGCCGGTTATAGGTTTCCGAAAACGCATCCACCCGCGCCTGATACAGCGCCTGCTCTACGGCATCCTCGTAGGCCAGCGTATTCGTGTTGTCCAGCAGGCAGATAACGAACAGACCGTAGTCGGTTTTTATCACGTCGCTCGTTTCACCGACCTCCAGCTTCTGAACGGCATCCAGAAGCGTCTGATCTGCCTCGCCGCTCCCAGCCGTCAGGGATGTCTCGCCCCACGTAAGCTCGGGATATGCGGCGGCGGCCTCCTGCGGCGAATCGGCTTGCATGCATTCAAGCATCAGCCTGCCGATTTCCTGCTCACGCGCCGGTGTCAGCGAAACGGATGCGCCGTTCTCGTCCACATCCGCCCGCGAGCGGAACAGATAGCACAGATCATAAATCACGTAATCCTCCGGGCTCATGGCGGCGCGCACCGCATCCTCATCAACGTCCATCTCATTCAGCATGCGGCTGCACTTTCGGTCGGCCAGCCGCTGCTTGAGAAACACGGCCTTCACATCCGCTTCCGTAAAGCCGGCGCTTTCCGCCTCCGACAGAGACGCAAGGAACTCCTGCGCGTCCTTTTCGGCGGTCTCCTCGTCGGCCTCGCTCGTCGTCAGCCCGTCGTCCAGCGCCAGCTGGCAGAACACATTCACCATCACCAGCTCGCGGAGCACGTCGCTCTTCACCGCCTCGGCAGCGCTCCTGCCGTCGGCGCAGGGAATCGACCAGTAATCCAGTCCCAGAAAATCGTGATAGTAGGCAACGATGTCCTCGTATCCGCTCTTCGCCGCGCAGGCATACACGCGCGCCTCGGCGAACGACACGGGGTTCCCGTTGATCGTTACGGCCGTATCCTCATCGGCAAGCGCCTGAACCGATGCAAGCATCAGTGCCAGCATGAGCACGGCCAATCCTCGCAATCTCAAGCGCATCGCCTCCTTCCCGAATGTACGAGCCTATTATAGCATGACAGTTCTTAAAAAGCATCCGGGGAAATCCTTAGGAATTCTTAATTTGTCGAATTGTTGATGGCAATTCGGATTCGCAGGCGCTATAATAATAGCAAATGCAAGTGAGGTGAGAACGAATGGCCGACGAAAGGCTGATTATGATTGCCGACGACGACCCGGATATCCGCGAGGTCGTTCGAATTCTGTTGGAAAGCGAGGGCTTTCGAATCACGGAAGCCGTGGACGGCGACGACGCCATCGCCAAAATCGACCCAGCGATTGATTTGTACATTCTGGACGTGATGATGCCTGGAAAGAGCGGCTATCAGGTATGCCGCGCCATCCGCGCCGCATCCACCGCACCGATTCTGTTTTTGACCGCCAAATCGCAGGACGGAGACAAGTCGATGGGCTTCTCCTCCGGCGGGGACGATTATCTGCCCAAGCCGTTTTCCTATACCGAGCTGACGGCGCGCGTGAAGGCGCTGCTTCGGCGCTACTATGTATACCGCGGCAAGGAAAGCGAGGAAGCGAAGGAAAAAATCGTCATTCGCGATCTGGTGATCGACCGACAGACGTGCGAGGTCAGGCTTGCGGGCACAGAGGTACAGCTGACGGACATTGAATACCGCATGCTGCTTCTGATGGCCGAAAACCGCCGCAAGGTGTTTTCGGCGCAAAGCCTGTACGACTCCATTTGGAACGAGCCGTACTTCTATTCGTGCAACAACACCATCATGGTGCACATCCGCAACCTGCGCCGCAAGATTGAGCCGGATCCGGACAATCCGCAGTATATCAAAACCGTATGGGGAAAGGGCTATCGAATTGACTAAAAGACAGCCGCGCATCCATCTGTGGTTCGCGCTTCTGATGATTACGCTGCTTTCCTTTGTGACGGCGGCGGCGGCCTTCGTGGGCATGAACACGGCGGGCAACGCGCTGATTCGCAGCCGAATCTACACGCGCGAAAAAATCTACGCCTGCGAAAAGGAATACCTGTCCGAGCTGCTTGCCGACATGTCGGAGAACGGCTACAGCTTCTCCGACCGCGAGCGCATTCAGCAGTGGGTTCATGAAAGAAAGGATCTAATGCTCGCGGTGTACGACGCTTCCGCCATGTATCAGCAGGATTCGAACGGGGTTCTGTATGCGGGCGTGTCGGACGCGCTGTCAATGTACGACCTTCTGCAGGATCAATATTCGGACTACTGGTATACCTGTCTGATCAACACCGGCCGAAGCTCGATGCGCTCCCGCGTGGTGAAGGTAATGTATTATCCCATGTACCGCGCGCAGGACATCGCCGTGTCGGTCGAGATTGCGGCGGCGTTCCTGCTGTTTGTCATCATGCTGCTTCTGTGCATTCGCAGAAAAACGCGCTATATCGAGCTTCTCAGCCGACAGCTGCAGGTAATGCAGGGCGGCGAGCTTTCCGTGCCGATGACCATCCGCGGCCGGGACGAGCTGACGACGCTGGCAGAGGACATCGACGAAATGCGAAAATCGTTCATCGAACGGCTGGAGCACGAGGAGGAAATGACGAAAAACGCCTCCGAGCTGCTCACGGCCATGTCTCACGACCTGCGCACGCCGCTCACCAGCCTGATCGGCTATCTGGACATTGTGGATTTAGGCAAGTGCCATTCGCCTGAGCAGATGCAGAAATACGTGCATTCGAGCAAGCAGAAGGCCTATCAGATTAAAGAAATGACGGACAAGCTGTTCGAATACTTCCTTGTGTACTCGGAAAACGATAAGCCCGTGGAAAAGGAACGGCTGGATGCCGCAACGCTGTTTACGCAGCTATGGTCGGAAAGCGCGCTGAGTCTGGAAATGGAGGGCTTCCGAGTGGATATGCGCGCGGAGGAGGGCACCTGCGAGGTGCTGGCAAACGTACCGCTGCTGCGGCGGGTATTTGACAACATTGTATCCAACGTGCGCAAGTATGCCGACCCGGCGCAGCCGATCGAGGCGGAAATGCGCGCCTGCGAGGGCGGCTACCGCGTAGCGGAGCGCAATGCCGTGGCCGACGTGCCGCGTGGAGAAAGCTCCGGCATCGGGGTCGCATCCTGCAAAAAGATCATGGAAAGCCACGGCGGCTCCTTTGAAATCGAAACGCGCGGTGAGCAGTGCGTATGCGTCCTTTTCATTCCCTCCGCGCCCGCAATCGCACCCGCCGAGGGCTTGGCTGAGGAATCCCCGTCCACGCCGCCGATTCGCCCCGCCGAAGAACCGCCCAGCGACGAAGGTGACGGATCGGCAGAGTGAACCGAGCGCGCCGTCGGTTCATCCCTGCCGAAAAGGAGTCAGATTGTATTCGGAAAGCTCCGTTCAAGAAACGCATAGAAATCCAGCGCGCGCCATTCGTGTCCGCCTTCATGCACCGAATGATGCAGCGCGTTTTCCGCATCAAGCGCGGCATAGGCATTGCGGGCAATCGCGGTTTGTGCGTAAACGTTCTGAATCCGACCGACGTTTCCGTTCAAATGATCGTTCTCGCCGGATTCAATGAACAGCGGCCGCGGCGCAATTAGCGCGCCCAAATCCCCGCAGTCAAAGAAGCGCCACAGATTGGGTACGAAATTGCACGCGCAGTTGTGCGGCAGCAAAAGAAGCGATTCCCTGAAGCCATAAAACCAGCCTGCCACCCCTGCAAACGCCACGCGCTCGTCGCATGCGGCAAAAAACAGCGTCTGCTGCCCGCCTCCGGAGAAGCCGCCCGCCCCCAGCCGTCCGTCCGCATCCGGTCTGGACAGCGCATAATCCGCCAGACGCATCAAATCCCATACCTCCATGCCGCACACCGAATAGCCCAGTGCAATGGCCAGATTGTTCAGCGGGCCATGCGAACAGCTCCCTTTATGGTCGTCGCCTGCGTCCATGAATTCGCGGCGGTCGCCGGAGCCGCGCGCGTCCGGAGCGAAAACCAGATAGCCGCGCTTCACAAGCGACAGCGCCATCACGTCGCGTCCTTCGTCGGGCGCGATGGTTCGTTCGCTCCCTCCGCCATGCCCATGCGGCACGATGAACGCGGCGCGCCGGTCGGAGGGCGAGGCGCCGTCCGGCACGAGCACGTAAAACGGCATGCGCACGGCTGGCTCGGTTTCAATTTCCATGCGATCGACGCGATAGCCGTCGCGCGGCTCGCTGAACAGCACGGTCGGCCTAAGCGGACAGCTCTCGAATCGATGCAGCGAAAGCAGCTCCCTCAGCTTCGCACGTGCCTCCCGCTGCCACGCGAGCACAGCATCCCGTCCCTTCTCCGGCGCTGGCATGCCGCGAGCCTCGCGTTCAAATACGGCCTCCATATGCGGAAGAATCGAATAGCGTTCCATGGGCAATACCTCCGTTTCTTGCTGCCTTCATTATCGCCGCGAGTCCGCGCGCTGTCAAGCATTTTCGCGATTGACAGATGAAACGCTGCCGGGTATAATCAAAATTGCGGCAAGCTCTGCGCGAATTGACGCCCGCGGATTTGCCGATTTCAAAGGAGGGAACGATGCATCCATGAAACGTGTACTGGTGAGCGCGTGTCTGTTAGGCATGCCGTGCCGATACGATGGGCGCTCGGTGCCTGCGGCTCTGGACGCGCTGAACCGCGCGGCGGCGATTGTGCCGTTTTGCCCGGAAATCTACGGCGGTCTGCCGACGCCGCGCCCCTCTGCCGAGCGATGCGGCGCGTACGTGCG
>CAZMGO010000045.1:0-6572 GCA_964565845.1 uncultured Oscillospiraceae bacterium | reverse complement strand
GGATACCATATGAAAAAACGTTCCTGCTTCGGCCTGTGGGCCGTCGTATGGCTGCTGGCGGCGGTGGGCGTGCTTGTGTTTTTTGTCGTCGCGCCGTGGACGGCGATCTTTGCCCGACAGCTTTTCCCGGAATATCGGGCGCTTTTCTGGCCGGGGTTGGCCTATACATGGGTAATTGCCCTGCTGTATGCGCTGGCGCTCCTTCATTTTGCCCGCATCGTCGGCAATATTGCAAGGGAACGCTCCTTCTGCACGGAAAACGCGCGCCGGATGAATCGCATTTCCGCGCTCGCGCTGCTGGCAATGCTCTGGTTTGCAGTCGGCTTGGCCTGTCTGGCACTCGCGCAAATGACCTCGCCGGAGCTTTGGCTGCTTTTTGCGTTTCTGCTTTTCATGTCGCTGGTTATCGCCTTGCTGGCGCGGGCGCTTGCGCGCCTGACGGAGCGCGCCGCCGAGCTTAAGGAAGAAAACGACCTGACGGTGTGAGGTGCGAAATGGCAATCATCGTAAATGTGGATGTGATGCTCGCGAAGCGCAAAATGAGCGTGACGGAGCTTTCCGAGCGCGTAGGCATCACGATGGCGAATATCTCCATTCTAAAAAACGGACACGCGCGCGCCATTCGCATGGAAACGCTGAATTCCATCTGCCGCGCGCTCGACTGTCAGCCGGGCGACCTGCTGGAATATGTGCCGGACAGGGAGGAAAACCCTTGACAAAATCTGCAAAACGCATACGCTTCCTCGTCTGTATTGCCATGCTGTCGGCAATGCAGGTAGTTCTTTCCCGCTTTCTCTCCATTCAAACGTCCGTCGTGAAGATTGGCTTCGGCTTTGTGCCCGTGATGCTCGCGGGGGCTTTGTATGGCGCGGGCGGCGGCGCGCTGGCAGGCGCGCTTTCGGATGTGATCGGCGCGCTTCTGTTTCCCTCGGGCAGCTATTTCCCCGGCTACACGCTGACTGCGGCGCTGTCCGGCGCGGTATATGGCTGTCTGCTTTACCGGAGGTATGATATTGCGCAGCTTCCGCCGAAGGAATGCGGAAAAAGCCGTTTCGTGTTTGCCCTGCGGCATGGCCTTGTGCGAATTCTGCTTGCCTACGTCGTCACCACGCTCTCCGTGACGCTGGCGCTGAACACCTTCTGGATTGCCCTCGGCAAGGGCTATCTGTATGTCGAAGCTGCCGGGCGCGATTTTTCAAACGTCTGGATTCAGTTTTTCGCCCTGCTGCCCACGCGCCTGACACAGGCAGGCATCATGCTGGCCGTCCAGACAATCGTAACCTTCCTCCTTCTGGAAATTCTGCACCTTGACACGCGCATACGGGAAGCATACCATCTGTAGCCGCTCCCGCCTGCTCATGACGCGCACGGGATTCGCCCATCGAACCGCGTGCGCGTATTTTGCGCTCAAAGAAAGCATCAAGCCTCTTTATCGCTGAGTGTTTAAAACAAAGGAGCCGCCGCAGAATTGGCTTCTGCGGCAGCCCCATGAAATTCGTCCATTCCCGTTTTGTGTGTCGTCCGCTCAAACCATGTAGCCGCCCTCAGCCTCCACCGCCATGCGCGCGGCAAATTCCTTATTGAATTGGACACGCTCGTCGTATATGCGCTTAGCCTCGTCAAAGTTCAAAAGCGCGCGATGCTCCTGCGTCTGTGCCAGAAACTGATCGGAATAGAAGGACAAATCCTCCAGCATCTGACGATCCTTATACGCGCAGTAATGGAAATTGAGCCACACCTCTACCGTGCCGTAATGGTCAATAATATCCGCATCCTGCAGAAGCTGCGCCCACAAATCCCATTTTCCCGTGCCCGGCGCGCGATCGTCATGCGCGCGCACCAGCCGGGCGACCTCCTCGATTTCGCCGGGCATCAGCTCGTCCTTCAGCAGAAAGCGCACCATTTCCGCGCCGGTCTGCCCGTGCTCGCCGATGCCCTTGCCCACATCGTGGAACATGGCGGCACAGCGCAGAAGGTCATCATGGGAAACGTCATCGGTCACGCGGCGGCGAAGCTCAATTACGCCGCGCGCCACGCGCTGCCCATGCGCATATATGAAGCCCGTTTCACGCTCCGGATGCGCCCGGCGCATCAGGTATTTTCTCGCAAGCTCGGCAACTCGTTCAAGGTTCATATTTCCTCCTGTGCATCGCACATGGCGCGGGCAATTTTTGCGCCCAGACGGGCATTGTTCAAAACCAGCTGAATGTTGCTTTCCAAGCTGCGGCCGCCGGTCATTTTCTGAATGTGATCCAGCAGATACGGCGTCAGCGCCTTGCCCTTGACGCCCAGCGCGCTCGCGTCGCGAACCGCCTGACCGATGGTCTTATTGATTTCATCCGGATCCATCGCATATTCGTGCGGAATCGGATTGGTAATCAGCATGCCGCCGTTCATGCCCAGCTCCATCTTCGCCATAAACGCGGCGGCAATTTCCTCCGGCGTATCCAGCCGATAATCCACCTTCAGGCCGCTGCGGTCGGTATAGAACGCGGGCAGCTCCTCGGTCTGATAGCCAATCACCGGCACGCCCTTGGTCTCCAGATATTCCAGCGTCAGTCCCAAATCAAGAATCGACTTGCAGCCCGCGCACACCACCATCACGTTCGTGCGCGCCAGCTCCTCAAGGTCGGCGGAGATGTCCATCGTAACCTCCGCGCCGCGATGCACGCCGCCCACGCCGCCGGTGGCAAACACGGAAATGCCCGCCAGCTCCGCGCCGATCATCGTGGTCGTTACGGTCGTCGCGCCGTCCATCCCCTTGGAAAGCAGCACGGGCAGGTCGCGTCGGCTCGCCTTGGGAACCTTCAGTCCCGTTTTGCCCAGATATTCAATGTCATCGCGCGTCGCGCCCACGACGATTTTGCCGCCGATCACGCACACCGTTGCCGGAATCGCGCCGTTCTCGCGCACGGTTTTTTCCACCAGCAGCGCGGTTTCCACGTTCTTCGGATACGGCATGCCGTGCGAGATGATCGTGCTTTCCAGCGCCACAACGGGCTGATTGCTCTGAAGCGCTTCCTTCACTTCCTCGGATACGCGCAGATACTGCTCAAACATTTTCGTTTCCTCCGTCCTCAGTTCATGTCCGGCGTTCCGCCGTTCGGCTTCAGCCGCAAAAGATAGTTATACACGCTGCGCCACGCGCCCAGCTTCCAGCCGACGTTTTCGAATCGGCCGACGAGCTCAAAGCCCAGATGCTCAAACAGCCGCTCGCTGCGCGGATTGGGATGCACGATAACCGCCATGGCAGCGTAATACCGCGGATCATCCTTCAAGCGCGCAAGCAGCGCCCGAACGAGCGCCTCGCCGCGCCCCGCGCCGCAGAATGCCTCGTCCACATACACGCTCAGCTCCACCGTGGGACGGTAGGCGCGGCGCACGTGAAACGCCCCGGCATACGCGTAGCCCACGACGCGTCCCTCCTCCTCCATCACCAGATAGGGATACGCCTTCAGGTGATCGGCAATGCGCGAGCGCATCTCCGCCTCGTCCGGCGGCACGGTTTCAAACGTCACGGCCGTGTTTTCCACATAGGGTCGATAAATTTCCGAAACGCGCGCGGCGTCCTCCGGCACGGCCCCGCGAATCCGGCTCACGCCTGACCGGCCTCCTGCTTCGCCTTGTAATCGGCAATCGCGGCATGCAGCGCCTCCTCGGCCAGCACGGAGCAATGCAGCTTCACCGGCGGCAGTCCGCCCAGCGAATCGGTCACCATTTTGTTGGTAATCTGAAGCGCTTCGTCAATCGTCTTGCCCTTCACCATTTCGGTTGCCCGGCTGGAGGTCGCGATTGCCGCGCCGCAGCCGAAGGTTTTGAATTTCACGTCCACGATGACGTTGTTTTCCACCTTGATGGAAATCTGCATGATGTCGCCGCACTTGGCGTTTCCGACGGTGCCCACTCCGCTGGGATTCTCAACCTCACCCACATTGCGCGGATTCATGAAATGATCCATTACCTGCTCGGTATACATATCTCTTTTCCCCTTTATTTCTTTTCGGCATGATACAGCGGCGACATGGCACGCAGACGCTTGACGATTTCGACCAGCGCCTCCACCACCGTGTCCACCTCTTCCATCGTATTTTCCTCGTTCAGCGTAAGACGCAGGGAGCCGTGCGCAATTTCGTGCGGAAGGCCGATGGCCAGCAGCACGTGCGACGGATCCAGCGCGCCGCTGGTGCACGCGGAGCCGGACGATGCGGCAATTCCCTTGAGATCAAGGCTCAAAAGCAGGCTTTCGCCCTCGATGTAGCGCACCGACACGTTCACGTTTCCGGGCAGACGGCGCTTTGCGTCGCCGTTCAGGCGCGTTTCGGGAATGCGCGAGAGAATTTCCGAAATCATATGGTCGCGCATTTCGGTCAGCCTTGCGTTATGCGCGTCGATGTCCACCGCCGCAAGCTCAATCGCCTTGCCGAGGCCCACGATGGACGCAAGATTCTCGGTGCCCGCGCGCTGCGTGCGCTCCTGCGCGCCGCCGCGAATCAGCCGCTCAATGTGCACGCCATTCCTTATATACAGCGCGCCCACGCCCTTCGGCGCGTGGAATTTGTGGCCGGAGAGCGACAAAAGGTCGATGCCCATCGCCTTCACGTCGATTTTTACGCTGCCGATGGCCTGCACGGCATCGGTATGGAACAGCGCGCCCTTGGCATGCGCCATTCGCGCGATTTCCTCAATCGGCTGAATCGTGCCGATTTCGTTGTTTGCCGTCATCACCGACACGAGGAACACGTCCTCCGTGATGGCTCTTTCCATCTCGTCCAGCTTCACGATGCCAAGCTCGTCCACCGGCACGTAAACCACCCTGAAGCCCTCTTTTTCAAGCTGCTCCGCCGTGTGCAGAATGGCATGATGCTCAATCGTCGTCGTTACCAGTGTCTTGCGCGCATTGCCCTTGGCATACGCCGCGCCGCGCAGCGCCCAGTTGTCGGACTCGGTACCGCAGCCGGTAAAGTAAATCTCGCGGCTGTCAGCGTTCAGCGCGGCCGCCACCTGACGGCGCGCATCCTCCACCGCGCGGCGGCTCTCGCGGCCAAACGAGTGCACCGACATGGGGTTGCCGAACCGTTCGCAGAAATACGGCTTCATCGCCTCAAATACCGGCTCCGTCACGCGGGTTGTGGCCGCGTTATCCATATAGATTCTGTTCATTGCTTCTTTTCTCCTTCGGCGGACAGTCTCCTGTTCTCCTCAATCATATCTCGAAGGGTAATTGCGTCCACAATGGCGTTCACGCCGTCGCGCACGCGCCTGACGACCACTCGCGTGGGACACGAGCACGCCTTGTCGCAGGCCTCCTCGTATTCCAGACAGTCCGTCATGCAGATTTCTCCCTCCAGCGCACGGATAATCATGCCAATAGTAATCCTCTCCGGATCGTCTGCCAGCGTATACCCGCCCTGCGCGCCACGGCTCGAAACCACGATTCCCGCCTTGCGAAGCTGCGCCATCAGCTGCTCCAGATACGCCTCCGGAATGCGCTGCCGCTCCGCAATCAACTTGAGCGGCTGGGGCGTTTCCCGCCCGCATAGCGCCAGATCGTACATCGCGTGAATTCCGTATCGCGCGCGTGTGGATAGCTTCATGTACCGTTTCCTCCAATCCCGACCATTTTGTCGGAATTTCCGATTTGCATTATAAAGCCCCCATTCGCCTATGTCAAGCAATTCCGACCAATCCACAGGAAATTAACCATTGTCAAGCCGATTTTGCCCTCCGAAAAAAATGATGGCGGGCTGCGCTTGCAGATGAAGGGCGATTGCGCTATAATGGAAGGGACGAACAGGATGGAGCGTGATTGCAGCAATGGAACGATTCATTGACTTGGACATGCGCCAAGTCCGCTCAGTGCTGCCCATTCTTTTGCAGGATCGAACGACAAAACGGCACATCATCTGGGCAACGGACACCTATGCGGCTTACGGCGAGGGCTACGGCGCAAAAGACCCCATCACCGCCGCACTGGTGACGGGCGAAAACAGCCGCATTATCCAGCCGCGCATTGCAAAGGCCGTCCGTGAGCAGGCAGACCGAACCAAAAAGCACGCCGAGGTATTCACTCCCGCATGGATATGCTGCCGCATGATCGACCATTGTGACGAGGTTTGGTTTGGCCGCGGGAACGTGTTCAATACAGACGAGGGCAAAAGCTGGACGCCCGCGGATGTGCCCGTCGCCTTTCCGAAAAGAAAGCGATGGCAGCGATATGTGGATTCCCGGCGGCTGGAAATCACCTGCGGCGAAGCGCCCTATCTGGTTTCCCGGTATGACGCCGCCACGGGCGAACCGATTCCCTTCAATCGCCGCATCGGCATTCTGGATAGAAAGCTGCGCGTGGTAAGCGAGAACGCCGAGGATGAAGCGGAATGGCTGAAATACGCGTTCCGCGCGCTGGAAAGCGTGTATGGCTTTGAATATCAGGGGGACAACCTGCTGATTGCGCGCGTGAACGTGCTGATGACCTTCATGGAGGCCGTGCAGGAAAGATGGCAGCGGGAAGCCACCCCTCCGGAGCTGCAAAGGGCAGCCAAGATTATTTCATGGAACCTGTGGCAGATGGACGG
>CAZMGO010000044.1:2255-17321 GCA_964565845.1 uncultured Oscillospiraceae bacterium | reverse complement strand
ATTTCCTCCCTGCGCGCGTCCAGCCCGCGCAGAGCCGCGAGCCGCTCGGAAAGCTCGCGCAGCGTCTGGTCGTCGGTGTTTCCGTGCATTTCCTTGCGGTAGCGGGCGATAAAGGGGATGGTTGCGCCGCCGTCGAGCAGCTCGATTACGTTTTGCGCGTGGGCGGGCTGCATATGATACTGCGCTGCAAGCGCGAGTGCGTGCTTGTCCATGTGGTTCCTCCAATGCGTTTTGTGCGTTTCAATCCATTATAGCGCAGGCAGCCATAAAAACGCAAGGCGTTTTTTCAAAAGGCGCGCGGCGGCTTTTTCCGCTTGACGCGATGCGGATGAAACGATAAAATGAAACCGGAAATGGGAGGGGAGGAAGAAGGGCATGGCGGGCTTTGAATGGTATTCCATGCTTTCGGCGCTGCCGGACGCACAGGGCGAAACGGACGGGATGGAGGAATGGCTTGCACGGCTTGCGCGCGCGGGCTGCACAGGCGTGCTTGTCGTGCCGCCGGCCATTTCCGCAGGCGATGACGAGCGGCTGCGTTTCGTGCGACGGGCGGTCGATTTGTGCCGCGCGATGGGACGGCGGTGCCTTGTTTTCGCGCAGCCGCATTCGGCGTACCTTCGCGCGCTGGACGCGCTGCACCCGGACGGCATCGTTCTGGATGCGGACGCATGGACGGAGGAGGGCGCGGCGGCGCTGAGCGCGCTCGGGCTTGATACGCCGTTGGGCGCATGGGAGCGTTTCGGACGCCGCGCGGCGGCGCGCGTGTGTGTGCGCTTTGCAATCGGCAGCTGCAGCGCGGGCTGGAGAGAGGCGGGCATTCCCTTTTATGTTGATGACGAGGGTCTGCTTTCGGAGGAGCCGGACGCGGGCTATGTGGGAACGCTTGCGAATGTGCTGCCGGAATTCCTTGGAATGCTGAAGCGCGCCCGCGATGCGAATGATCGAATTCGGGCGGAGCGCGTTCTCGATTTTCTGCGCGCCGCGGCCGGACGAAGGCTTACGCCGGAGGAGGTGCGGTATCTTTATAGGAAGGAAACCGCGCCCTCCGCGCCCGTTTCCCGCGAACGCAGGGAGCTGGACGCGTTCCTTCGCCTGAAGCGTTCCTTCTATTATTCGCTTTTGCGGCACGAGCCGTATGAGCTGGTTGCCGGATACGATGACTTCTTTGCGGAGAGCCACGCCTCCACGGTGCTGCCGCTGGCGGACGGGCGCGTGCTGTGCGTGTATTTTGCCGGGAGCCGCGAGGGCGCGGACGACGTGGGCATCTGGCTGTCCGTGCGCGAGGGCGGCGTCTGGAAGCGTCCGAGGCGCATTGCCAAGGTGAACGACACGGCGCATTGGAATCCGGTGATTTTTCAGGCGGATGACGGAATCCGCGTGGTGTTTCGCGTGGGGCGCACGATTCCGGGCTGGGTCAGCTATACCATGCGAAGCACAGACGGCGGAGAAACATGGTCGGAGCCCGTGCCGCTGGGCGCGGAGAATCCCGCGGGCGGCCCCGTGCGCAACAAGCCCATTCGGCTGGCGGACGGGCGCATGCTTGCGCCAAACTCCGACGAATCAGCTGAGGCGTGGCTGCCCCGTGTGGATGAATCCACCGACGGCGGGCGCACGTTTCACCGGCTTGCGCCGATTCCGCTGAATCGGACGGATGAGGCCGCGCCGGATTTCATGCCCGGAATCGGCGCGATTCAGCCGACGCTGTGGGAAAGCGCGCCGAATCGGCTGCACGCGCTTCTGCGCACGCAGGCCGGGCGCATCTACCGCTCCGATTCGGAGGACGGAGGCCGCACGTGGTCGACGGCGTATCCGACGGCGCTTGTGCACAACAACAGCGGCATTGATCTGGCGGTTGACGGGAGGACGCTGTATCTCGTGCTGAACCCGACGGCGGGCACATGGGGGCCGCGCACGCCGCTGGTCGTGATGAGGTCGACGGACAACGGCGCGAGCTTCGAGGATTTCGCGACGCTGGCGGATGATCCCATCGATGACCGCCACGGACGCGAGGGGCAGTTTTGCTATCCGGCAATCGCGGCGCGGGACGGAGAAATGCATATCACCTATACGCACAATCGAAAATCCATCGCCTATGTGCGGCTTCGGCTGCGCGAGATGGGCATGTAATATAGGTGGGAAAGTAATTCGGCTGCGCTGACGCGTGCCTTACACAGAATGCATATAGAAGGCGAAAAGAAATTGACGGTTTGGCGGAAGTATTTAAAATTTACGGCCAGAAATAGTTGACAGAGTTAACTAAAGGCGATATAATTACATTATCAGCGTAGCTGTAAATTAAATGGGAGGAATCACGCATGAAAAAACTTCTCAGTCTGGTGCTTGCTTTTGCAATGCTGATGTCCGTGTGCGTCATCGCACATGGCGAAGAAGCCGTGCAGAAGTACGATCTCAAGGGCATGACCGTTAAGGTTCGCAATTGGGATTCCCCGAACCCCTACGCAGAGGATACCGATCAGGTCGACAAGGACAAGTGGCTGCCCATCTACGAGGCCGCCAAGGCGAAGTACAACTGCGAATTCGAGTTCTACACTCCCACCGTGGAATACGATGAGTTCACCACCGAATGGCTGCAGTCCATCGCTTCCGGCAGCCCCTCGTGGCACATCACCAACAACTTCTCCGCCATGTGGCTGATCGTCATGACCGCCAGCAACGGCCTCGAGGACATCACCAAGGGTCTTGAGACCCTTGCGATTCCGGACGAGTTCAAGCAGAGCGTCATGGTCGGCGATTCGGCCTATGGCTTCACCACCGAGTATCAGGGCACCGAGGGTCTGGTCTACAACAAGGCCATGATCGAGGAAGCCGGCATGGAGTACACCCCCACCGAGATGTTCCTCAACGGCACCTGGTCCTACGACGACTTCTATAACTACCTCGTCGAGCTGCAGAGCAAGCTGCCGGAAGGCGACTATGCGTTCTTCATCGACCCCTACTACTGGAGCATCTTCGCGCCCACCTGCAACGGCACGCAGGCCATCAGCAACACGATGGAAGTAACCTTCACGGACGATGCGTTCATCGAGACCATGGAAGCACTCCAGAAGCTCTATAACGCTGGCGTATGCCGCATGCCCAACGTCACCGAGAGCGGTGCGTATGACACCTGGGGAACGCCCGCCGCGACCTTCGATCAGGGCGTTGAGGTTGCCATGACCCACCGTGCCACCTGGCAGATGGGCGGCCTGAACAGCAACGGCGTTGACTGGGGCTTCGTTCCCTATCCGTGGGGCAGCAACGTGACCATCGAGAACAACGATTACACCACGCTGTCTGACAACTACAGGGCTGCTTACTATGACTACGGCTGCATGGGTCCCATCCTTGCGGGCGTTGAGAACGACTTCCCGGGCATCGAGAAGGATTACCTGATCGAAGCGCTGACCAACCTGTGCTACGACCTGTTCGTAACCGAGGAGCGTCAGGAAGAGCTCGCCGCCATGGCCGCCGGCCAGACGGGTGAGCAGGAAATCGACATGGGCGTCTTCAACTACGAAGAGGATGCGCTCCTCTACAACTGGCTGAAGACCCGCACCGTGTACAACAACATCGCGACCCTCTCCAACACCGAAGTGGTTGACTGCACCTACAGCGAGGACGAGAGAATTCAGTGGATCGGCGGCGCAATCCGCTACAGCGCATTTGACAATCTCTCCGTTCGCGCCATCTTCGAGGCCATCGCGCCCCAGATTGAAGCCAATCTGAAGGATGCCGGCCTGAAATAATCGGTAATACATCTCTTGTCTCCGGGCGGGACTCCGCCCGGAGATTTTGAAAACATGGGCAGGAAACGCGCAAACATAGAAGCCGCCGCCCTGCTTTCTGTTTATCATTCTGCTTGTGAATGGGTGAATAGAATGAAAATGCGAATCACACTGCTGCTTGCCGTTGTACTGGCGCTGTGCCTGACGGCGAGCGCCGACAGCGATTACGATTCATATTTGGCGCTCCATGCCTATCCGGATGCGGATGTCGAAATGTCAATCGATCCCGCAGCCTATTCCCGCATGGAAATGGACGGCGCATATACCCTTGAGGACGGCACGCTCTACACGACCTCAGAGGGCTTTGTCGAGTACACGGTCAGCGTTCCCAAGGACGCGCTGTACACGGTGAAGCTTCGATACTTTCCCGGCGCGGGTACCGGCGCCGACATACAGAGGGAGCTTCTGGTTGACGGAGAGCTTCTGTATTCCGAGCTTGAGAGTCTTTCGTTTTCCAGACTCTGGAGCAATATAAACGACGACTACAAAACGGTGGAGGGCAATCAGCCCTTTCCCTCTCAGGTTGAGGCTCCCGCGTGGCGCGAGGTATATCTGACCGACGCAAACGGATATATCCAGGAGCCGCTGCTGATCGCGCTAGAAGAAGGCGAACACACGCTGCGCTTTGTGTCGCGCCGAGAGGACATGATCCTCGGCGCCATTACGCTTGCGCCGCAGCCCAACACGCCATCCTATGATGAATACATCGCCTCGCATATCGCAGAGGGCGTTTCGTATTATACCGGTGAGGTCACGAAGGTGCAGGCAGAGGACGCATATCTGAAGAGCGGCCCCAGCTTTTACCCGCAGAACGACCGCACCTCTCCGCTTACGGAGCCCTATCACTACACCAATATCGTGCTGAACATGATCGGCGGCTCGGCATGGAACGAGCCCGGCGAATGGCTCGCTTGGGAAATCGAGGTGCCGGAATCCGCGCTGTACAGGATTGGCCTGCGCTTTAAGCAGAACGACCTTCGAGGACTCTATGCGACGCGCAGCCTGACCGTAAACGGCGAGGTGCCGTTTTCCGAGGCGAGGGATCTGCGCTTCTATGATAGCGACAGCTGGCAGTTCGGCGCGCTGGGCGAATACGCCGAGGGCGGCGAGCTTGTTCGCGAATACTGGATTTACCTCGAAAAGGGCGTAAACCACGTGGAGCTTGAGGTTTCGCTTGGAAATCTAGGCAGCGTTATTACCGAGCTGAACGACGTGACGGCGGATCTCAACGCGCTGTACCGCGAAATCGTGGCCATTACCGGCTCAAGCCCCGATACCTACCGCGATTATCAGCTTTTCACCCGCATGAGTACGCTCCCTGCCAGACTTACGGAGCTGCGCGCGCGTGTGGACGACATTCTGGCGCGGCTTACGCTGCTTACCGGCTCGAATTCCGAGCGCACAGCCGGAATGACCCGCATGCTTTCGCTGATTGACAGCATGGCTGGCGACGAGACCAAGGTTATCAAGAACCTGAGCGCGTTTAAGGAGTGCATCGCCTCCATGGGCAAGGCCGTGCTGGATCTTGCCGATCAGCCGCTCAAAATCGACTATTTCCTGATTTACGGAACTGAGGAACCGAGCGTGAGAGCGGACGCGAATTTCTTTGAAAGCGCGTGGCATTCCATTCGCGCCTTCGTCGGCTCGTTCACGAACGACTACAATGTGAGCGGCTCGCAGGTGGAGGGAGACGGCAAGGAAATTGACGTGTGGCTCTCCACGGGCCGCGACCAGCTTGACGTTATCCGCAGGCTTATCAACGAAAGCTTTGAAACGGAAACCGGCGTGAAGGTGAACCTGAAGCTGATTGGCTCGGACGTGGTTCTGCCTGCGACGGCGACGGGGAACGGTCCCGATGCGGTCATTCAGATTGCAAACAGCGCGCCCGTCAATTTCGCGTTCAGAGGCGCGGCGTATGATTTGACCCAGTTTGACGATTACGAGGAGGTTGCCGCGCGCTTCTCGGAGGCCGCGCTCGTTTCCTCCGAATATGAAGGCGGCGTGTACGGCCTGCCGGATCAGATGAGCTACCCGGTGATGTTCGTCCGCACGGACATTCTGAAGCAGCTGAACCTTGAGATTCCCGAAACGTGGGATGAGCTGATCGACATGATTCCCGTGCTCGAAAAGAATCACATGGAAATCTATTTCGAAACCGACTCGGTAGCCACGCTCGGCGCCGCGCTTTCGATGGGAAACAGCCGCGCGATCAATGCGGTGTTCCTGTCGCTGCTGTATCAGAGCGGCGGAGAAATCTATGCGGAGGACGGCTCGAAGACGCAGCTCGATACGCCGGAGGCGGTATCCGCCTTCAAGGCATGGACGCGCTACTACACCCAGCATAATTTCCCGCGGGACATTGACTTTACGACCCGGTTCCGAATTGGCGAAATCCCGATTGGCATCGTTGATTTAGGCTTTTACAACACGCTCGCCGTATCGGCGCCCGAGATTCGCGGCGCGTGGACGATTGCGCGCGTGCCGGGAACCGAGCAGGAGGACGGCACGATTCTGCACGACGTTCCCTGCGTAACCTCGTCCGCGATGATCGTAAAGAACATGGCGGAGGCGAACGGAACCGTGGAGGAGGCGTGGGAGTTCCTGAAGTGGTGGACCTCCGCCGAAACGCAGACCGCGTATGCGCGCGAAATGGAAGCGGTGCTCGGCACGTCGGGCAGGTATCTGGTGGCAAACCTTGAAAGCTATCAGAACACGGTGTGGCCCTACGAGATGGAGGCCACGATCGACGCGGCGCTGGACGACCTGCACGGGGTTCCGCAGGTGCCGGGCGGCTATATCACCGGAAGATATGTATACAACGCATTTGTTACGGTGATTACGGAATACGAAAACGCCGTGGACACGCTGTTTGAAAGCAACGAGGATATCAACAAGGAAATCTCCAAGAAGCGCTTGGAGTTTGGATTAACAACGGAGTAAGGAGAGGACGCGCAGATGGCTGAGGCGATCAAGACTGTCCGCGGCATGACGCGAGGGCAGCATCTGTGGTATCAGATTAAGAAGAACAGGCAGCTGTATCTGATGATTGCGCCGTTTATGCTGTGCTTCTTCGTGTTCACGGTTTTGCCCGTAGGCATAGCGGTGTACCTGAGCTTCATGGACTATAATGTGCTTCAGAGCGCAAAGTTCGTGTGGTTCGACAATTATACGAATCTGCTGCTTGAGGATGCGATTTTCCTCAAGGCAGTGAAGAACACGTTCATACTGGCGCTGATCATCGGCCCGTTCGGCTACGTCTTTTCCTTCCTGATGGCGTGGCTGATTAACGAGCTGCCGCGGGCACTCAGAACGATTCTGACGGTCGTGTTCTACGCGCCGTCCATTTCGGGCAACGCCTACGTGGTATTCACGCAGCTGTTCTCCGGCGATCCATACGGATTCGTCAACTCGCACCTGATGGATTGGGGCTTTATTTCGGAGCCAATCCTGTGG
This sequence comes from uncultured Oscillospiraceae bacterium, assembly GCA_964565845.1. Lineage (GTDB taxonomy): Bacteria > Bacillota > Clostridia > Christensenellales > Aristaeellaceae > SFHK01. The sequence continues at coordinate 10,083 of CAZMGO010000044.1, read as the reverse complement.
CTTGTGGACGCGGACTATATGATGATCGTTGTCGTGCTGGTTTCGCTGTGGATGAGCTTGGGCGTGGGCTTCCTCTCATTTATTGCGGGTCTGCAGGGCGTGGATCGCGCGCAGTATGAGGCCGGCGAAATCGACGGCATCCGCAACCGCTGGCAGGAGCTTTGGTACATCACGCTTCCGAACATGAAGCCGCAGCTGATGTTCGGCGCGGTCATGTCCATCACCAATTGGCTCTCCGTGGCGGTTATTACGGTTGCGCTGAACGGCTTCCCGTCCACGAACTACGCCACGCACACGATTATCAATCACCTGAACGACTATGGAATTATCCGACTTGAGATGGGCTACGCATGTGCGATTGCGGTGCTGCTGTTCTTTATCATGCTTGGGCTCAACGTCGTGATACAGAAGTGGATTAGAAAGGTGGGAACGTGAGTATGGCCCATGCAAGGACGGAAAAGACGCGTTCTCTGAAATATTCGCATACGGCCTTCGGGCGCTTTCTGACAGGAAAGCATACGAACCGCTCGGTGAGCGGCAGCCTGACGCTGCTGATTTTCCTGACGGCGTTTGCGCTGGTTTCGCTGTTCCCGGTTGTGTTCATGGTATCGAACGCATTCAAGCCGATCAACGAGCTGTTCATTTACCCGCCGCGGCTGTTCGTCATTCAGCCGACGACCGACAACTTCGCGCAGCTGTTCTCCATTCTGGCGGATTCACTGGTGCCGTTTCTGCGGTATCTGTTCAACACGCTGTTCATGGTGCTTACGGGCTGCGTGGGGCATATCGTGCTTTCGTCCATGGCGGCGTTTGCGCTGGCGAAGTTCCGCTTCCCGGGCAGCGAGTTTCTCAGCCGAATCATCATGTATTCGCTGATGTTCACCTCCTCCGTAACGGCGGTGCCGACCTACATGATTATGAGCCGGATTGGGCTGGTCGATACATACTGGGCCATCATACTGCCGTCGTTTTCGCTGTCGCTGGGTCTGTTCCTCATGAAGAACTTCATGGAGCAGGTGCCTACGGCGCTGATTGACGCGGCGTCCATCGACGGCTGCAGCTATTTCGGAATGCTCTGGCGCATCATCATGCCCGCCGTGAAGCCCGCGTGGATTACGCTGTTCATCGTGTGCTTCCAGGGGCTGTGGGGAAATTCCGCAGGCAGCTTCATTTACACCGAGAGCCGCAAGCCGCTGGCGGCGATGCTTCAGAATCTGTCCGGCTCCGGCGTGGCGCGCACGGGCGTGGTCGCGGCGAGTGCGCTGTTCATGTTCGTGGTTCCGCTGGTCGCGTTCATTATCTCCCAGTCCAACGTCATGGAGACCATGGCGACATCCGGCATAAAGGAGTGAGGCGTGAAGATGAAGAAATTTCTGCTGTTTCTGCTTGCCGCGCTGATGGCTGTGTCCAGCCTTGCCGGTATTTCCGAGACGGAGGGCTCGTCCAACTATATTTACGATCCCTACCAGCGGATGGTGCCGGTGCCGCCTGCCTATACGCATGCGCGCTCCTATATGGCTTCGGATTTTGAAGAGCTGAAAAGCCTGAAATCCATGCAGGCCGCATGCGTGAAGAATGGCCGCATCTATATTTCCTGCACCAACCAGATCATCATTTTCGATGAGGAATTTCACCTGCTCTACGCTTTGGATTCGTATACGGGGCTTGACGGGCACACGACGAGCTTTGACAGCAACGTGGGCATCTTCGCAACGGATACGGGCGAGTACTACGTGTGCGAGCCAAACCGAAGCCGAATCCTCCATTTTGGAGCCGACAACCAGCTTCTGCGCGTGCTCGACAACCCGGGAATCACGGGCGTGGATGCATCCGTAAAGTATCGCCCCACGCAGATGGTGGTTGACGATGCCGGGCGCATGTTCGTGATTGCGAAGGGTATGTACGAGGGTATCGTTGAGCTGGATTCCGACGGAAAGTTCTCGAATTTCTACGGTGTAAACACCGTGAACGTGAACCTTTGGAATCTTCTGTGGCGAAAGCTTGCAACCGAAACACAGCGCAGCAAGCAGTCTCTCTGGCTGCCGACGGACTTTACCAACCTGTGCATCGATCAGGAGGGCTTTATCTTCGCGACCGTGCAGTCGGCCTCGGCGGTGGAATCCGTTATGCGGCTGAACGCAAAGGGAAACAACATCCTGCGCGTGGATGACGGCGATCCCTATCCCAGCGGCGACCTGTGGCTGATCCAGGGAACCTCGACGGGCGCGCCGGTCGGCTCAAGCGAATTTGTTGCGGTTGATACGAACGAGTACGGCATGTACCTGTGCTTAGACATCACGAGAAACCGCGTATTCGCCTACAACGAAGACAGCAAGCTGCTGTTCATCTTCGGCGGGCCCGGAAACCGGAAGGGCTATTTCAGAGGCCCCGTGGATGTGGACTTTGTGGGCGACAGCATCATGGTGCTGGATTCCACGGGAGAAAGCATTGAGGTATTTACGCCGACCGAGTATGGCAAGGCGCTTCTGAAGGCCGTAAAGTCGCAGTATGAATACGACTATACGGTTGCCGAAAGCGATTGGAGAGAGGCGCTATCCTATAACCAGAATCTGTTCATCGCGTATTCCGGAATTGGCCGCGCAATGCTGCGCAGAGGAGACGCGAAGGGCGCGCTTGAGTATCTGAAGCGCGGCGACGACCGCAAGTATTACTCGAAGGCGCTTGAGAAGGTGCGAAACGAGACGCTCAAGGAATACATGATTCCGTGCATACTGGCCTTGGTCGGATTGGGCATCACGGTCAAAGTCGTAAAGGGCGTGCGCAGAGGCGTTCGGAAAAGGAGGCGGGAAGTATGAAGCTGCTGAGCAGAGTTGACAATGCGTGCCGCAGGTTTCCTGCGCGCGTGCTCGGCCATCCCTTCAAGGCGTATGACGAAATGCGCAATGCGAATGCAGGCAGCCTTGGCTTCTGCTTCTTCGTGCTGGTTCTCAGCTGCGTGCTGAACGTGCTGGAATACGTATATACCGGCTTTCTGAAAAACACCAACGATATTTATCGCATATCGACGCTGTATCTGATGCTGGTAACTGCGTTTCCCGTGCTGCTGTTTGTGACCGGAAACTGGTCCGTCACGACGCTCATGAACGGCAAGGGGCGGTATAAGGACATCTTCATGGCGATGATGTACGCGCTGTATCCCTACTGCCTGCTTCGAATTCTTTCGCTGGTGCTGTCAAACGTTCTGCTGCTTGACGAGATGAGCATCATCAGCGCAATCAATGGCATTGGAATTGCACTGTTCGCGTTCTATCTGTTCATTGGGCTGGTTGTCATTCACGATTACAGCTTCTCGCAGGGCGTTGGAATGGTGCTGCTTACGGTGTTCGCCATTCTAATCATTGTGTTTATACTGATGTTAGGCTTTTCGCTGTCCGCGGACGTGTGGGACTTCTTCCGCACGGTATGGCGCGAGCTGCAGCTGAAGATGTAAGGAGGCGCGTATGAGAAAACTGATCGTGATGCTGGCGATTCTGTGTCTCGCGCTCGCATGCGCCAGCGGTATATCGGAGGAAATGGACGGCTTTCGGCTGTGCGCGGACAACGGTGAGCTGAAGCTCTATATTAATGAAGAAACGCTTGAGCTGCGCGTCGAGGAAAGCGCAAGCGGCCGCATTCACGCAACGAAGATCATGGACGGTCAGGGCGGCAACAAGACTACGAAGAACGCGCAGAAGAGCAATTTGCGCGTGTACTACGTAGTGAATGAATTTGTCGGCACGAGCAATTCCATGGACAGCTATCCAATGTCGGTCAGCTATTCGGAGTATGAGATTGAATACCTTGACAACGGCATTGAGGTGCGCTACACGATCGGCGATATGACGATCAGCGTAGAGGATCTGCCCAAGATGATTCCGGTTGAAAAGTATTACGACAAGCTGCTTCCGAACTGGAGCGATAGGGACGATAAGGCGTTTCGTGAGTTCTACCGCGTGTCGCAGGAAACCATGTGGGTGCGCACGGACGACGGCAACATCGGCAAGGTAAAGCTTCAGAACCTGTATAAGCTGCTGTATGAGGTCGGCACGTATACGAAGGAGGATCTCGAGGAGGATAACGCCGCCTTCGGCTACGAGCTGACAAAGATTAACCCGCGAATCGGGATTACCATGCGGTTCACGTTGGACGGCAGCGACCTTCTGGTCAGCGTACCCTGCGATACGATTGAATTTACCGATGCAAACCCGGTTACGCGCATTGATTTGCTGCCCTACTTCATGACCGCGGATGCGGACGACGAGGGCTATATATTCGTGCCGGACGGCAGCGGCAGCCTGATTTACCTGAACAATGGCAAGCAGTCCGCGCTTTCGTACAACGATACCGTTTATGGAAGCGACGTGCTCAGAAACACGACTACGTATACGGCGGATGCCGAGCCGATTCGCATGCCCGTGTACGGACTCAAAACGCAGGACGGCGCGACGCTTGCGATCATCGAAGAGGGCGCCGAGCTTGCGGGGCTGTATGCCGACATTTCGGGACGCAGCGATTCATACAACCGCATTTATTCCTATTTCATGCTGCGCGATATTGAGTTCGTGTCGCTGATTGGTTCGAGCTCCGGCAGCACGCCGCGCTATCCGGATGATGTGTATGAGGGTGACATCGTCGTAAGATACAAATTCCTGAGCGGCGATTCCGCAAGCTATACGGGAATGGCGCATGCCTACCGCGAGTATCTGCTTTCGCGCGGAATGCTGAACGAGACCGAGGCGCCCGAGGAGGCTCCCTTCTTCGTTGAGCTGATCGGCGCGGTTCGCAAGACGAAGTTCTTTGCGGGCATTCCGTATAAGTCCACCGTTGCGGCTACGACGCTTTCGCAGGCCTCCGAAATCGTGGATGCGCTCGTCGATGCCGGCGTGAAAAATCCCGTGCTGCTGCTGGATGGATTTTTGAAGGGCGGCGTGAAGCATAAGTCGCTTACGGACGTCAGCGTCGAATCCGCCGTAGGCAGCGCGCGGGAGCTGACCGCGCTTACCGAAAAGACGGAGGCGCTTGGCGGCAGTGTGTACCTTACGGTGAATGCCGAAAAGGTATATACCACGGAGGATTTCAAAAAATCCTCGCAGGCCTCTCGCCGCATCGACAACTTTACGGCGAGCATTACGACCTACGGGGAGCCGATTCTTTCGGAAGCGTCGGGCTATGTGGACAGCTTCTACGTATCTCCCTCCTATCTGGAGACCTACGTTGAGCGGTTCGTCAAATCGCTTAGCAAGACGAAGCTGAGCATTACGGGGCTTGCGGTCGACGATCTGGGCAATCTGCTCGTGGGCGACTACCGAAACAAGGCGAACATCAGCCGCGTGCACGCGACGGAAACGGTGCAGCGCGCGTTGGAGACGCTCGCGGGCGTCGGAGGACTTGCCCTGAACGCACCCAACGACTATGCGCTTGCCAATGCGGAGCTGATTTACAATCTTCCGAGCGGCAATAACGCGCACAAGGTTGAGGACGTATCCGTTCCGTTCATGCAGCTGGTGCTCGAGGGAACCAGCGTGTATACGACGCGGGCATGGAATGAAAGCGCCTATAATGGCATTCGCTCCGAGCTTCTGTATGCGGTCGAGACCAAATCGGCGCCGCACTTCCGGCTGACGTATGAGGATGAAACCGTGTTTCTGCATACCGAGGATAACGACTCGCAGAACAGCTTTATGACGCGCTATGATCGGTGGCTTGACGACATCGAGTACGCGGCGGCGCGCTATGGTGAGTTCTGGAAGGTTGTCGCGGACGAGCGCGTGGTGGAGCACGAAATTCTGGCCTCCGGCGTCAGGCGAATCCGCTACACGGGTGACGTAACGGTGTATGTCAACTACGAAGGCTCGGACGCGCTGGAGGACGGAATCACGGTGCCCGCACAGGACTTTGTGATAATTGGAGGCGCAGAATGAGTAATACAAGAAGGGATCCGCTGAAGGCGGTTGGAATTGCGCTGCTCGTGGTTGCGCTTGCCGGTCTGGTGGCTGCGATCGTGCTGAATGCCATCGGAAACTATCCGCTGGGCGCGTACAGCTGGATTGCGGCGGTTGTGATTGGCGTTTTGCTGATTGGAGGCATTGCGCTTTCCTTCAGAGACGTCTATGCGAAGATGTCCTTTTCGAAGAAGACGGGCATGTGGGGAATCATTTTCCTGCTGCCGTGGCTTCTGGGTTTTGTACTGTTCTTTCTGGTGCCTATGCTTCAGGAGTTCCGATACAGCTTTGAGAATGTGTCGATCAACCCCACCGGAGGCCTGAACGAGGTGTTTGTGAGCTTCGACAACTTCAAGTACATTCTGCTTGAGGACGCCTCGTTTGTGCGTGACCTTGCGGAAACCGTGCTGGAGGTTGTGCTCTACACCGCGCTGATTATCGTGTTTTCGCTCCTGTGCGCGGTTCTGTTGAACGGCAAGTTCTTCGGCAGAAGCCTTGCGCGCGGCATATTCTTCATTCCCATCGTTATGGCGACGGGTCTGATGATTGAGCGCGTTTCAAACACGGCGGGCATTCTCATGGCGCAGTCGCAGGATGAAAAGGTATACGGCGCGGCGGTCATTTCCAAGCTGCTGTTTTCGCTGGGTGTGGGAAACAACGTGATCAGCTATCTGGAAAGCGCGGTAAACGACATATTTAACGTCGTTTCGCTTTCCGGCATTCAGATTCTGATCTTCTTAGCCGCGCTGCAGGGCATACCGACGCAGCTGTATGAGGTTGCGAAGATTGAGGGCGCGACCGGCTATGAAACCTTCTGGAAGGTTACGGTAGTCATGGTTTCACCAATGGTGCTGACATGTACGCTGTATACAATCAGCGATCTGTTCCTGCGGAGCGACCTTGCCGAAACGTTCCAAGACATTGCGTTCAGGCAGGGACGCTACGGACAGAGCGCTGCCATGAGCACGTTCTTCCTTCTTGTTGTGGTGCTGGTGCTGGCTCTGTACATCCTTCCGCTCAGAAAGGCGGTGTTCTACTATGACTGACCGTGGAAGAAAACGCAAAAGGCTGACGGCCGGAAAGGCATGCAAGCTGGGAAAGTCCATCATAATGGGTCTGCTCAGATATGTGCTGCTGATCTGCCTTGCATACCTCATCCTTGCGCCGATTCTCTCCAATATAAAGACCGCCATCACCCATCCGGCGGATCTGGGACTGAAATCCTCCGTGTGGATTCCGAATCGGTTCAGCCTTCAGAACATCCATGTCGCGTCCATGATTCTGAACTATTCCCACACGCTGCCGGTTACGTTCCTCTATACGCTTGTGCTGATGGTTCTGCAGGTGATCTGTACGCTGCTGGCGGGGTATTCGTTTGCGAGACTGAAATTCCGCGGGCAGAGCATCGTATTCATTTTCGTAATTGTTACCATCGTCGTTCCGTCGCAGGTTATCATGCTGCCGCAGTACCTGTACTTCCGCGATTTCAGACTGTTTGGCCTGATACCGGTTTTCAACCAGGGCAAGGGTCTGAACATGCTCAACAAGCCGGCGGTCATTTATCTGCTTTCCGCGCTTGGCATGGGTCTGAAAAGCGGCCTGTACATCTACATATTCAGGCAGACCTTCCGCGGACTTCCGCGGGAGCTGGAGCAGGCGGCCTATGTTGACGGCGCGGGCTTTATCCGCACGTTCACGAGCATCGTTCTGCCCTGCGCGGGGCCGGGTCTGATTACCGTGGGCACGCTCTCCTTCGTGTGGAACTGGAACGATACGTCGTTTCTTTCGTGGTTCGACCCGAAGAATGCCGACAACCTGATGTTTATGTATGTGAAGCGTACCGCAAGCATGGAGCAGGCGCTGAACAGCATCAGCTCAAAGGTGCC
>CAZMGO010000044.1:0-2155 GCA_964565845.1 uncultured Oscillospiraceae bacterium | reverse complement strand
ATGCGCGTTTCCCCGCTTCCCGTCATAGGGCAGCGGGGTTCTTTTATGCATGCCGAAGGCGTGCCCGAGAGGCGAGGGCCGACAGTATCTCGCCTTTGCCTGCCGCAGCGGTTCTCGCGGAGATCCTATATAATAGGTAGAAATCCATGCAAAGGTGTGCTATAATATCGGATGAGAGGGCCGCAGGCTTTGCCTGAGCTTACGCTGAAATGGCGGGAGATGATGCGTGCATGGGGTACAAAATTGCGATCTGCGATGATTCGGATGCGGACAGGCAATACATCTTGAACATGGTGGAGCACTGGGGCATGTCCGCCGGTCATGCGGTGCATGCCGACGTTTTTGCCTCTGCAGAGAGCTTTTTGTTCCACTATGCCGAGGAAAGCGACTATGACATCCTGCTTTTAGACATCGAAATGGGCGATATGGACGGCGTGACGATGGCAAAGCAGCTTCGCAGGAGCAACGACGTCGTTCAGATTATTTTCATCACGGGCTATTCCGATTACATTTCGGAGGGCTATGAGGTGGCGGCGCTTCACTATCTGATGAAGCCGGTCAAGGAGGAAAAGCTCCGCTCGGTGCTCGACCGTGCCGCAGAGAAGCTTCTCAAGAATGAGCGGGTTTTATGCTTCGAGGTCGGCGGGGAAATGGTGCGCGTGCCGATTTATCAAATTCGCTATGCCGACGTGTTCGGAAACTACGTTACCATCCACGCGCTGTCCGACGTGACCGTGAAAATGCCCCTCGGCGAGTTGGAAAAGCAGCTGGACGAGCGATTTTACCGCGTGGGACGTTCATGTGTTGTCAATCTGACGCAGATCAGCCGTGTGACCAGAACGGAAATCAAGCTGAGCGACGGCACGGCCATCCCTCTTCCGCGGGGAGCGTATGACGGTGTGAACCGAGCCATCATAGCACAGGCATAGGCGGGAAATCGTGCCGGTTGTGAGCCGTGTTTGGGAATTTGTTGAAGAGGATGGATATAGGACGGCCTGCTTGATTCAGGCGATGCTGCCGGAGGGCGCAGAGGCTTTGGTGAGAAAATGAGATTCTTTTCAAGGAAAATCGAGAAGCGGATTGCTTCCTATCAGCAGGAGCTGATCGAGACCCATTACCGGGAGGTCGACAATATGTACCGCCAGATTCGCGGCTGGCGGCACGATTACCGCAGCCACATACAGACGATGAAGGCCTATGCGGCCTCCGGCGATTTGGAGGCCGTCCGGAAGTATCTGGATCTGCTGGATGAGGATTTGACCACGGTGGATACGGTTATCAAAACAGGAAATCCCGTGACGGACGCGATTCTGAACTCCAAAATCTCGCTGGCGAAGGCGAAGGGCATTGAGGTAGTGGCGGATGCGCATATCCCGGTCAAGCTGAAATCCTCGGAAATCGACTTATGCTGCATCCTTGGCAACCTCTTTGACAACGCCATTGAGGCCAGCGTGAAGCTGCCGCCGGAGGAACGGGTCATTCGGGTGTATATGGATATGAAGGGCACCCAGCTCTACATATCCTTCACCAACCTTACCGCCGGAAGGAAGCTGCAAAAAGAGGGCAGGCGGTTCCGCAGCACAAAGGGCGAAGGGCACGGCTTCGGTCTCGTTCGCATTGATGCCATTGTGGAGCGGCTGGACGGATATATCAGCCGCAACAGTGAGGACGGAGCGTTCACGACGGAAATTCTGCTTCCGCAGGTATGAAAAATGCAATTCATCCCCGGGAAATGACGATTCGTCCCCGAAATCATCCGGGGGCGAGTTTTTGTGCTATCCTATATGCAGAAAGGACGGTGGCTTTTCGTGAGAAAGGAAAACTCTCCTAAGCCCAAATACAACATGGCGCAGAACGCGTGGTATATGACAAGGCTTGCGTGGACGACCGGAGAGAAAAAGGTAATCGTGCTGAGTCTTCTGTCGGCGCTTTTTGCGGTGACGCTGAACCTTATCAATTTGTATGTGTCGCCCACGATTCTCTCCGTGGTGGAACGCAAGGCAGGCATTGCGGAGCTGATTTTGACGATCGTGGTGTTTGTCGCCGCGCTGATGGTCGTTTCGGCGGCCTCCTCGTATGTGAACGAAAACGCTCCATATGGAAGAATCAGCGTGCGCAGCGAGATTATCACCCTGCTGAATAAAAAGGCGGCGAC
>CAZMGO010000043.1:0-17579 GCA_964565845.1 uncultured Oscillospiraceae bacterium | reverse complement strand
ATAGGGCCTGCGGCGGCGAACGACCGACAGCAGATTCAGCTTGCGCATCACGCGCAGGATCGCCTTGACGTTCACCAGTTTCCCGGTTCGGCGCTGGATCCAGTGCCGAACGCGGCGGATGCCGTAGGTCTGCTTGTTCTGCTGCTGGCACATCGTAACCAGGTCAACCAGCCACCGATCCTTCGCTTCCTTTCGCTGCCGACTTCTCCAGGCATAGTATCCGCTGCGGCTTACTTCAAACACTTCGCACATGGCTTCTATGCTGTATTTTCCGCGGAATCGCTCAATCACCCGGTACTTCAGCTTCACCTCCTTCCAGCTTCGGACAGAAAATTTCGCAGCAGCTCCACCTGCATCCGCAGCTTTACCAACTCATTGTACTGTTTTGTTTCCTCGCTGACCGGTTCCTTGCGGGGACGTCCCTTGGGACGAGGAATGTATCCCGCCGCTAGCATTCGTTCCTTTCTTCGCTGTCGTTCCATCAGTTTTTTCAGTTGTTTCTTCTCCAGGCCATAGCCGGTTGCTATTTCGCGATATGTCTCCCCTTGATTATGGCGCGCCCTTACGATTTCTGCCAATTGTTCTACTTTTGTGTACTTTCTTGCCATACAGATAACCTCCTGTCGTAGCTTCTATTCTACAACAGGAGGTCTCTTTTTTCTATCGTCCGTTGGTTGGGGAACGGTCCACGAAGCTGGAGCCCCTTAATTTATTTTGCAAGTCCAACGCATCTCGCGTCATGCGCGCACGATCGTTCCCTCGTCCGCGGCGCGGCGGGCGAGCAGACACACGCGCGTATCCTCAAACGCCTCGCGCGCCAGCGCATCCGCGAGGGGCGTTCCGATGGCGTTTACGAAGCGCACGAACGGGTTTTCGCCCTCCGGAAGCGCAAGCTCCCTTCGCGGGCTTTCGTTTTCCAGATACACGCGCCCGTCAATGGCCTCAAGCATGCCGCGCGTGCCGGTCACGCGCAGGCGGTCATCGTCGTGGCGCGCCGAGCCAGTCGGGCGAAGAAAATCGCATTCCACCGTGCCAATCACGCCGTTCTCCATTTGAAGAAGCACCGCGCAGGTCGTTTCCATGTCTCCGTTTCCGCGGTTCGCGGCGGTTGTGTGCGCCGCCGCCGCCCATTCGCATTTACCGCCCAGCCGAAGCACCCAGTCCACGGCGTGAATGCCGACCCACGGAATCGTGCCGCCATAGGTTTCGCGGCGCTGATACACCGCGCCGCGCTGCCCCATTCGGTAGCTCTTCTGCCCGTGAATCAGGCGCACCTCGCCGATTTCTCCGCTTTCGATTGCGCCCGAAAGCGCCCTGTACCACGCGCAGCAGCTCAGGTTCAGCATGCAGCCGAGCGCCGCCGGGCTTTCCTCATAGACCCTCCGAAGCGCGTCCAGCGCCTCCGGCTCCGTGGCCACGGGCTTTTCCGAATACACGTGAATGCCGCGCTTCAGGCACTCGATGGAAATCCCCGCGGTATCCGCGAACCACGGATTGACCACGGCCAGCTCCGGCCTTTCCTCGTCCAGCATGCGCCGCCAGTCGGCATACAGCCGGCAGCCGCATTTCTCCGCCAGCGCGCGCACGTCCTCACCGGCGCTGCCCGGCGCGGTGGCGCACGGTGCGCCGGCCTGCCCGGCCCGCATCGCCTCCAGCACCTGCGGATAATGCCCCGAGCTTCCGATTATCACATAGTTCATTCTTCTTTTCCTCACAGTCCCAGCTGCCGCACGGCGTCCTCAACCACGCCGACCATTTTCGATTCCGCGCCATAGCTGAAATTGAAGATTGCGCCGTTTCCGCCGCCGGAGCCGATCGCGGAAATGGCCACCTCGCCGTCCGCCTCCACCACGGTAAGCGTCAGCGCGGCGCGGCTGGAATTTCGCATGAAATACTGGTCATACACGCGCACGACCACCCGCGCGTTCCGGCAGACGATTCGGCTTTCGTCCACCAGCCGCATGGTCAGCGCGCTTTTTAAAATCGCGCGGTCGAGCGCGTCCACAATCTGCTCGAAATCTCCGATGGTTCGAAACTCAAACTTTGCCATTTTCCCCGCCTCCCCCTGAATTTTAGCATACCCGGCCATCTCTGTCAAATGAAAGCCGTGCGCGTTCCGACGCATAAAAAACACAAATCTCCCTTGCGAACACGCCCGCGGCAATGGTATAATCGATGCGCGGGACAATCGCGCGGGAGGCGGGTATTCATGAGAATCGTTGTGGGCATGTCCGGCGGCGTGGATTCGTCGGTCGCGGCGTACCTTCTGAAGAAGCAGGGCTTCGACGTAATCGGCGTGTTCATGAACAACTGGGAGGAAGCGGACGAGGGCGGCGTATGCACCGCCGAGCGCGACTGGTCGGACGTGCGCGACGTTTGCGACGCCATCGGCATTCCCTATTACGGCGTAAACTTCGCCAAGGAATACATGGAGCGCGTGTTTTCCCATTTTCTGGACGAATACCGCCGCGGACGCACGCCCAACCCGGACGTAATGTGCAACCGCGAAATCAAGTTCGCGCCGCTTTTGAGCTTCGCGCGGTCGCTGGACGCGGAAAAGCTGGCCACGGGGCACTTTGCGGGCGTGGAAAAGCGCGCGGACGGCCGCTTTCATCTGCTTCGCGCGAAGGACGAAAACAAGGATCAGACGTATTTTCTTTCGACGATCACGCAGGAGCAGCTTTCCTGCGCGATGTTCCCGGTGACGAACCTAACCAAGCAGGAAATTCGCGCCCTTGCGCGCGAGGCCGGCATCCCAGTGAGTGAAAAAAAGGACTCCACCGGCGTATGCTTTATCGGTGAGCGCAATTTCAAGCGCTTCCTGTCCGAATACCTGCCCGCGCAGCCCGGCGACATCGCGACGCCCGAGGGCGAGGTCGTCGGTCGCCATGACGGGCTGATGTACTACACGCTCGGTCAGCGCCGCGGCCTTGGCATCGGCGGGCGCGGCACGTGCGAGCGCTGGTTCGTCGTGGATAAGGATCTCACGAGCAACCGCCTGATCGTGCAGCAGGGCGCGGACAGCCCGCTTCTGTATTCCGTGGGCGGGCTTGCCGAGACCGCCAGCTGGATTGCGGGGGCACCGCCGGTCGCGGACGGGCATACGCTTTCCTGCATGGCGCGCTTCCGTCACCGCCAGCCCCTGACGCCCGTGCGCATCACGCCGAAAGGCACCGATGTGGAAATGGAGTTTCTAACCACCCAGCGCGCCATCACGCCGGGGCAGACCGTCGCCTTCTATCTGGAGGACGAATGTCTGGGCGGCGCGGTCATTCAGCGCGCATACAGACAAAACACATAAACAGGAGGATTTTCCCATGAAAAAGCTGCTTGCTCTTCTTCTTTCCCTGCTGCTTCTGTTCTCCGCTGCAGCCGAAGGCTCCGCCGGTGAATCCGTCGACGAGCTGAAGGCCGAAATCGCGCAGCTGCGCGAGGAGCTGGAAACGCTTCAGGCACGCCTTGACCTGTACCGTGACCCCTCCGTGGTTGCCATCTTCGACGGCGGCTATGTCACCTTCGACGAGGCCTACGAGGAATACCAGTATTACGTTGAGCTTTACGCGCTGTTCTACGGCGAGGATCTGAACGCGCTGACCGACGAGGCGCGCGAGGTGCAGCTGGATCTGCTTCAGCAGCTGGTCGCCGAGAAGCTCGTGAACGCGCATCTGGAGGCAGAGGGCGTTCAGCTGCTCTCGGAGGAGGAGCAGGAAAGCCTGCGCGCGCAGGCCTCCGAGGCCTATGCCCTGCACAAATCGCTGGAGCCCGATGACGACGCCACCCTTGACGAATTCACCGAGGCCTATCTGATCGAGGCCACGAGCAGCGCGGTGCTGGAATACGTCGCCGGCGAGGTAACCATAACCGACGAGGACGTTCGCGCGCTCTACGAGGAAACGCTGGCAAGCGACCGGGAATATTATGAGGCGAACCCGCAGGATTACGGCTTCGAGGCGCTGTACGGCGATTCCCCGATCACATGGATTCCGGAGGGCTACCGCCGCGTGCGCCTTCTGCTCGTGCCCTTTGACGACGAGCTTTCCGCGCAGTACGACGAATATTTGATTGCCGAATACGAGGCCGTTGACGACGCCGCTCTCGCCGACGCGCAGAAGGGCAAGGATGACGTTCTCGCCCTTTTGAAGCCGCAGGCTGACGCCGTACAAGCGCGCCTTGACGCCGGAGAGACCTTTGAAGCGCTGCTTTCCGAATATGACTCCGGCGCGGAAATGATGGGCGAAACCGGCGAGGCGCAGGGCTTTGCGCTTTCCGCCGACTCCCTCTATTTCTCCGATACCATCGAAAGCGCGGCCATGGCGCTGAATGCGCCCGGCGACGTCTCCGATGCCGTGCCCTGCGACTGGGGCTACGTGTTCATCGAGTACATGGAGGACGTTGCCTCCGGAGCCGTCGATTTCGAGCTTCTCCGCGAGGCGCTCACCCAGAGCGCCCGTATCGACGCCCTCTACCGTCAGTACGATGAAGCCGTCGCCCAGTGGCTCGAGGCCGCCAACCCGGAATATTTCCCCGACCGCATGAACTGATTTTCCAAACAAAGCGCAGCGCCCCGATTCGCTCAATCGAGCCATCGGGGCGCTGAATCGTATCGCCTTCAAAAGGAACGCGCACACGGCACGGCAAAAGAACCTTTTCGCCCCTTGAGGGGGTGCGGGGGAGCGACGCGCCCCCGCCTTCCCCCGGAGGGACGCTGGTCAGCCGGGCGCGGGCGCGTTTTTGATTTCGTGCCCAAGGCGGGCGAAGCTGAACTCGCGGATGCGCCGGGCAGCCTCCGGCCAGTCGGGGTGTCCGTCGAGCTTCTCGACGGCGTCGAAGGGCGTTCGGGGCGCCTTCATGAGGATGCGGCGGGCGCCCTCGGAGAGCACGTGGGCGGTAGGGCCGCAGAACGCGCATATGCAGCCGCCCCTTCGCGCGTCGAAGCGCAGGCTGGTCTGCTGCGCGGTGCGGCGGCACACGACGCATTCGCGCGTTTCGGGCGAGAAGCCGGTCAGGCTCCACACCTGCATTTCGAACATGGCGGTAAGCAGCGCAGGCGGCAGCGGCGAGTGGCTCAGGTAGGCCAGCGCCCGCAGCGCCATATGAAACAGCGCGCGGTTCTCCACGTCCGGCATCACGACCTCGTCCAGCAGCTTGAGCCAGAACGCGCCGTGCGTCAGCCGTTCATAGTCGCTTCGCAGCTCGAAGAAATCGTCGGTGATGCGGCACTGGGTAACGGTATAGCGGTCGCGCATGCGCAGAAGCTGATATTCGCCGCAGGTAAACACCTCGGCGGCGTTCATCAGCGGCGATTTGGGTCGGCGGCAGCCGCGCGCCACGGCGTCCACGCGCCCGAATTCGGGCGTGAACAGCGTGACCATGCGGTCATAGTCGCGCCATTCACTCCTTCGCAGAACCAGCGCGTCCGTGGTCAAATTTCCGTTCATTGCTCGGTATAGCCAAGGTTCTCAAGGTCCTCGGCGCGGTTGCGCCAGTTTTCGCGAACCTTGACCCACAGCTTCAGCATGACCTTCGTGCCCAGAAGCCTTTCGATGTCCTGCCTTGCCTCGGAGCCGATCGTGCCCAGCATCGCGCCCTGCTTTCCGATGATGATGGACTTATGCGCGGCGCGCTCGCAGTACACGTTCGCGTGAATCTCGGTCAGATGGTCGCTCAGCTTTTTTATGGAAAGCATTTCCACGCCCACGCCGTGCGGAATCTCGTCGCGCAGGTGATACAGCGCCTTTTCGCGGATGATTTCGGCGCACATCACGCGCTCGGGCTGATCGGTAATCATGTCCTCGGGGAAGTACATCGGCCCCTCGGGCATGCTCTCGGCGATCAGGCGATACAGCACGTCCACGTTTTCACCGGTTCGGGCGGACACGGACACGATGCTCTGGAAGCCCTCCGCGTTCAGCGCGGCGAGCTGCGGCATCAGCTTCTCCGGCGGCACGATGTCGATTTTGTTCACGGCGAGGAAGCGCGGGCAGCGCATTGCCTGCACGCTTTTCATGATTTCCGCGTCCTGCGGGCCGATATGCTCGCCGTCCACGACCACGAGCACGGCGTCCACGCCCTCGCGCGCGTCGTCCGCGGCCTTTACCATGTATTCGCCCAGCTTCGTGCGGGGTCTGTGAATGCCGGGGGTATCCACAAACACGATCTGCGTCTGCTCCCTTGTGGACACACCCAAGATGCGGCTGCGCGTCGTCTGTGCCTTCTGGGACACGATGGCGACCTTTTCGCCCACGAAGCGGTTCATGAGGCTGCTTTTTCCCACGTTCGGGCGGCCCAGAATGGCCACGAAGCCCGAGCGGATGCGTTTGTTTTCAGACAATTTCTTATTCCTCCGAAGCGCCCAGATTCTCCGGCCCGAACGATTCGGGCAGAAGCTCGGACAGATTTTTTTCGACCCATTTTCCGTCGGTGTTTCCGATGACCACGCGCATGTCGCCCGCCTTGAACTCGTTGAGCACCTGCCGGCAGATGCCGCACGGCCACGCAAGGTCGTGCGCCGTGGCGATGAAGATGGCGGTGAAGCGGCGCGCGCCGTGCGCGATGGCGTTGGATACGGCGCATCGTTCGGCGCAGATGGTCGCGCCATAGGATGCGTTTTCAAAATTCGCGCCTTGGAACGTGCGCCCGTCCTCCGCCAGCAGGCACGCGCCCACGTGATACCTTGAATACGGTGCGTAGGAAAGCTTCAGCGCGTCGATTGCCAGCGCCTTCATTTCCGTGTCAGTCATATCCCGTTCCCCCTTATACAGTCCCAGCCGCCGCATGGCGCGCTTTTCCATGGCGCGCATGGCCTGCTTGTCATTCTCCTCCATATGGTCGTAGCCCATCAGGTGAAACAGCGCGTGCGCGGTCAGATAGCCCATTTCGCGCGTCACGCTGTGGCCGTATTCCTCGGCCTGCTCCCGCGCGCGGAAGAGATTGAGCACGATGTCGCCCAGATAGGCCGCGCCGCGCGCCGGGTCATAGGCGCGCCGAAGGCGGGCAGGCACGTTCCCTGCGGTCTTGCCCCTCGGGTACGCAATCTCGGGAAAGGACAGCACGTCCGTCTCCCGATCCACGCCGCGCGTTTCGCGGTTGACGCGGCGAATGGTCTCGCCGTCCACCAGCGTAAGCGTGACGCAGAACGCATCGATTCCCTCCTCCTCCGCGCAGGCCTGCGCCACCTGCTCGGCAAGCGCCGGAAAGCCCTCCGGCGCAAAGGATTGCTCGTCAATCAGCTCGATTCGGTTCATTGTCCGGCTTCTCCTGCGGCGTTTCCTCCGCCTTTTCCTGCGTTTTTTCCTGTGCCCGCTTCTTTTCGGCCTCCAGCGCCGCCTGAATCTGCTTTTTCGGAATTTCGACCGACGGATACTCGATGCGCTCATGGAACACGCCGCTGAGCACCGTCAGGAACGACGAGCAGATGCGGTCGAGATCGGCAAACGTCAGCTCGCAGTGATCCAGCTGTCCGTCCTCCATCTTCTGGCGCACGAGCGTGCGAATCAGCGTGTTCATCTTGTCGGCGTCCGGGTTGGGCAGGCTGCGCGTGGCGGCCTCCACGGTATCCGCCAGCATCACAATGGCTGCCTCGCGGCTGGCGGGGCACGGCCCGTCGTAGCGGAAATCGTCGACGTTCACGTCGTCGCCGTTCTCCTGCCGGCTCTTGTTGTAGAAATACAAAACCGGCGAATCGCCGTGATGCGAACGAATGATGTCCACAATCGCGTCGGGAATGCGCTCGTTTTTCGCCATCTGCGCGCCGTCGCGCGGGTGGGCGGTCAGGATGGCGGTGCTCACGCGCGGGTCGGTGCGGTCGTGCGGATTGTCGCCCATCTGGTTTTCCTTGAAATAGCCGGGGCGCTTCAGCTTGCCCACGTCGTGATAATACGCGCCCACGCGGGCGAGCAGCGCGTTTGCGCCCACCTCGTTCGCGGCGGCCTCGGCCAGATTGGCCACAATGATGGAATGATGATACGTGCCCGGCGCCTCCAGCAGCAGCCGTCTCAAAAGCGGCTGGTTGGGGTTGGAAAGCTCAATCAGCTTGGACGGCGTGACCACGTTGAACATCCACTCTAAAATCGGCATAATGGCGATGCACAGAATCGACGCCAGAATGCTGCTCGCCGCCGCCCATTCGGCCATGCCCAGCACGTTCATCAGGTTGTTGTTGTTCACAAGCCCCACGGCGAACGTGCTCACCATGTTGCTCACGCCCATCACAAGACCCGCAAGCAGCGTCGTCGTGCGCTGCTGCCGCTTTTTGAAAATCATCAGCGCCAGCGTGCCGGAGGTAAGCGTGTTTACCATCACGGTAAACATGGTCATGTTGAAAACCCCGGACGACGCGCTTGCGAACAGCGAAATCACAACCGCCATTACGATGTTTAAGTAAATGGCGCTGCGATGACTGACCAGCTGGCACAGAAGCAAAAGCGCCAGCGTGGACGGCATCAGATACGGCGTAACCTCGCGCACAAGCAGCGACGCGCCCATCTCCACCACGCATACCACGCAGATGAGAATCAGCATGCGCAGGCTTTTGAAGGTTTTCTCCTCAAACAGATACAGATACAGGCCGCCGGTCGACAGCAGAAGCACGATCAAAAGCGCCACGCCGTAATACAGCGGAATATCCAGCGCGCTTTCCTTAATCATGCCCAGCGCATCCAGCATGCGGTACTGCGCCTCGGTCACGATTTCGCCGTCGGACACAATCACCTCGCCCTTGATGCGCGTGACCGTTTCCACCTTGTCGCGCTCGGCCTGCCGGGCATTTTCGGTGGCCTCCTCGTCATAGAAATAGTTCGGCTCCAAGCTTGCGCGCACGGCCTTGCTGATTACGCTTGCCAGCAGGCGCGGATAGCGCTCCCGCACGAGCGCCTCGCTGATTTTCTCAACGGCGGCGTCGATTTCCGATTCGCGCAGGTTGTTGTCCATCGTCTCGGTAACCAGCTCCTCCGCGCGGCTCAGGATGGC
Source organism: uncultured Oscillospiraceae bacterium (assembly GCA_964565845.1). Classification (GTDB taxonomy): domain Bacteria; phylum Bacillota; class Clostridia; order Christensenellales; family Aristaeellaceae; genus SFHK01. The sequence goes on along the minus strand of CAZMGO010000043.1, from coordinate 8,612 downwards.
GTCCAGCGTCTTTTCGTCCGCCGCGCCCAGCGCCACCAGCTCGTCGGAGGTAATCTCCACCGGCGCAAGCTGCTGATTGGCGGTATCCAGCTGCGTATCCGTAACCTCGCTCTTGCCCTCCTCGGGCGGGCGATACAGGTTCGCCACCTGCTTCACGGCCTCCAGCCGGCTGCCGAGCGTTTGAAGCACCGTGTCCTTCACGTTTTCGTCCACGGAATACACGCTGCGCACATTGCTCGCCGCGTCGGCGCGCAGCTTCTCCGTGGTAATGATGTCCTCCACGTCCTTGGCGGCCTTGATGGTATTCGGCGCGGGCTGACCGACCCGGATGTCATACCGCTCCGGCGTAATTGCCGCCGACAAAAGCGTGAACATCACAAAGAACATCACAAGCCCTACCAGCAGACGGCTGACGGTGGGCGCGAAGCGCTTTTCGGCACGGTTTTTCTTTTTTGCGACCATATTCCCTATCCCTCCCGGCGGTTATCGCTTCGGTACAAACCGTCTTTCGCCCGCGGAACGGGGCGAGGCGGCCTGATGCTTTTCATAGGCGCGCACAATGGCCTGCACCAGCTCGTGGCGCACCACGTCCTTGTGCGTCAGCGTCACCATGCCGATGTCCTCCACGCCCTTGAGCACCTCCAGCGCCTCCACCAGACCGCTGGGCTTGCCGCCGGGCAGGTCGATCTGCGTCACGTCGCCGGTCACGACCATGCGCGAATTCATGCCCATGCGCGTCAAAAACATCTTCATCTGCTCGCTGGTCGTGTTCTGCGCCTCGTCCAGAATGATGAAGGCGTCGTTCAGCGTGCGCCCGCGCATGTACGCCAGCGGCGCAACCTCCACCTGCTGCCGCTCCAGCAGGCGCTGATAGGCCTCCACGCCCATCATCTCATTGATTGCGTCATACAGCGGGCGCAGGTAAGGATCGACCTTCTGCTGAAGATCGCCCGGCAGAAAGCCCAGCTTCTCGCCCGCCTCCACGGCCGGGCGCGTGAGAATGATGCGCTCCACGTCCTTGTTTTTCAGCGCCACCACCGCCATGGCCACGGCCAGATACGTTTTGCCCGTGCCGGCGGGGCCGATGCCGAAGGTGAGCGTGTTTTTCTTGATTGCGTCCACGTATTTCTTCTGCCCCAGCGTCTTGCACTTGACCTGCCGCCCCTTGTAGGTGATGGCGACCACGTCGCGCATAATCTCGCCGATGCGGTCGGCATTGCCCTCGCCCGCCAGATCAATCGCGTAGCGAATGCGGGTTCTGTCGATGGCGTCGCCGCGCGCGACGATTTCCAGCAGCCTTTCCAGCGTCAGCCGCGCAAGGCGCACCTTGTCCTCGTCGCCGGTCAGCGTGATTTCGCTGCCGTGCGCGAAGATGACCACGTTCAGCTCGCGCCGAATCAAATCCACATTCTCGTCGTTCAGCCCGAACAGCGCGATGAACTGCTGCGGATCCTCCACATGCATAACCTCGGAAATCGTACGGATATCCGTTTCCAACTTTTATGATCCTCCCCGTGTCCTCGCGGCGATTTCCCGCGTCCACTCGACCGCCACGGCCGCGCGAACCACGTCCTCGCTTCGCGTATCATATTGTACCCGAACCCTCGTTTCCTGCGCGTCGGCCTTCGCCCGTCCGCGCGCCTCCGCCAGCGCACGGGCAAAGGCAATCCGTTCTGCCGCGTCGCCGCTCAGCGGAACGCGCACCTCCTCGTATTCGCGCTCCAGCGTCTGAAGCACGCGCACCGGCACGAACAGCCCCACAATGTCGGTGAAGGCCGTCTGCGCGTCGAAGCGCGCGAATGCGTCCGAATCCGAATCCGAAAGGGTGAAAAACGGCGTTTCGATTCCGCTTCTCACGCGCGTTCGGCCGGTATACCGCCTTTGAACGGCATACGTTTCCGCCTCGCTCTCGGCCTTCGTCCACGTGCGCGCCACCACGCTGCCGGACGCCGCCACCGGGCGCGTTTCTCCGTCCGCGCTTCGGCGCTCCTCGCCCGCGATCAGCACGTCGCCGCGCTTCACGGTGTCGCCCGGCTTCACCCGCGCCTGCCCGGCAAGCACGCTCACCGACACAATCACCGCGTCCTCGTCCGCCACCAAATCGCCTGCATCCGAAAGCGCATAGACGTCCGGCGCCTCGTCCGCCCTCCGCGCGCGCACCGAAAGGCACACGCCCTCGGCCTTCACGCCGAAGAACGCATACTCCGGATGCGCCGCCGAAAGCGCCATGCCGATGGCGTCCATGGAAAGCGCGCGCTTGCCCGCGCCGGGACGAACGCCCAGCGTCTCCAGCGTTTCGACAATTGCCGCCTCGTCCGCGCCGGAAACGGAAATCACCCACACGCGCCCGGAAAGCAGATACAAAAGCGCCGCGCACGCGCAGAGCGCCGGAAGCAGCGCCGCCCGCGCCCGAAGGAACCGCTTGACGCGCGCCGCACCCCGCGCCCCGCGTATGCGGTAGGGCACATGCAGCTCGTCCAGAAGCGCGCGCATGCGCGCCTCGTTCCCGTCCGATACCCACGCCGCGAAGCCGTGCGCGTCCGCATCCTCGGCGCGCTCGATGGAAATGCCCCGTTCCATGCACCGCTCTAAAAGCCGCGCCGTCATCGACGTTCGTATCTCAAACCGCACGCCGCCCACTATGCGCCGCTCCCTTCCGGCAGCGTCACGCAATGAATGCGCCCGGCGACGATCATCGACCCCGGCCTCAGCTCACACAGGCGCAGCTCCTCGCCGTCCACGCGTACCTCCCCGCGCTTCGCGCGCAGGCGCACGCATGCGTCCGTAAATTCGACCACGCCCAGATAATTTTCAATCAGCGCCCGGCTCGTGCCCGATAGGTGCACCTGAACCCGGCCTGGCAGCGCGTCGTCCAGCCAGACAAGCTCGTCCGGAACGCGCCTCGCCTTTCCCGCCAAGCGATCCCCTCCCCACGATGCAGAGGTACCTCGCCTGATTCTATGCAGGGAGCGACGAATTCAAGCCTTCCCGCCCGGCGCGCCGCGCATACGCAGGCCGCTTTTCACGGCTCCTCGCCGTTTCCGTCGCGATACAGGATGGCGCGCGTCATGCTCTCGGAAAGATTGGCCATGTTTTCGCTCAGCACGCGCCGCTGCCGCAGCGCATCCTCCCGGCTTCTGCGGCTTTCCTCGTCCATCCGCCTTTGAAGCGCCTCCTCCATCTCCGATACGCGCTTTTCCAGCCGCTTCATGCGCAGCGTGCAGCTCGCCATCACGACCGCCAGCACCACAATCGCCGCCGCGCACGCCATCAGCGCGCCGTACACGCGCAGAAACCGAAGGAAGTCCACCATTCTTTCCGCCATCCTCCCGAAAATCCGATCACATACCAATTATACATATTATCAGAAAAAATACAAGTGTTCCCGCGAAACACGCGCCGCACATTTCCGGCGCAGGCCAAAGGAAACGCCTGACCCGCCGCAATCCAACGGGTTCAGGCGCGTGGCGCTTCCCCTTGAACGAGGCTCGCGCGTCAGCGGTTCGCCTGCCTGCAGGCCTTGGCGGCCTCGGCGCGCTGGCGGCAGATGTCCGTCCATTTGGGAATGGTTTGAAGGGTTTCGGTCAGCTCCCTCATAACGGCGGGAATGTTGATTCCCTGCGGGCACATTTGCGCGCACGCCCCGCAGCCGAGGCAGGCAGAGGGCTGCCTTTGAGCCGGAAGCCCCTCCAGACGCATGGCAGCGTTGACGCTCGGCGTAAACCGCAGCTCGGAGCAGGTGCTCATCAGAAGCGGAATATCCAGCCCCATCGGGCAATGGTCGGTGCAATACCGGCAGCCGGTGCAGGGCACGGCGTTTTTCATGCCCTCGGCAATCGCCATGAGCGCGTTCGTTTCCGTCTCGCCCAGCGGCTTGCGCTCGGCGAAGGTGGACAGGTTGTCCTTCATCTGCGCAAGGCTGGACATGCCGGAAAGAATCACCGTCACGCCAGGAATGCCCTGCAGGAAGCGGAAGCCCCACGCGGGAATGCCCTCGTCCGGGCGCAGCGCCCTCAGCTTGGCCTCGTCCGCCTCACCCAGCGCGCACAGACGACCGCCGCGCACGGGCTCCATCACCCACACGGGAATGCCGCGCTCGTTCAGAAGCTCGACCTTGGTGCGGGCGTTCTGCAGCGTCCAGTCCAGCCAGTTCAGCTGAATCTGGCAGAATTCCATGTCCGCCCCGGCGACATCCAGAAATTCGCGCAGGCAGGCCTCGCCGCCATGGCTGGAGAAGCCCAAATGCCGAATGCGCCCCAGCCGCTTCTGCTCCCGGAAGTATTCCAGAATGCCCCATTTGGGGTCGAGATAGGTCTGAATGGAATTTTCGTATACGTTGTGCAGCAGGTAGAAGTCAAAATACTCCACGCCGCACTTTTTCAGCTGCTCCTCAAAGATTTCCGCGGGGTTGTAGCTTTCGCTGATCTGGTGCCCCGGATATTTGCTGGCGAGGGCATAGGACGCGCGCGGATAGGCGCGCAGCGCCCGCCCGAGCACGATTTCGGACATGCCGCCGTGATAGGGATAGGCGGTATCGAAATAGTTCACGCCGCCCTCCAGCGCGCACTTCACCATTTCGTTTACCTGCGCTTCGTCGATGGCGCCGGTTTCCAGCGTGGGCAGGCGCATGGCGCCAAAGCCCAGCATCGAGAGCCTTTCGCCCTGAAAATCCGTATACAGCATGGTTTTTCTCCCCTTATTTCAGCTTCAGTCCGTCGGAGAACGCATTGCCGACCTTTTCGCCCAGCACGTGGTAGGTATGGTTCGCGCCGTCATACACGATGGGGCGCAGCTTGGCGGGATCGATTTTGCCCTCCGTCAGGATGCGCTCGTCGGCGCACACGTTGACCACCTCGCCCACCATGCGGCAGGTGTCCTCGTCGAAGCTTACAAGCCGGCATTCCAGCGCCATGGGCAGCTCGGCAATCAGCGGCGCGTCCACAAACGCGCTCTTTTCGGTGTGGAAGCCTGCCTTTTCCAGCTTTTTCGGCTCGTTGCTGCCGGAAACGAGACCCACATAGTCGCATGCGACTACGGTATCCTCCGTACCCATGCTCACGGTAAACGCGCCGCGCGCCAGCGCGTTGCGGGTGGTGCGGTGATCCGCGCTGATGCACATGGAAATTTGATTGGAATCGCTGATGCCGCCCCACGCGGCATTCATCGCGTCGGCGGAGCCGTCGTCGTTGTAGGTGGCAAGAATAAACACCGGCTGAGGATACAAAATAGCCTTCGCCCCAAAATTCGTGCGCATGGAAGTCTCCTCCTTCGATTCTAAGCGCCGCAGCCCTTGATGGCTTCATTATACCAGCGCTGTCAAGCGCCGGGGACAGGGTGCGGCTGCGTTCCGTCCCTCATGCGCGCGCAGGCCGCGTCGTACAGCGCAGGCAGAAGCCTCGGAAAGCGCATCTCGGCAGGAAGCGCGTCCATTTCGCGGATTTCGGCCATTTCGAAGGGCGGAAGAGCGCCGAAGGCGCGCACGTCCGCAAGGTACGCGCGCCCGTTCGCCCAGCCATACGCGCGGCGCTCCACATAGTCAAACAGCGGGCGCAGGGTGAACTCCGCCGCGCCGGTTTCCTCAAACAGCTCGCGGCGCGCGGCCTCCGCGGGCGTTTCGCCGCTCTCGATGTGCCCGCCGGCGGTTTCCCAGCCCGCGCGCGTCTTGGCACGGCAGAACACCCAGCGCCCGTTGTGCCGAACGAAAATCACCACATGCCTGTATGCGCCCAGCGCGCCCGTGGGCGCGATTTCCACGCGGCCCTCATCGGACGGCGGGAACGGGCGCAGCGGGTCGAGCCGTTCCGCGCCCGCGAGAGTGTCCCCGTCAAACGTCATGCGATAGAGAAACGGCATGCGCGGCATGAGCGCCAGAAAATCGTCAAACGAAAACGACGGCTCGCAGGCGCGAATCACCGCCGCGATGGCGATGCCGTGCGACGCGGCGGCGACATGTCCTCCGGCGCAGGCAAGGCGCATCCGCGTGAGCGCGCGCCGCATGCGGCTTATAAGCCCCTCAAGGCTCTCCCCGCCGCCCCGGGAAAAGCCCGGGTGCGTCCAGCATTCCCGCGCATGCTCGAAAAACGCCGCACCCCCTGCGGGCGCGCCCGCGCGCCATTCGCGCAGCTCGGAATCGAGACGCAGCGGCAGGCCGAGCGCCTCCGCCGTGGGCGCGAGCGTATCCCGCGCGCGGACGGAATCGGACGCATACAGCGCCGTCAGGCCGTCCCGGCGAAGAATCTCCGCCAGCCTCCGCGCATCCTGCCGCCCCGTCTCCGTCAGCGGACGCGACGCCGAGTCGAGCACCGACGCGTCCGACTGCGCGTGGCGAACGAGCGTAATCCGTGTAATCGTGCTCATGAAGCCCTCCCATGCCGTGATCTATAAAGGAATTCGCCGTTCGTGAAAAAACCTCCTTCAAGTTTCAAAAAGCCGTCACAATTCCCTTCTCCCCGGTAACACCGGCTTCAAGTTCGGGCAGTACAATAGCTTTTGGCGGATATTCTCACGCGCGCGCCCGTGTAATCCGGCAGCCGTCCGGGCATGCTGGCGAAAAAGGGGGCGAGCGCATGCGCGAACGCGCGATTTTTACCATACCCAATCTGCTGTCCGCCTTCAGGCTGCTGCTGGCGGGGCTGATCGCGGCTCTGTACCGCGCGGGCGACGTGCCCGGCGCGGCGTGCGCGTTTCTTCTGTCGGCGGCGACCGACGGCGCGGACGGCCATCTTGCCCGGAGATACCGCATGACCTCCGATCTCGGCCGGGTGCTGGACCCCGCAGCCGACAAGCTGACGCAGCTTGCGCTGCTTTTCCTGCTGGCCGACCGCTGCGCGCATCTCCGGTCGCTCGCGGTTCTGCTTCTGGCAAAGGAAGCGTATATGGCGGCATGGGGCGTTTTCATGCTGCGGCGGCTCGGACGACCGCTGAACGCGCGCTGGTACGGCAAGGCCGCCACGGCGATTCTGTTTGCCGCCGTGGGCGTTCATCTTCTCTGGCAGCCGAGTCCCGCGCTCTCCGCCGCCCTGATCGCCGCGTCGCGGACCGGCATTCTGGTCTCTGCCGCGCTGTATACCGTCCGCTACGTTCGCATACTCGCCCGGGAAGCCGGGAGCTGCCCATGCCTGCCGGCAGACGCAAGGAAAGGAAGATCCTCATGAAAGGCCATCGCTTACAACCGAATTCCCTTACGAACCCCGACAAGGCCGAGCTCGCCCTCTACACGGCGTTTACGGCGCTGAACGTGTTTTCGCTCATTCGCTCGATCGTCCTTCACAACGTGCTGTACATCCTGTCCAGCCTTGCGGGTCTGGTTCTCATTTACATGCCGCGGCTTGCGGAGCGCGTGATGAAGATCACCATCTCGCTCGACCTGAAATGCGCCTACATGGCGCTGTCCGTCGGAGGCCCCGTGCTGGGCAATGTGTTCAAGTTCTATCACATCGTTCCCTTCTGGGACAAATACATGCACGGCCTGAGCGGCTACGCCTTCGCCGCGCTGGGCTATTGCCTGCCCGACCTGATTGAACAAAAGGAGGGCGGCCATTCGTGGCAGATGAAGCTTGCCTTCGCGTTCTGCTTTTCGCTGACGATTGCGGTGCTGTGGGAGTTCTTCGAATACTTCCTTGACCTGCTGTTCCACATGGACATGCAGAACGATACCGTAATTACCGACCTTTCCTCCTACCTGCTCGGTGAGCACACCGGCGAAATCGGAAGCATTTCGGATATTACGTCCGTAACGGTCAACGGCGAGCCGCTGCCCGTGGACGGCTATATCGACATCGGCCTGATCGATACCATGGACGACATGATAACCTGCTCCTTCGGCACGCTGGTCTACTGCCTCGTGGTGAAATTCAAGCCCGAAAGGCGCAAATTCTCCGGCATCTGGCCGAAGGCCGCCTGACGCCCGCTTGAACGGCATCCCAACCAACGGACGAAAAAGAAACCTCCTGCCGCAGAATGGAAAAACAGCAGGAGGTTCTTTATATGGAAGGAGTCTCGCTTCGGGATACGCCAATTTCTGCGGCCTTGCGCTCAATAACGGCACGGCATCGGTCGAAATTCGGGGCAAAACCGTATAAACTATGCTCCTTCTCAAATGGGCGCTTTGCCGTTCGGAGCGCAGGGAAAGGAATGGGCAGCGCGCCGGTTTTGTCGTGCCGAAGCGCGATGGCGTCCGCGCCGATGAGACCAAATTCGCGCACGTCGGTCACGACGAAGCCGCTGTGCCTGTCGCCGACCCGCCGCACCGTGCCCTCGGCCTGCACGGGCGGCACGGCGCACACGAGCGTCAGACAGAAGAACCGTTTCATGAAATTTTCTCCCCTGCAGGCTTGCGCATGGAATTTCCTTCCTCAATGGAAACCCCCGGCGAGGGCGTGAGCCTTCGTCGAGGGCGTATCGAATTTATTTGCCGATGACGGCCTTGATGCGGCGCACGCCGGCGGAGGAGGATTCCTCCTTGAGAATCTTGAAGCTCTTGAGGTCGCCGGTGTTGTCCGCGTGCGGGCCTCCGCAGATTTCCTTGGAGTATGCGCCCATGGTGTACACCTTGACGCGCTCGCCGTACTTGCTCTCAAACAGGCCGATGGCGCCCTGCGCCTTGGCCTCGG
>CAZMGO010000042.1:0-17655 GCA_964565845.1 uncultured Oscillospiraceae bacterium | reverse complement strand
ATCAGCCCCGACCTGCTCACCGGCGGCTCCTTCACCGTGTCCAACCTCGGCTCCACGGGCGTTGAGATGTTCACTCCCGTCATCAACCCGCCGCAGACGGCGATTCTGGGCGTGTGCGGCATTACGCAGCGCGTTCGCGAGGAAAACGGCCAGATCAAGCTCTATCCCGCCATGGGTCTGAGCCTGACCTACGACCATCGCGCTGTGGACGGCTCACCCGCATCGAAATTCGTCAGCGAGCTGTGCAAAAACCTCGAAAAGTTCACTCTGCTCCTTGCGAAATAAGCCATCGGAGGAAACGAAGCTATGGATATGTTTGATCTCATCGTCATCGGCGGCGGCCCGGGCGGATATCTCGCGGCAGAGCGCGCGGCGCAGGGCGGCCTGAAGGTCTGTCTGTTCGAGAAGCGCGCGCTGGGCGGCGTGTGCCTGAACGAGGGCTGCATCCCCACCAAGACGCTGCTGAATTCCGCGAAGCTGTATCGCCACGCGACCGAAAGCAAAAGCTTCGGCGTTACCGCCGAAAACGTCACCTTCGATCACGCGCAGGTGATTAAGCGCAAGGCCAAAGTCGTCCGCACGCTCGTTTCGGGCGTGGGCATGACAATGACCGCGAACAAGGTGAACGTCGTAAGCGCGGCGGCCACGCTTTGCGGCCGTGAGGCCGATAAGTTCAAGGTGGAGGCCGAAGGAAAAGCGTACCTTGCCGACCGTTTGATCATTGCCTGCGGCAGTGAAGCGGTCGTTCCGCCGATTCCCGGCGTGAAGGAGGGCGTGGAGAGCGGCTTTGTGACCACGAACCGCGAAATCCTCGAAATGACCGAGCTGCCCAAGGCGCTGGCCGTCATCGGCGGCGGCGTCATCGGCCTTGAAATGGCGTGCTATTTTGCGTCCGTCGGCGTGAAGGTTACCGTCATTGAAATGATGAACAAGATTGCGGGCCCGACCGACAACGACATCTGCAAGGTGCTGATGGACGAATACGCCAAGCGCGGCATGGTGTTTAAGCTTTCCGCGAAGGTGCTGTCCGTGAAGCCCGGCTTCGTCGTGTATGAGGACGCGGAGGGTCAGCACGAGCTGCCCTGCGATAAGGTACTGCTTTCCGTTGGCCGCCGCGCCGCCACGAGGAACGTGGGTCTGGAAACGATTGGCGTGGAAATGAACCGCGGCGCGATTGTGACCGACGACAGGATGGAGACCAACGTGCCCAATGTGTACGCCGTGGGCGACTGCAACGGCAAGATCATGCTGGCGCATACCGCATATCGCGAGGCCGAGGTCGCCGTGAACAACATCCTCGGCAGGAAGGATCGCGTGAACTACAATTCGATCCCGTCCGTCATCTACACCGATCCCGAGGTTGCCTCCGTGGGCGACACGAAGGAGGCGGCGCAGAAGAAGGGTATGAGGGTGAAGGAGGTCAACGTGCCCATGACCTACGCCGGCCGCTATGTGGCCGAGGTCGATCAGGGCAAGGGCTTCTGCAAGATCGTGCTGGATGAGGACAAAAACCGCGTCGTCGGCGTGCATCTGGTCGGCTCCTATGCCAGCGAAATGATCCTGTCCGCCGCCATGATGGTGGACAGTGAACTGCCGCCGGAGCGCATCAAGAAGTTTGTATTCCCGCATCCCACGGTCTGCGAGGTTATCCGCGAAGCGATTTTCAAGCTGTAAACGAATCACAGGAGGAAGAGTATCATGCCTAAGTCTTTACACTACGGCCCGGAGGAGATCCGCGCAAAGTCCACCATTCACTTTGAGGACATCCCCGTAAACGCCTACAACAAGACCGTTCAGGAGGAGCGCGCCAATTTCAAGGATGAGGATTTGATTCGCATCTACCGCGACATCACCATTCTGCGCGAATTCGAAAGCATGCTCACGTCCATCAAGACCCAGAGCGTGTATAACGGCGTGGAAACCACCTATCCGGGACCGGCGCACCTTTCCGTCGGTCAGGAGGCCGCGTGCGTCGGTCAGGCCTACCTCATGACGCCCAACGATTATCAGTTCGGCTCCCACAGAAGCCATTCCGAAATCCTTGCCAAGTCCCTCTCGTCCATTCAGAAGCTGAGCGACGACGAGCTTATGAAGATCATGGAGAGCTTCCTCGGCGGCAGCACCCTGCGCGCCGTTGAGAAGATGGGCAAGTGCGACAGCGTGAAGGAGCTGGCGATTCGCTTCATCCTGTACGGCGCGCTGTCCGAAATCTTCGCCCGCAAGACGGGCTTCCATATGGGCATGGGCGGCTCCATGCATGCGTTCTTCCTGCCCTTCGGCGTGTATCCAAACAACGCCATCGTCGGCGGCTCCGCGCCCATCGCGGCCGGCGCTGCGCTGTATAAGAAGGTCAACGATAAAAACGGCTTCGTCGTCTGCAACATCGGCGACGGCTCGCTGGGCTGCGGCCCCGTGTGGGAAGCGCTGAACTTTGCCTGCATGGATCAGTTCCACACCCTGTGGACGGAGGACGGCAAGCAGGGCGGCATGCCGATTCTGTTCAACATCTTCAACAACGGCTACGGCATGGGCGGTCAGACGAAGGGCGAGACCATGGCGTATGACATGCTGGCCCGTATCGGCGCCGGCATTACGCCCTCGCAGATGCACGCCGAGCGCATCGACGGCTTTAACCCGCTGGCCGTAATCGACGCGATGAAGCGCAAGCTCGAAATCCTCAAGAAGGGCGAAGGCCCGGTGCTGCTCGACACGCTGACCTACCGCTTCTGCGGACACTCCGTCAGCGATCAGAACGCCTACCGCGAGAAGGACGAAATCGCCGAGTGGCAGGCCGTTGATCCCATCATCACGTACCGTAAGGCACTGGTGGACGCGGGCGTTGCCGCCGACAGCAAGTTCGAGGATATTCTGGCCGAAACCCGCGAACGCATGACCAACATCTGCCGTCATGCCGCCGACAAGGAGTTCAGCCCCTACGCCGACTTCAAGAGTGACCCGATGGTTGTGGAGCGCCTGATGTTCTCCAACGAGAAGGTTGCGTCCTTCGGCACCGACACGCCGCGCGTGATGGCCAAGAAGGAGGACTGCCCGCGCGTTCAGCAGATCGCCGGCAAGAGCCGCTTCGCGTTTGACGAGAACGGCAAGCCCTTCTCCAAGATGAAGACCTACAACATCCGCGACGCCATCTTTGAGCCGCTGATTGACAAGTATTATGAGGACAGCACGCTCGTCGCCTACGGCGAGGACGTGCGCGACTGGGGCGGCGCGTTTGCCGTGTACCGCGGACTGCCGGACGTCATTCCGCATTCTCGCCTGTTCAACTCGCCCATTTCCGAGGCCGCGATCGTCGGCAGCGCCGTCGGCTACGCCATGTGCGGCGGCCGCGCGGTTGTCGAGCTGATGTATGCGGACTTCATCGGCCGCGCGGGCGATGAAATCTTCAACCAGATGTCCAAGTGGCAGGCCATGTCCGCAGGCATCCTGAAGATGCCCATCATCCTGCGCGTGTCCGTCGGCTCCAAGTACGGTGCCCAGCATTCTCAGGATTGGACGAGCCTTTGCGCGCACATTCCCGGCCTGAAGGTTTGCTTCCCGGCCACGCCGTGGGAGGCCAAGGGTCTGATGCAGTCCGCCTTGAACGGCACTGACCCGGTGGTGTTCTTCGAGAGCCAGCGTATCTACGACATGGGTGAGCAGTTCCATGAGGGCGGCGTGCCCAAGGAGTCCTACGAGATCGAGATTGGCGACACCAACCTCGTGCGCGAGGGCAAGGACGTCACCATTCTCACCGTCGGCGCGGCGCTGTATCGCGCGGTCAAGGCGGCGGACGAGCTCAAGGCGAAGTACGGCATGGAGGCCGAAATCATCAACCTGCACTCGCTGGTGCCGCTGAACTACGAAAAGATCGTCGCCTCCGTGAAGAAGACCGGCCGCGTCGTGCTCGTGTCCGATGCCTGCCAGCGCGGCTCCTTCCTCAATGACATTGCGGCGAACATCACCGAAATGTGCTTTGATGATCTGGATGCGCCCTGCGTCGTCGTCGGCGCCCGCAACTGGATCACCCCGCCGTTCGAGTTCGACGAGTACTTCTTCCCGCAACCCAGCTGGATTATCGACGCCATTCATACCCGCATCGTGCCGATTCCGGGCTACGTGGCAGAGCATTCTCCCAGCGACGTGGAGATGGAGCGCAGATTCAAAGAGGGCGTATAATGCAGTATTTCCTGATTTCTCCGGATGGAGACGGGCATAAAAATCTGGCGCGGGATGAGTTCCTTCTGAACTCGCTCCGCCCCGGAGATATGGCGCTGTATCTCTATATCAACCGGAACGCCGTAATTATCGGCAGAAATCAGAACCCTTGGCGTGAGTGCAGCCTGAACCAGCTGGACGCGGACGGCGTTCAGCTGGTTCGCCGCGTCTCCGGCGGCGGTGCGGTGTATCATGATCAGGGAAATCTGAATTTCTCCTTTATTTGCTCTTCGGCTCGCTATTCCGACGCGGAGCAGACGGGCGTCATCCTGAAGGCGTTGGAAAAGCTGGGCATTCATGCCGAGGTGAGCGGTCGGAATGATATGACGATCGAGGGACGCAAGTTCTCGGGCAATGCCTACTGCCAGCGTGGAAGCAACCGCCAGCGTCATGGAACTCTGCTGGTCAATGCGCGGCTGGGCGTGTTTGACCGTTATCTCAACGCACCGAAGCAAAAGCTGGAGGCCAAGGGCGTAGCCAGTGTGCGCGCCCGCGTGTGCAACCTGTGTGAATACGCGCCGGGGCTGACGGTGGAGCAAACGGCGCAGGCGCTGCGCGAGGCGTATGAGGAGCAGTATGGCCCGGCTGCGGATTACCCGTATACGCCGGAGGATATGAAGGGGATTGACCGGCTCTATGCGCGCCATCAGAGCTGGGAGTGGCGCATGGGCGAAGCGCCGCACTTCGATTACACCTTTGAGAAGCGCTTTCCGTGGGGCATGGCGCAGCTGTGCCTGTCGGTGGAGAATGGCGTGATCGTGAAGGCGAGGCTGTATACCGACGCGCTCGACACCGGAATTCCGGTGCGCGTGGAGGCACGCCTCCCGGGCGTTCGCTTTGAGAAGCACGCGCTGGCTGACGCAGTTGCGCCGGTGGAGGGCGTGGGAGAAACGCTCAGCGCGTATATCCTTGAAAAACTGTAATTTTACCAACGCTGGAATTGTATTTTGCTCTCAAATGTGATATGCTTTGCACATCCCGGTAAGTGAATTACGGAGGAGATTTTTTATGAGCGAAAGATTGCGTATTGGTATCGTAGGCTGCGGCGGCATCGCCAACGGCAAGCACCTGCCTTCTCTGAAGGCCATCAATCGTGCGGACATCGTCGCGTTCTGCGACCTGATTCCGGAGCGCGCCGAAAAGGCCTGCGCCGAGTATGGCGCAGAGGGCGCGAAGACCTACACGGACTACCACAAGCTGCTTGAGGATAAGTCCATCGACGTTGTGTATGTACTGACGCCGAACCGCATGCATGCACAGGTATCCATTGACGCGCTGAACGCGGGCAAGCACGTCATGTGCGAAAAGCCCATGGCTAAGACGGCTGCGGACGCGCGCGCCATGGTGGAGGCCGCGAAGAAGAGCGGCAAGAAGCTCACCATCGGCTATCAGCATCGCCATAAGCCCGAGGCGCGCTATTTGAAGAGCGTCATCGAGCGCGGCGATCTGGGCGACATCTATTATGCGCATGCCTATGCCATCCGTCGTCGCGGCACGCCGAACTGGGGCGTGTTCCTCAACGAGTATGAGCAGGGTGGCGGGCCGCTGATTGACATCGGCACTCATTCCCTCGATCTCACGCTGTACCTGATGAATAACTACAAGCCCCGCATGGTCGTCGGCACCACGTATAAAAAGGTTGAAAATCCCGAAATGGGCAACCCGTGGGGCGGCTGGCCGGAGGGCGCGAACACCATGGAGGATGCCGCGTTTGGCTTCATCGTGATGGAAAACGGCGCGACGATCAATTTGGAAGCTACGTGGGCGCTCAACACCATTGAGCCCATTCCCGAGGGCAGCACGCAGCTTTGCGGCTCCAAGGCAGGCGCGCAGATCAAGGGCGGCGTCAGCATCAACAAGGCGGAGTTTGGCCGCCTGATCGAGATTAAGCCCGATGTGTCTGCGGGCGGCGTGGCCTTCTACGATGGCGTGAAGGAAACCCCGGCCATCACCGAGCAGATGCGCTGGCTGGACGCGCTTGAGAATGACACCGATCCCGTCGTTCTGCCCGAGCAGGCCTGCGTGGTCAGCGAAATTCTCGAGGCGATTTATAAGTCCGCCAAGACGGGTCAGCCCGTGTACTTCGATCGCTGACGGAATTCAAAACGGCTGCCTGAAACGGGCAGTCGTTTATCATACATTGGTGCGGCCTATTGAGGACGGATAAGAAAATGAAGCTGAGGGACAAAATCGAAATTGCGCTGTTTGCCGTGCTGATGGCGGTTTTCTCGTGGATGACGATTCCATTCGCCGTGCCGTTTACGCTTCAGACCTTCGGCGTGTATGCCGCACTGATGCTGCTGGGCGGGAAGCGGGGCACGATTTCCATTGCGCTGTATATCCTGCTGGGTGCAGCGGGTGTTCCGGTTTTCTCGGGCTTTAACGGCGGCGTGGGCGCGCTTTTTGGCCCGACGGGCGGCTATATTTTCGGCTTTCTTGTCATTGGACTGGTGTATATCCGTATGGAAGGGTGCACCCTTCGATTCCGTGCGCCGATTTCGCTTGTCATCGGCACGCTTCTGTTCTATGCCGTTGGAACCATCTGGTTTGTGATCGTCTGCAGCGGCAAAACCGGCTCAGTCAGCGTATGGACGGCGCTTCTCAAGTGCGTCATACCGTTTATCCTGCCGGACGCCGCGAAGCTTGCGCTGGCGGACATGGTTTCGAGGCGCGTGAGAAGGTCTTTATAACGCCGAAAGGGGGATGCATCCGAAGGGAACGCATCCTCCTTAAACATCATGCGGTTTGACGCATGGAGAGCTTGTCGGCAATCAGGGCGATAAATTCGCCGTTGGTCGGCTTGTCCTCCGCGGAGAAAACCTTGTAGCCGTAGATTCGGTTCACGCTGTCCAGCCGTCCACGGCTCCATGCCACCTCAATCGCGTGGCGCATGGCGCGCTCCACCTTGCTGGGCGTGGTGGAAAAACGGTGCGCGATGCCGGGATACAGCTCCTTTGTGATGCGGTTAATCAGGTCGTGATTTTCCATGACCATCTTGACCGCCTCGCGCAGATAGCCATAGCCCTTGATGTGTGCGGGAATGCCGATGGAGAGGAACAGATTGGTCACGCGTTCATCAATGCTCACGCCCGCCTGTGCATCGGGGCCGGAGAGATACACGGGCGCATCATCGGCACGGGCAACCTCAAGAATGCGGGTATAGAGCATCTGCATGTCAAAGGGCTTAATCATGTAATAGTCGGCGCCCAGCCGCATGGCGCGGCTGATGAAATCGTCCCGCGTCAGCCCGGTGAGCATGATTACATGCGGTCGCTTGGGAAGCTCAAGCCGCGCAAGCTGCTCCAACGTCGAGAAACCATCCAGCCGCGGCATTACGATGTCCAACAGAAGCACGTCCGGGCATGCGGACTGCACCATCTCCAGCGCTTCCACGCCGTCCTTCGCCATTCCGGCAATTTCAATCTCCGGCTTTCGTGAAAGGGAATCGGCAATCAGCCGCAGAAGGGTCTGATTGTCGTCCGCCAGCAAAACGCTGATTTTACTCATATCCCATTCATCCTTTCGACTGCGGTATTTCGCTATATATCTATGCCTACCGCGCGCGTGTGATGCGTAATTCGCCGAAAAAGATGAGGAAAAACGATAAAAAACAGGGGAAGGGGCGAAGCCCTTCCCGCGTTCGCATTACCAGTTGTAGCGGCGCGGCTTATAGCCGTCGCTGTAATAGTGATCCGCCGTATAAATGCTGGTGGACACGGTGTTGATGCCTGCCTCCAAGCCTCCCTGCTCGATGACGACAAATTCGTCGTGCGCGTCGCTTACGTAGTACAGGAACATGACCACATGCCCGTTGCGCACAATGATGTCGCCAGGGTACAGCTCGGCGCTCGTGGAGAGCGTTGTGAACAGCTCGGACTTGACGAACACTCGCGTGTTCCAGTTGCCAATGCCGCTGGCGTTCACGCCGAAATAGCACATGGCGACCATTGAGGAGCAGTCATTCCCGCAATATTGACCATTGATCAGGTTGTCCTGGTTCAGAATGTAATAACCGCCGCTTTCACTTTCATAGTAGCGATTTTCGCTGATGGCCTTTGCGGGCGTGTACAGACGCTGCTTTGGATAGTTGGTGGAGATATACGGCATGCCGTAATACATGATGCCGGGCTTAAAGTCCTTTGCGCCGTTCTCGGAGTTTGCTTCCTTCCAATAGGGCTGTCGGCTGAGCGTCACCCACGGGAAGGAATACATCTCGAATGCAGCGCTGACCAGATTGGAGCGTTTTTTGTAGTTCGTGCTCGAAATCTTGCCCTGCGCCTTCAAAGCGTCCAGCTCGCGAATGGCGGAGGCTTTTACGGCACTGATTTTGCTCAGGTTGGCTTTCAGCTTTGAGGCGCTCGTGGTTGTGCGGCGATCCGGCATGACCAGCGTGCGCGTCGGGTTGAGCACGGTAATCTTGATGCTGGCGGAAACGCTCGCGTCTAGTGTCGAATAGACGCTGACCGTGGCCGTGCCCGCACCGACGGCCTTCAGCGTTCCGTTTTTGTCTACGGTAACGACGGAGGCCTTGCTCGATTTCCAGCTGGCGGAGCCGTCGCTGTCCTCGGGATAGACCGTATATGTCAGCTGGTAGGTCTCGCCGATGTTCATATACATCGAGGTGCTTTCGAGAACAAATTCCTCGGGCAGATAGCTGTCATACACGCGCAGCGTGACCGCGGCAGTGACGCCGTTTCTTGATGCGGCATAAATTGTGACGACGCCTGCGCCGGTGGGGGTGACGAGACCGTTCTGATCAACCATTGCGATGGACGGCGCGCTGCTCGACCACACGAGGGCTTTGTCGACGGCGTTGTCGGGCGAGAGAACTACCGAAAGCTGAAGGACTTCATCCGGATGCAGCGTGGTTTTATCGGCAGACAGGGCGATTTTTTCGATTCCCTGCTCAACCGTGATTGCATAGGAGGCTGCCGCACCGCCCAGATCGTTTGCCATCGCAAGAATGTCGCAGCTGCCGGCGGAAATGGCCGTGACGACGCCGTCTGCGCTGACCCTTGCGATTTTTTCGTTGGAGGACGTCCAGAGGACGGACTTGTCGTCCGCGATTTCCGGAAGCGCTTCAGCCGTCAGCGTCAGCGTTTCGCGCGTGAGCAGCGTGCCCTCATGGTCTGCGCGCAGCGTCAGCGTATCGACCGGAACCGTGGCGCGCATCGGATGCTCGTATGTAACGCCGTCCGCCGTGGCCGTAATCGTGGCGGAGCCCTGCTTGAGCGCGCGCACGACACCGAATTCCGTTACGGACAGCACGGTGTCGTCGGAGGACGCCCACGTAACCTGCGGATAGGATGCGTCGAGAGGCAGAATGGAGACGGGCAGCACGGCCTGCGTGCCGACAAAAAGGCTTTCAGGCGCGTCCGGTAGCTCGACGGAATCGACAGGAATGCATACCTCAATCGGGATACGGGTGACAACTGTGCCCTCATCCTGTGCGGCGGTGGCGACGATAAAGGTGGAGCCGGTCTGAAGGCCGGTTACACTGCGCCCAGAGACGCGAACGATGGTTGAATCCTCGCTTGCAAGCGTTACACTGCGTGTTTCGTCGGCGGACACGATTTGCTTAGTCTGGTTGACGTTCAGGCGGGATGCGTCTTCCGTGAAGCGAACCGGCTCGCCGATTTCAAAGGCCATGGGGAACAGCTGGCTTGTTTCCACCCAGCGATGACGGACAGATACGCGAACGTCGTAAACGCCGGTTTTCGAAAGGCGTACCGTGGCGGTATTTGCGTCGGTATAGCCGGTGTCGGAGTACACGACGTCATCCTTCAGAATTTCAAAGCGATAGGAATGAAACCACTCCACGCTTGTCGCCTTGGCGGACAACGTGAAGTCGGCATCCGGCGCGTGCCATGCATCGGTTTCCAGCTGAATGTTCGTAATTTCCACGGATACGAACGAACGCCCGGTTTCCTCGGCAAAGGCCTCGGCTGCCGTGCCGGGAAGGCCATATACGGTAAAGCCGGCGCTGCCAAAGGCATCGGACGCGATTTCCTGCGCGGAAGCGGGGATAAATACGGCGTCTGCCTTGGCTGTGTCGGAAAAGGCCTCGGATTCAATCGAGGTTATGCCGTCCGGAACCGCCAGCACGTCTGCATTGGCGGAAAGAGCCAGAAGCAGCAGAAGGACGAAAACAAGCGCGCGTATCGTCTTTTTCATCATGCATCCTCCGAATCCTATCAAAAGAAAAAACTACCTTTGTATAAGACGCGTTTGAAACGGGAAAAGTTGCACGATTTACGATTTTATGGTATACTTAATTTCGATATTCGTTTCGGAGGACATCATGGCGAAGGAATACAAGGCAAAGGACATAACGATCCTCGAGGGGCTGGACGCGGTGCGCATGCGTCCCGGCATGTACATCGGCTCGACCGGCTCCCGGGGACTTCATCACATGGTCTGGGAGATCGTGGATAACGCGATCGACGAGGCCTCCAACGGCTATGCAACCGAGATTTCCGTCACGCTGAAGAAGGATGGCTCCTGTGAGGTGTCGGACAATGGCCGCGGCGTACCCGTGGACATTCATCCGGTGCTGGGCGTTTCGGCGGTAGAGGTCGTATACACCCAGCTTCATGCGGGCGGAAAGTTTGACGATAAGAACTATGCCTATTCCGGCGGTCTGCACGGCGTGGGCGCGTCGGTTGTAAACGCGCTCAGCGAGTGGATGACGGTGGACGTATATAAGGATTTCACGCATTATCAGCAGAAATTTGCATCTATTGCCGACCCAAAGACCGGGAAGATTACATCCGGCCATCCGCTTGCACCGCTTGCGAAGCTTGGCAATACCCGAAAGCGCGGCACGACCGTTACCTTTAAGCCCGACGGGCGCGTATTTGAGGAAACCGTGTTCTCCGGGGACACGGTGCGCCGCCGCATTCGCGAGCTGGCGTACCTGAACCGTGGAGTGAAGTTCGTGTTCACCGATGAGCGGGTGAAGGATGCGGATGCGCGAACCGTTGAGTTCTGCTACGAGGGCGGTCTGACCGACTTCGTGAAATATCTGAATGAAGAAAAGAATCCGATGACGGAGCCCATGTATTTTGAGGGCGACCAGAGCGGCATGCGCATCCGCGCCGCCATTCAGTACACGGATTCCTATACGGAAAATCTGTTTTCGTTTGTAAACAACATCCCGACGGCTGAGGGCGGCACACATGAAACCGGGTTTAAGGCGGCGCTTACGAAGGTATTCAACGACTATGCCCGAAAAATCGGCGCGCTGAAGGAAAAGGACAACAACCTTTCCGGCGAGGATTTCCGCGAGGGCGTGACGGCGGTGCTGGCCGTGAACGTCAAGAATCCTCAGTTTGAGGGGCAGACAAAGGGACGGCTGGGCAATACGGAGGTGCGCCCCATCGTGGAGGCGTTCTTTACGGAGAGGCTGTCGGTTTATCTGGAGGATTTGAAGCATCAGGATGCCGCGCAGCTGATTCTGGATAAGGCCGTAAAGGCAGCCAAGGCGCGCGAGGCGGCGCGCAAGGCGCGAGACGTTGCCCGGCAGAAGAATGAGCTGGAGGCTGCGCCGCTGGTGGGCAAGCTTTCGTCCTGCACTGGCCGTGACGCAAAGCTCAACGAGCTGTTTATTGTGGAGGGTGATTCGGCTGGCGGCAGCGCCAAGCAGGGGCGCGACCGTCGTTTTCAGGCGATTCTGCCGCTGCGCGGAAAGCCGTTGAACGCCGAGAAGAAGCGTCTGGATCAGGTGCTGGCAAACGAGGAAATTCGCTCAATGATTACCGCGCTGGGTACCGGAATCGGCGAGGACTTCGATCTTTCGCATCTGAAGTACAATAAGGTAATTATTCTCTCGGATGCGGATCAGGACGGCGCGCACATCCGCGCCATTCTGCTCACGTTCTTCTATCGCTACATGCGCGAGCTGATTACCGATGGGCACGTGTATATCGGCATGCCGCCGCTGTATAAGGTGGCAAAAGGAGAGAGCGTGCAGTATTGCTATGATGACAAGGAGCTTGCCGGTGCGCTCAAGAAGGTAGGCAAGGGCTACACGCTTCAGCGATACAAGGGTCTTGGCGAGATGAACCCGGAGCAGCTGTGGGAAACGACGATGAATCCCAACGGACGCATGCTGATGCAGGTGTCCATCGAGGACAACGCCGAGGCCGAGCACATGGTTACGGTGCTGATGGGCGATAAGGTGGAGCCGCGCAAGGAATACATTTTCCGATACGCAGACTTCAATAAGAAGGATGATTTCGAGCCGGTTACGGCGGAAGGGAGCCGATAAGTCATGGCGAAAAAACCTGTTCACGGCCCCTCCGAGCCGGTGAAGCCGGAGATCATTGTTCAGAAAACGATGGAGACGGTGATGCACGAAAGCATGATGCCGTACTCCGAGCACGTCATTCTGGAGCGTGCGCTGCCGCGCGTGGAGGACGGCTTGAAGCCCGTTCAGCGGCGCATCTTGTTCACGATGCAGGAGCTTTCGCTTTCGCCTGACAAGCCGCATAGAAAGTGCGCGCGCATTGTGGGCGATTGTCTGGGCAAATATCATCCGCACGGCGATTCATCGGTATATGGCGCACTGGCCCGCATGGCGCAGCCGTTTGCGCTGCGCGCGACGCTGGTTGACGGTCACGGAAACTTTGGCTCCATAGACGGCGACAGTCCGGCGGCCATGCGATACACGGAAGCGCGCATGACGCCGCTGGCGATGGAAATGCTGCGCGACATTGATAAGGATACGGTGGGCTTCCATCTGAATTTTGACGACACGCAGAAGGAGCCGGATCTATTGCCCGGTCGCTTTCCGAATCTTCTGGTAAACGGAGCGGACGGCATTGCCGTAGGTCTTGCCACGAACATCCCGCCGCACAATCTGGGCGAGACGATCGATGGTGTAATCGCGCAGATGGAAAACCCGGACATTACCACGCGGGAGCTGATGAAGTATATTCCTGCCCCGGATTTTCCGACCGGCGGTGTGCTTGCCTGCACGGACGAGCTGTATCAGGCCTATGAGACCGGACGCGGCAAGCTTCAGCTGCGCGCGAAGGTGGAAATCGAGAAGGGCAGCGCGGGGCGTACGCTTTTGGTTGTAACCGAAATGACGTACGGGAAGAATAAGGCGGCGGTACTCGAAAAGATTTTAAAGCTGGTGGAGGAGAAAAAGGCGCTGTTCAGCGGTATTTACGACATTCGTGACGAAAGCGACCGCATGGGCATGCGCGCCGTGATTGAGCTGAAGAAGGATGCGGACGTCGAGCGCACGCTGGCGGCCTTGTATAAATACTCCGAGCTTCAGGATACCGTGGGCGTGAACATGGTGGCTATTGCCGACGGAAAGCCCATGCAGATGGGGCTGAAATCGATTCTGGCGCACTACATTCGTCATCAAAAGGAGGTTGTAACCCGCAGAACGCGCTACGACCTCGAACAGGCAAAGGCACGGGCGCATATTCTGGAGGGCCTGATTATTGCCGTTGACAATCTGGACGAGGTGATTCGGCTGATTCGCGCCAGCAAAACGCCGAAGGAGGCGCGTGAACGACTGGTTGCGGCCTTCAGCCTTACGGAAATTCAGGCGCAGGCCATTCTGGACATGCGTCTGCAGCGCCTGACGAATCTTGAGATTCTGACGCTTCGCAACGAATACGCCGAGGTGCTCAAGCGCATTAAGCACCTTGAGTCGATTTTGAAGAGGGAAAAGAAGCGGATTTCCGTGATTCGCGACGAGCTGCTGGAGATCCGGCAGAAGTACGCCGACGCACGCCGCACGCAGCTGGTTGGCGCGTTTGAGGAGGCCGAGATCGTTCCGGACGCGCCGGTGGCGGACGAGGCGGTTGTATACCTGACGCGAACGGGCTTTGTCAAGCGCATGCAGCCGAAGCTGTTTGAAAAAGCTGTACAGAATGGGGAGCTTCCCGTGGAGCCGCCATACCGATTCGCCTGCGAAACGACGGATCGACTTCTGTTCTTTACGGATCAGGGAAACTGCTACCCTGTGACCGTGTCGCAGGTGCCGGAATGCCGCGCAAAGGATCGCGGCCTGCCGCTGGGCGGGCTGCTTGCGGGGCTTGCCAAGGGAGAAAGCGTGGTTTCGCTTGTGTGTGTGAAACCGTCGGATTTCAAGGGCGAGCTGCTGTTTGTCAGCTATCGCGGCCTCGTGAAGCGTGTGGATATGGCGGAATATAACATCAACCGCGCGCGCTTCGCTGCTACGGGACTGAAGGACGGCGACCGTCTGCAAACGGTATTGCGTTTGTCCGGCGAGAGCAACCTTCTGATGATTACGGAGCAGGGCATGGCCATTCATTTTAAGACGACCGAGGCTTCGTTGATCGGCCGCACGGCTGCGGGCGTGAAGGGTATCACGCTTGCGCCGGAGGACGGCGTCGGCTTTGTGCTTCCGAATGACGAGGAGGGCGAGGTGCTGCTGGTGAGCGACAAGGGCTTCATGAAGCGATGCCTGCTGATCGATTTTGATTTGCAGGCGCGCGCAGGCAAGGGCGTGAAGTGCTTCGCGTTCCAGAAAAACGGCGCCAATGGCGCGCGCATCTGTGCGGCGCTGCTTGTGAAGCAGCCGTTCGACCTTGTGGCGAAGCAGAAGTCTGGGCAGGAAACGCCGCTGAACACCAATGCCGTGCGCATTGAGCGCAGGGACAGCCGTGGCTCCATGTACGCCATGTGCGTATTGGACGATACAATCGAATTCGTGGACAGAACGATTCAAAGGGGGAACTGAACATGGAATACGGGCTTCAGATGTATTCGGTACGCGACATTACGAAGACGGATTTGGAAGGCGCGCTGAAGGCAGTTGCCGAGATGGGCTATACCTATGTGGAGTTCGCGGGTTTCTTTGGCCACAGCGCCGAGGAGGTTAAGGGCTGGTTGGACAAGTACGGCTTGAAGGTTTCCGGAACGCACACCGGTCTTAAGGAGCTGGACGCTGATTTCGAAGGTGCGGTGAAATACCATAAGACCATCGGCAACACGAATATCATCATTCCCGGCCACGACCTGAGCTGCCAGAGCAAGATTGATGAGTTCGTCGAGAAGGTCAATCGCTATCAGCCGCTGCTGGAAAAAGAGGGGATCTCGCTTGGCTACCACAACCATTCCCACGAATTCATTCCGAATGACGACGGCAGCGAGATTCACGAGCAGCTGGTCTATCGCACGAGCCTGAACATCGAAATCGATACCTTCTGGTACTTCAATGCCACGCGCAGGAGCGCCGTCGGCATCATGGAACGCCTGAAGGATCGTATCTGCGTAATTCATATCAAGGACGGCTTCATCGGCGGCGAAGGAAAGCCTCTGGGCTACGGCGCGGCGCCGGTGCCCGAGGTTTATGCAAAGGCGGCAGAGATGGGCATTCTGATGGTCGTTGAGAGCGAAAGCCTCAAGCCGGATGGACTGACAGAGGCTCGCCAGTGCATTGAGTTCCTCAAGTCGCAGGAGAAATAAGCTTTACACTGCAGATGAAAACGCCGGCGGGCTGCCGCCGGCGTTTTCGTGTGGTGCAAGTTAGAATTTCAACACATCCAGCTTCGGACGTGTCATGAAGATTGTGTTTCCTACGTTTGCACCGTCGGCGGTCTTGTCATCGGCCTTGCCGGCCATGCCTTTTAGCATCCGGTCGGCAATCTCGTCGTTCAGCGGATACCAGTTGGTGAACAGCATGCCGCCCAGCCGTCCGGGCCAGCCATAGCGCTTGCCGAGGTAGTGCGCCTCCAGCGCGTGCAGCCAGAAGTGACAGCTGTCTTCGCCGCTGTGGAAGACGGATGGCACCACAAAGAAGCCCTTCTCAATGAACGTTTCCACCGACGGGTATCCGGCGCTGTGCCAATCGTAGTGCCAGTCGCAGATGATCAGGTCGCGGGTGATTTCGTCTTGCCTATCGAGCGCGGGATATATGCCGAAACGGTCGCCCTCCCACATGCTGTAGCCCAGCTTGCGGCTGTTCAGCAGGCGGTCGCCCCAGATCATGGTGTCCAGATTCCGTTCCTTCAGATGGTCGTGCAGAATTTTGATCGTGCGCGCATACAGTGCGGCGGGGTCCTTTCCCTTGCAGCGCGGGCACATGGCCACGTCAAAAAGCTCATCCATGCCGATGTGCACCGTATCCGCGCGGCAGGCCTCGGCCATTTCGTCGATCATCGGAAACACATATTGGTAAATGTCGTCGTTGGAGGCACACCAACTGTGCAGACAGAAGTCCGGCCACGTGACGTCGGCATCCAGCATGTGAGGTGTTTCCATGAATTCCGGATGCAGCCGCAAAAGCGGGTAGGGAGCGGTGCGCGTTTCCGTGGACTGATGGCTCAGGCAGGGAAACAGCGGAACCAGTCGGATGCCATGCGCCTGACATGCGTCGGAAATCTGCCGCACGTCCTGATAATTTACCGTGCCCATGGAATATTCCGGGAAGCAGGTGAACTGATAGCGAGCCTCGAGAATCAGCGTATTGAAGCTGCGCGGCGCGAGGCCTTCCTCAATCACGCGAAGCATCGCGGGCACATCCTCGTGGTTTTTGAGAATGGTGTGGAAACCGATCATGGGCTTGCTTCTGTCAAACATGACGTTGCCTCCAATGCATAGATTAATGAAGGAATGAGTGCTTACAAATAAAATCGCATTCACAATATAGCATAAATGCATGCAGCTGTCAATAAAAATGACGATTCCAAATTGCTGCCGCGGCAGGAAAAACGAAGTGGATGAAGAATATAAACGAGGAGAGAGCCATGCGAAGCGCTTTTTAAGCGCAGGCCTCTCTGGCGAGAATGGGAGACGAGTCACATGCTGAAATATTTGAAGAGATATGGAGAGGCTTCGTTTGAAGAGCACCCGCTGAACGACGTGGACAGGCTGGTCTTCGCGCAGATGGCCTATGTCGATTTTCCGGCAGACGCGCCGGCGGACGTGCCGCTTTCAGAAATACTTGGCCAGATTACGTTTGAAAAGAAGGAAGCGGCGGAGGAAGTGCGCTTCTGGTTTCAAACGAAGAGCGACCGCGAGCTATGCGTGCAGGCCGCCGCGGCAGGTCGGTATGCGGGCATTCGATTTCATGGCTTTTCCCGCAGCACGGAGGCAAAGGCACCGTTTGCTGCGCTTTCACTGCTGCTGCCGGACGGCGCACAGCTGATTGCCTTTCGAGGAACGGACAATACGCTCAAGGGCTGGAAGGAGGATTTTGACCTTGCGGTGGAAACGGAAATTCCGACGCAGGGGATGGCGAGAAAGCTCGTGGAAGCGGCGGCGAGGGAGAAGTGGCCGCTGGAGCTGTGCGGGCATTCGAAGGGCGGCAATCTCGCGCTGTATGCCGCGGTATTTGCCGGAGCACAGGCACAAAAGCACCTTCGTCAGGCGGTCAGCTTCGATGGCCCGGGTCTGACGGCGGAGGTTATGCGCTCGGAGGAATACCGGCAGGTCTCGGACAGGCTGCGGCTGGTT
>CAZMGO010000041.1:0-17874 GCA_964565845.1 uncultured Oscillospiraceae bacterium | reverse complement strand
GCCGCGCCCGCGTCGTTTACGATGAAGCCCGCGTGCTTTTCGGAGACGCACGCGCCGCCCACGCGCAGCCCCTTCAGCCCCGCCTGCTCGATCAGCGCGCCGGCAAAATGACCCTCCGGACGCTTGAACGTGCTGCCCGCGCTGGGCAAATTCAGCGGCTGCTTGTCGCGGCGGCGGGCGTTCAGCTCGTCCATTTTCGCCTGTATGGCGGCCCTATCGCCCGCGTTCAGGCGGAACGCGGCCTCGGTCACAATCAGCCCGCGCGAAAGCGCGGCGCTCTCGCGGTAGCCCAGCGCCATTTCGGCGGGCGTGAGCACGGATACGACGCCGGTCTCGGGATCGAGCGCGCGGCAGCATTCGAACACGTCCGACAGCTGTCCGCCGTACGCGCCCGCGTTCATCGCCATGCCGCCGCCCACGCTTCCGGGAATGCCGGCGGCAAATTCCAGCCCGGTCAGCGAAGCGTCCCGCGCCGCCGCCGCCGCGCGGGACAGAAGCGCGCCTGCCTGCGCGGTAATTTGATTGTCCTTCACGGAAATCTCCGAAAACGCCTCGCCCAGCCGTATCGTCAGGCCGCGCAGACCGCCGTCCAGCACCAGCAGGTTGCTTCCGTTGCCGATGATGCGCATCGGCACATTCGCGCCTCGCGCCTCCCGCACGGCAAAAAGCAGCTGGCTTTCGCTTGCGGGGGAAAACAGAATGTCGGCCGGGCCGCCCACGCGCATCGTCGTGTGCCGCGCCATCGGCTCATGCTCCAGTACCTGCGCGGGCGACGAGACCCGGCGGAGCGTGTCGGCAAGGTTCATGCAGCGTCCTCCTATTCGGCAATATCGTAGCTGAAATCGCGCAGCGTCTGCTGGCTGTAGGCAAAAATCACGATGTCCGGGTTCACCTTGTCCACGCATTCCTCCATCGTGAGGCTCGTGGAGCGCAGGTCGACCGCGTACACGTCGCGCAGCGTCAGCGACAGAAACGCGCCCATGGGCGTGCCGTAGCTGTCCTTGAACACCAAAACCGTCAGCGGCGCGCCGTCCTCGTTGTGAATGTGGGTCTGCGCAAGGTAGGTGGAATAGATGTAATACGCCTTTTCGCTGTAGCCGCTGTCCGGGTCGCGGGTGAGGTTGTCCTCGTTGATTACCGCCTCGCGGAAGCTGCCCTCGCGGCGCACGTCGTCGTTCAGCTCCTCATAGAGCATATGCGTGTCATATTTCGGCCAAAGCTCGTGAACGTCGTCCGGCGTCACGTTTTCAAAGCCGATGCGGCGGCCGTATTCGCCCATCAGCAGGCGCTCGTAGACGATTTCGTCAAAATTGCCGATGTCCAGCTTATCCGCGTCCAGCGAAAGCCCCAGCAGCTCGTTCATCGTGAGAGCGGTCTGGCGCGCCGCCGCCAGCGCCATCTTATGCGACCAGTGCACGTCGCTTTTGTTGATGGCCTCGTCCATCGTAAGGCCAGAGGCGCGATAGGCATCGCGGCTGTCGGAAACCACCACGCCGCGCGCGCGGAAGCCGGTCATAAGCGCGTCGGCGCATTCGAGGTTGTTGTCTAATTCCTCCATGCCCTCGGGCAGCTGTCCATCCTCATACAGTCCGCTGTGGCAATAGGCGAACACGGTGTCGATGCCCCGCTCCCTCTTCAGCTTCTCGGCAAAGTCCGCCAGCTCCTCCATCTTGTCGGTGGAAAAATCGCCGGTGAACAGCCCGTAATACGCGCCGCACTTCAGCTTCACCATGTCGTTTCCGGCAATGGATATGATGTCCTTGCCCACGGCCAGCTGAAACGCCGCGTTCATCTGGCGAATGGAATTGCGCAGAAACAGTCGGCTGGACACGTTCTCCGACAGCTTGGAAATGCGCGCGTAAAGATTTTCAAACACCGTAGCGTTTTGGGGCAGCGAATCCTTATAGCCCACGAAAAAACCGTAGGCATAGTTCCTGCCATACTGAACCATGGTTCCTATAAAGATTACCGCGATTGCCAGAAGAAGCGCCGCGGTCAAAATGCGGTTGACATGCTTTCTCATCGCTTTGCCCTCAGAAATTAAAGTAGATGAACGGGTTGTAGCTTCCGGAAATCACATAGGTAAACGCGACCGCCGTCGCCGCCAGCAGAAGCGCGCCCTGCACCGGCTCCAGAAGCCGCGCCGGCACGCGCACCCGATTGCGCAGCCAGTCGCCCACCGGCAGCGAAAGCAGCGCCGCCGCCGCGAAAAACAGCCCGTATTCGCGCACAAACACGCCGGTCAGCGAATTCCACAGGGGCGCGCCGGACAGGCCGAACATCGTTTTATAGAACGCGCCCGCCGCCGAAACGCTCTCGGAGCGAATCAGCACCGTCACGACCACCACGGCGAACATGGCATACAAATGCCCCGCGGCGTGCTTTTCCATCCACTTGCCCAGCCCCGTCAGCTTTTCAATGGACAGCACCACGAAAAAGCCCACGCCCCACAGCACATACGTCCACTCCGCGCCGTGCCACAGTCCCGTCAGCGACCACACCACAAACATGTTGAAAAGCAGCCGCAGCTTTGATTTCACGCGGCTTCCGCCCAGCGGGAAGAACACGTAATCGCGGAACCACGTGCACAGCGAAATGTGCCAGCGCCGCCAGAATTCCGTGACGGATTTTGAAACGAAGGGAAAGGTGAAGTTCTCCAGAAAATGGAAGCCGAACATGCGTCCAAGTCCAATGGCCATATCGGAATAGCCGGAGAAATCGTAGTATACCTGCATCAGATACGCGGCGGCGGCGTACCAGCTCAGGGTCACGGAAAGCTTTTCCGGGCTGAGCGCGAAGATTCCGTCCACAATCAGCGCCAGCGAGTTGGCAAGAATCGCCTTCTTGCTCAAGCCAACCATAAACCGCCGCGAGCCCTCGGTGAAGTCGTCCGGCGTCTCCGTGCGTCCCTTAATCTCCGCGTCCACCGTCTCATAGCGCACGATGGGCCCCGCGATCAGCTGCGGGAAAAACGATATGTACAGGCACACGCCCAGAAAATGCTTCTGCGCCTCACCGTGCCCGCGGTATACGTCCACGATGTAGCTGATGGCCTGAAACGTGAAAAACGATATGCCGATGGGCAGCGCCAGCTGCGGGTCGGGCAGGTTCAGCGAAAACGCGCCGTTCAGATTGCGCACGAAGAACGACAGGTATTTGAACACCGCCAGCATACCCACGTTCAGCACAAGCCCCACAATCAGCGCCAGCCTGCGCGCGCGGGGACGACCCTCGTTTCTGCCAATTATGCGCGCCGCGAGCCAGTTGATGAATATGCTCGCAAGCATCACCAGCACGAACGTCGGCTCGCCCCATGCGTAAAAGAGCAGACTCATAACCGTCAGAACCACGTTCGACAGCGTGCGGTTCCGCCGGCACAGATAGTAGAGAATCAGTACAATCGGCAGAAAGAAACATAAAAATTCCGTGCTCGAAAAAACCATGCTTGCCCTCCCGAAGTAACGTCCGATTTCGTTTCGGCACGCCGCGCGCCGCGCGCACGTCCTGCCTGCCCATGATTAGTATATCATGTTTTCGCGTTTGCTTCAACCTAAAAAAGCAGGCTTTCCTGCGGCCGGTTTCGGGCGGAAAAATCGAAAGGGGGCTTTTCATGCGGAATCTTTGGGTGTATAATGAGGTATGATTTTTTCGCCAAATCGACGTTCGGGAGGAAGCATATATGGAAAACCAGACGATCACGCCCAAAAAACGAATTTTCTCCGGCATTCAGCCCACCGGCAACCTGACGCTGGGCAACTATATCGGCGCGCTGCGCAATTTCAAGCTGCTTGAAGACGAATACGACTGCCTGTATTCCATCGTGGATCTGCACGCGCTGACGGTTCGGCAGAATCCGGCGGAGCTGCGCAAGGCCTGCCTGCGCACGATGGCGATTTTCCTTGCCAGCGGTCTCGACCCGGAGAAAAACATCATCTACTTCCAGAGTCAGGTTGCTGCGCACGCGGAGCTGGCGTGGATTTTAGACTGCTTCACCTACATGGGCGAGCTTTCGCGCATGACGCAGTTTAAGGACAAGTCCGCCAAGCATGCGGACAACATCAACTGCGGCCTGTTCGCCTATCCGGTTCTGATGGCGGCGGACATTCTTCTGTATATGACCGATCTCGTGCCCATCGGCGCGGACCAGAAGCAGCATCTGGAAATCACCCGCGACATCGCCGAGCGCTTCAACGCGCTGTACGGCGACGTGTTCGTGATTCCGGAGGCGTACATTCCCAAGGTCGGCGCGCGCGTGATGAGCCTGCAGGAGCCTACCCGCAAGATGAGCAAGTCCGACCCCGAGGAAACCTACATCGCCATTCTGGACAAGCCCGACGTGATTCGCAAAAAGCTGCGCCGCGCCGTGACCGACTCCGAAAACCGCGTATTGTTCGACCCGGAGAACCGCCCCGGCGTGAGCAACCTGATGAGCATCATGGGCGCGCTCACCGGCCGCGGCATGGACGACATCTCCGCCGAATACGACGGCAGGGGCTACGGCATGTTCAAGGACGCGGTTGCCGACTGCGTGATTTCGGTGTTTGAGCCGATTCAGAACGAATACGACCGCATCAGCGCCGACAAGGCGTATCTGGAAAGCGTGATGGTCAGCGGACGCGAGCGCGCCTCCGCCATCGCCTACCGCACGATGCTCAAGGTGCGCAAAAAGGTCGGACTGGCCGCGCTGAAGCTGTAAGGAGCCTGCATGAACGAATTTTTGACCGCCCAAGACGCGATTGACTGGGTAAACGGCGCGCGCTGGAAGGGCGAAAAGCACGGGCTTGAAAACACCCGGGCGCTGCTTGCGGCGCTCGGGCATCCCGAGGCGCGCATGGGGCGCGTGCTTCACGTGGCGGGCACCAACGGCAAGGGCTCCGTCTGCGCCATGATCGACGCGGGTCTGCGCGCCTGCGGCTTCCGCACGGGGCTGTTTACGTCGCCCTACCTGTGCCGCTTTCACGAGCGCATCCGCGTAAACGGCGTTCCCATTTCGGACGGCGAGCTGATGAGCGTCGCGGGACACGTGCGCGCGGCGGCGGAGACGCTGGCCGAGCAGGGCGTGAAATGCACGACCTTCGAGCTTCTGACCGCCATGGCGTGCCTGCACTATGCCGAGACGGGCGTGGATTTCTCCGTGATGGAGGTCGGCATGGGCGGGCGGCTGGACTCGACGAACGTGCTGTCGCCGGAGGTGAGTGTAATCGCCGCCATCGGCTTGGATCATATGGCGCGGCTTGGAAGCACGCTGCCCGAAATCGCCGCCGAAAAGGCGGGCATCATCAAGCCGGAAACGCCCGCCGTCGTGCTTTCGCAGGACGCGGACGTGATGGACGTGTTCCGCGCGCGGGCGCGCGAGATGCGCGCGCCGCTGTTTGAAACCGCGCCGTATGAGATCCTTGCGTCCGACGCCCGCGGCTGCACCCTTGCAGTCGAGCTGCCCGCGGCGGGGTTGGTGCGGCAGACGATTTCGCTGCCCGGCGCGCATCAGGCGGCGAACGCCTGCTTGGCGCTCACCGCGCTCGACCGGCTGAAAATTGACATGCGCCGCGCGCAGAGCGGCATGGCCCGCGCGAAATGGCCGGGGCGGCTGGAGTGGATTGGAAACGTGCTGATTGACGGCGCGCACAATCCGCAGGGCGCGCAGGCGCTGCGGGCGTATGCCGAGAAATATCTGAAGGGTCGCCGCGTGGTGCTGCTTACGGGCATGATGCAGGACAAGCAGCATGCTGTCTGCGCGGACATCTTCTCCACATTTGCCGACGAAATCGTGACCACGGGCGTGGATTGGCCGCGCGCGCTGGCTGCGTCCGCGCTGGCGGAGGACTACCATGGCCGCGCGGTGAGCGAGACAGGCATTCCCGCGGCGCTGGCGCGCGCGCGCCGCATGGCGGGCGCGGACGGCGTGGTCGTCGCGGCGGGCTCCATTTATCTGGCGGGCGACGTGCGCAAGCTTCTCCTGCCGGACGACGACGGAAGGATTTGACATGCAGGAATTCAAGCATAAGCCGGTGCTGCTTACCGAGTGTCTGGAGGGGCTGCACATCCGCCCGGACGGCGTGTATGTGGACGGCACGCTGGGCGGCGGCGGGCATTCGTCCGAAATCGCGCGGCGGCTGACCACGGGCACGCTGATCGGCATTGACCGCGACATGGACGCCATCCGCGCCGCCGAGGCGCGCGTGCGCGAGGCCACGCCGCCCGGCGCGGCCTTTCAGGCGCTGCACGGCAATTTTCATGACGCGAGGGCGCTTTTGCAAAGCGTCGGCGTTGAAAAAATCGATGGCGCGCTTCTGGATTTGGGCGTGTCGTCCTATCAGCTGGACAACCGCGCGCGCGGCTTTTCCTATCAGGGAGACGCGCCGCTTGACATGCGCATGGACGCGTCGCAGCCGTTTTCCGCGCGCGAGCTGGTGAACGAATGGCCGGAGAAGGACATCGCCCGCGTCATCCGCGAATACGGCGAGGAAAACTGGGCGGCGCAGATTGCGCGCGTTCTGTGCGACCGGCGGCAGAAAGCGCCCATCGAGACCACATTGCAGCTGGTGGACGTGATCGATGCCGCCATTCCCAAAAAGGTGCGCGCCCGCGACGGCTCGCATCCCGCCCGGCGCACGTTTCAGGCGCTGCGCATCGCGGTGAACGACGAGCTAAAGCCGCTGGAGCAGGCGCTGGAGGATTTCACGTCCCTTCTGAAGCCCGGCGGGCGGCTGTGCGTGATCGCGTTTCATTCGCTGGAGGATCGCGTGGTCAAAACCACGTTCCATCGGCTGGCGCATCCGTGCACGTGTCCGCCGTCGTTCCCGGTGTGCGTGTGCGGCAAAACGCCGAAGGTTCGGCTGATTACCCGCAAGCCCATCACCGCATCGGAGGCGGAGCTTGAGGAAAACCCGCGCGCGCGCAGCGCGACACTGAGAATCGCGGAGGGCATAGGCAACGCATGGTAACGGAGCTTCTACTTCCCTCGGGGCGCGTGGAGCTGCCCGCCTTCTTCCCGGACGCAACCTACGGCGCCGTGCGCGCCGCGGGCTTTGAGGACGTGGAGAACGCCAGGCTGACCGGCCTTGAGATGAACAGCTATCATCTTTATTCCAAGCCCGGCGCGCGGCTGATTAAAACGCTGGGCGGGCTGCATGCCTTCACCGGCTATAGGGGCGCGATCTTGACCGACTCCGGCGGCTTTCAGCTGTATTCCATGATTCGCGAAAACCCGGATTACGGCGAGATTCGCGAAAAGGAAATTCTGTTCCGTCCCGACCGGGGCGATGAGAAGATGCACTTCACACCCGAAAAATGCATCCAGTCCCAGTTCATGTACGGCAGCGACATTATGATGGCGCTGGATCTATGCACGCACCCGAACGACCCCATCGAGCAGCAGCGCCGCTCCGTGGAGCTGACCGTGCGCTGGGGCGCGCGCTGCCGCGCCGAATACGACAAGCTTGTCAAGGGCAGAAAGGGTTCCCGACCGCTTCTGTTCGGCATCGTGCAGGGCGGGCGCGACCGCGATCTGCGGCTGGAATGCGGCCGCCGGCTCGAGGAAATC
This sequence comes from uncultured Oscillospiraceae bacterium, assembly GCA_964565845.1. Taxonomy (GTDB): domain Bacteria; phylum Bacillota; class Clostridia; order Christensenellales; family Aristaeellaceae; genus SFHK01. The sequence goes on along the minus strand of CAZMGO010000041.1, from coordinate 10,331 downwards.
GGCTTTGACGGCTACGGCTTCGGCGGCTGGCCGACGGACGAAAACGGCAATATGCTGGACGACGTGCTTCAAATGGCGGCGGACGCCATGCCCGACAACAAGGTGAAATACGCCATGGGCGTGGGTCGTCCGGAGGAAATCGCGCGGCTCACAAAAATGGGCTATTCGCTGTTTGACTGCGTGATTCCCACGCGCGAGGCGCGCCACCAGCGGCTGTACGTGTTTGACAAGGGCATGGACACGCCCGAGGGCGTGCGCCGCGCGGACGGCAAATTCTACCATTTCCACTACGCGCTGGACGAGGCGCATACCCGAGACGGCGGCCCCGTGGACGAAACCTGCGACTGCATCCTCTGCCGCCGCCATTCGAAGGCCTACCTTCAGCACCTGTTCAAGGTGGGTGACGCGCAGGCGCAGCGCCTCGCCACCGCCCATAACCTCCGCTTCTATGGCCGCCTGATGGAGAACCTGCGCAGGCAGTAGCCGCCGCGCGGGAAAACGGCGGCGCAGTGCCGTTATCGATGACGCGCAGAAGCTTCGCGGCGCTTCCCGAACCGGCGGCACGCCTCGGGACGGCAGCGCGCCGTTATCGTGATAGAGGAATGGAAGCGGCATGCTTTGTGTTTGTCGGACGAAAGCGTATCCGACGGGCAAGCGGGCGCGCGGCGATTGCAACAAAAACGGAGACGGCGGGGTTTTTGCGTCCGCCGGATGGAGAAGGCTGGAAATGGACGAACGAGCACGGGCAGCACTGGACGCGCTGCTTTCCGCGAGGAACCTGCGGGACATATGTCCCGATACGGTGCGGCGCGTGTTTAGGGAGCTTCTGCCGCGATACAAAAAGCCGAAGGACGCCGAAAAGGCGGCGCGCACGCATCTGCACCAGATTACCGGCGCGTTCATGACGGCGGACGCGCAGGAAAAGGCGCGTACGCTGCTCACGCGCTGGAACGAGGGCGACGAGTCGGCGCTCACCGCCGCGCTGTCGCTGCACGCGTCCACGCGCGAGCGTCTGCCGGGCGCGGTCGAATGGCTGCGGCGTGTATCTCCGTTTTTGGGTGAAGGCGCGCGCGTGCTCGATCTGGCGTGCGGGCTGAACCCAATTCTGCTGGGCTCCATGGGCGTAACGAACGTGCTGGGCATGGACATTCATTTGGGCTGCGTGCGGCTTGTAAACGAGACCGCGCAGGCGCGCGGCTGGAAAACGCGCGCGCGGGCGTGCGACCTGCTGAGTGAAATTCCCGCGGAGGAAGCCGACGCGGCGCTTCTCATGAAGCTGCTTCCCGTGCTCGAGGCGCAGAAAACCGGACGCGCCGCGGAGCTGCTTTCCGGCCTGCGCGCGCCGCGCATGGTCGTAACCTTCCCCACCCGCACGCTCGGCGGGCGCGGCGTGGGCATGGAAAAGCACTACGCCGAATGGTTCGCGCGCATCCTGCCCGCCTCCCTCTCCATTCGCGAGGCATTCACGGCGGCGGACGAGCTGATCTATCTGGTCGAGCGAGTGTAAAGACGTTACGTCCAGTCATTCCGGACAACGGACGTTGCGGGACGCATGTCCATTTACTCCGAATAATCCATGCGCGATTTCGGCCGACGGGGCGGGAATGCGCACAATCGATGGAAGAAAACGCGATTCCGGGAGGGTATTCATGTCGAAGCTGTACGTTGTGGCGACCCCCATAGGCAACCTGAACGATCTTTCGCCCCGCGCCGCGCAGGCGCTGACCGAGTGCGACCTGATCGCCGCGGAGGACACGCGCGTGACGATGAAGCTCACCGAGCGTCTGGGCGTGCGCAAGTCCATGGTGTCCTGCCACCGGCACAACGAGGACGGACGCGCGCCGGAGCTGGTTTCGCGCATGCTCAGTGAGGAGCTGACCGTGGCTTTGACCTGCGACGCGGGAACGCCCGGCGTCTCCGACCCCGGGCAGGCGCTGGTGGCGGCGGCGTGGGAGGCCGGCATTCCGGTGATTCCGGTCAGCGGCCCCTCGGCGACGGTCACAGCGCTGTCCGCGGCGGGATTTGACGCGCGCGAGTTCGCGTTTTACGGCTTTCTGCCGCGCGAGGGCAAGGCTCTTTCCGAGAAGCTGGCCGCCATTCGAGAGACGGGGATTCCCGTGGCGGTGATTTACGAATCGCCCCACCGCGTGGAGGAGCTTTTGAAGCGCATGTGCGCGGCGTGGCCGGGCGCGCGGGTGTGCCTGTGCTGCGACTTGACGAAGAAATTCGAAAGGCTGGAAAGGGGAACGGTCGAGGACGTGCTCGAACGCGTGCGCGCCAACCCCAACGCCGAGAAGGGCGAATACTGCCTTGTGGCGGATATTCGGGAGGTTCCGCTGCCGTCTCGCCCCGCACCCGAGCGCAGGCCGGAGCACGCGCTGCTTGACCGGCTGCTCGCCGGGGAATCGCTCTCGGAGGCCGCCGCGTCGCTGGCGGGCGAGGGCTTCAAGCGCAACGAGATATACCGCGCGCGGCTGGCGCTGGACAGGCTGCTGCGCGGCAAGGATGAGGAATGAACGGGCGGGAACGAGGATGAGGAACGAATGAACACGATGGGAAAACGCTGGCTGGCAGGCGGGCTGATCGCAGGGTGTCTTTTACTGGGCGGCTGCTCGCTTTTGCCCGAGCAGGAGACGCGCCGGACGGCGCCGCTTCTGCGGGAAACGACGGTGGAGGACTTCAAACTGACCTATGTGACGCGCGGAGACATGCGTCTGACGAAGAAGGTCAGCTGCACCTATGTGCCGATTCGCAAGGAAAGCCTGAGCTTTGCCGTGAATGGGGAAAGCGTGGACGAGATGTTCGTGAAGGCGGGCGACACGGTGACGGAGGGGCAGCTTTTGGGACAGCTGAAGCTGGACGGCGTGAACGACCGAATCGACGAATGCGAATATACGATTCGCACGCTGAAGCTGAAGCTGACGCAGCAGGAGGAGGCTCGGGCGCTGGCGCTGGAGAGAGCCGACGTGCGCAGCGGAAGCGACGAGGCGGCGCGGCGAAGCGCGCGGGACGCGGTGAATGCGGACTACGACGCGCGCAGGCAATCGGTGGAGGACGAGCTTGGCCTTCAGGAGCTGCAGCTTGAAACGCTGAAGCGGCAGCTGGCGCAGCGGCAGCTGTTCTCACCCATGGACGGCACGGTGACCTATGTGCGGCAGTATCAGGATTCATCCGTATCGTCCGCCGCCGAGCGCGCCGTGACGGTGGTGGACTCCACGATGTCGCTGTTCAAGGCGAGCACCGAATATTGGGACGCGCTGCCCGCGGGCACGCAGGTGACGATTACCGTGGGCAAGGTGGAGTACGCCGCCACCGTGGCCGACGAGGCCTCCTTAGGGCTTGAGGTCACCGAGCACACGCCGGGCGAAAAGGGCACGGTGTATTTTACGCTCGATCAGCCCGCCGTGGAGCTGGAGGACAACGACCGCGGCTCCACCACGGTTACGCTGGACGGGCGCGACGACGTGCTGATGGTGAGCGAGAAGGCGATCAGCCGCGCCGCCGGGCAGACGATTGTGTATTATCAGGATGACGAGGGCATGAAGACGTACAAGCCCGTGGAGCTGGGGCTGTGCGCGGGCGGCTATTATGAGGTGCTGTCCGGTCTGAGCGAGGGTGAGGCGGTGATTTCGGGATGAAAAAGAGAATGGCATGCGTGCTGCTTGCGGCGGCGCTGCTTTTGTGCGGCTGCGAAAAGCCGGTCTCCGAGCCGCCCGAGCTGCTTCCGGCGGCGGGCGTGGCGTCGGACATCTGCGTCGTGCGGCGCGGCGAAACCAGCGTTCCCAAGGCGGTGGACGCGTGGGTGTCTGCCTACGCGGAGGAGCTGAGCTTTCCCGTGAACGGCACGGTGGGCGAAATTCCGGTGCGCGCAGGTGACCGCGTGAAGGCCGGCGACCGGCTGATTGTGCTGGATCTGGACGACGTGCGCGAGCAGTATGAGACGCTGAAGGACGAAATCGACGCGACCCGGTATGGAAACGAGCTGGATTATCGCATCGCCGAGACGGATCTTGCGCTGCTTAAGACCGAGCTTTCCCAGCTTCAGAAAAGCGGCGCGGACGAGCGCACGCTCGAACTGAAGGAGCTGGACATTCGCGAGGCGGAAATGAACCTCGCCCACGACCGGGAGACGCGCGAGCTTTCGCTTTCCCGAAGCGAAAAGACGCTGGCGGAGCTGGAGGAGACGCTGGCAAACGACGCCATCGTCGCGCCGTTTGACGGCATTGTGGCGCGGGAAATCACCGTGTCGGTTGGCAGCCGAGTTTCGGCCTATGACCCGCTGGTATGCATAGCCGACGACACGCGCCTGCGCATTACCTGCGATTACGTATCCACCGCCACGCTGCGCGTGGCCACCGGCGGCATTTACGCGCGCATCGGCGGCGGGAGATACGAGGTGGAGGCCATCCCCATCGATAACTCCGAATACGTTACGCGCGTGCTGGCAGGCAAGAAGGTGTATTCCGAGTTTGAAATCGTCGGCCCGGAGGGCTGGCAGGATGAGGTGCACGCGGGCGACTATGCGGCGGTAATCTTTTTGAATTCCTATCAGGCGGACGCGCTGCTGATTCCCGCCAACGCCGTGCTGGCCGACGCAAACGGCAAGTATGTGTACGTCGTGGGCGAAAACGGCGAGCGCGTGCGGCGCGACATCAAAATCCGCACACCCGTCGGCGCGATTGACGCGCAGGTGCTGGAGGGACTGGAGGAGGGAGAGCGCATCTATGTCACGGACAAGTAAGACAGTCATCGCATGGCTCACGCTTTTCCTGCTGCTGTGCGCCGCGGCGGAGGAAACGCTGATTTCGCCGGACAAGATTACCGGCAACACCGTGAACTACAAAACCGTGGACGTGGAAGAGGGCACCTATGAAAAGAAGGTCACGGCGAATGCCTCGGCCTATTATCCCTCACGCGTGAGCGTGTACTACGAGGGCGCGAAGGCGCGGTTTGTGGAATACCGCGTGAAGCGCGGAAACGAGGTAAAGAAGGGCGACGTGCTTGCCGTGTTCACCGTGGAAAGGGACGAGGTGGCCGTTGCGGAGAAGGAGCTGCAGCTTCGCCGCGCGCGGGAAACGCGCGAGGAAACGCTGGCGCAGCTGGAGGAGACGCTGGCCTCCCTTCGCAGCGCACTGCGGGAGGCGCAGGGAGACGAGGCCGAAACGCTGGCCCTGCGCGTGACGCGCGCGGAGCTGGAGCTGGAGAAATACGATTTCGAAAGCGGACGCGAGCTGGCTGCCCGCGAGGAATCGCTTTCGGAGCTGCTGGCAACCTACGAAAATCAGCAGATTCTTTCGCCGATTGACGGCGTGGTGGACGAGCTTCAATACCTGCGCGACAACGAGGCGGTATACGACAGCACGTGGCTGATGACGATTTACGATCCCTCCGAGGTGCTGTTCTCCGTGAAGGACGATCAGGGGCAAATGCGGCTGGGCATGCGCGTGGCAATATCCGTGGGGCCGAACAACGGGCGCGTGACGGGCGTGGGGCGCGTGGTGGCCTGCCACAACGTGATTCCGGACAACGTCGTGGGCAAGCTGGTGCTGGTGCGCGTGACGGAATATGACGAGGAGGAAGCAAACAACCTGAAGGCGCTCACGAGGCCGACCGCCGAATACACGACGATTCACCTTGAAAACGTGACGGTCGTGAACCGCGCGGCGCTTACGCTGTACGGCGGGAAGTATTACGTTTACAAGCTGTCCGACGACGGCATGGTTTCCAAGCGATATGTGAACTACGCCGGAGGCACGGCGCAGACCGGCGCATGGCTGCTGGACGGCGCGGTTCCGGGCGAAACGCTGATTGCGGACTGACGGGGAGGGAACAGGCATTGCTGCGGTATATTCTTCGCAAGATGATCAGCAAAAAGTGGCTGTTTATCGCGCTGCTGATCGGAAACATCCTGCTGACCGGCATCGCCGCCTCCAACCCGCTGTACGCGGATGCGGTGATGCAGCGCATGCTTACCGACGACATGGACGCCTACCTGACGGAAAAAAACGCCTATCCCGGGCTGGTTTCGGTGGTCTTCAACGGCTCGATTAAGAAAAACGGGCTTCTGAAGGAAAACGAGGCCATTGCGCAGGGCATACCGGCGGAATTCGGCGTGGAGGCGCGCATGGAGGTGCGCAGGTATTTCATGAGCTCCATGCAGAACGAGCCGCTCATTGAGCGCGACGACGCGAAGCTTTCCTCCATTGCTCTGGGGGGGATGGAGGACGTGGCCTCCCATGTGCGCATCGTCGCGGGGCGCATGTTCGAAAGCGAGCGCCGCGAGGACGGCACGGTGGAGGTCATCGTAAGTCAGCGCGCGCTGGTGAACCTGAACCTTCTGATGGGCGAAAGGCGCGAATTTCCCAAGCTTACGGATCCGGACGGGCAGCCGATTGTCATCGAGGTTGTCGGCGTGTACGACGTGGCGGACGTGGAGGATCCCTACTGGGTGCGCTCTCCCTCCTCCTATAAGGATGAGTGCCTGCTGGACTTCGGCCTGTTTGAGAGCCTTTTCGTGCGCGAGGATCTGCCGGTGGCGCTGAGCGCCTGCTGGTACGAGCTGCTGGATACCGAAAAAATGAGCGCGCGCGACGCGCAGGCGCTGTACGACGTGGCGCTTCGCTATCAGGATCTCAGCAAAAATACGCAGTATCTGACGATCACGGTATCGTTTTCGGACATCCTCAAGGAGCACATTGCGCAGGCGCGCCGGGTGCGCGTGACGCTGTGGGTGCTTCAGGCGCCGATTTACATTTTGCTGGCGGCGTTCGTGTTCATGGTTTCCCGGCAGATTCTGGAAACCGAGGAGGCCGAAATTTCGGTGCTTCGAAGCCGCGGCGTGAGCGGCGGGCAGATTCTTTCAATGTATCTTCTGCAAAGCTGTCTGCTGGCGCTGGCGGCCACGGCGGCGGGCGTGCCGCTGGGCGCGCTGATTACGCAGGTGCTCGGCTCGGCGAACGCGTTCCTTGAGTTCGTGTCGCGCCGCGCGCTGCCGGTGCGCATCGGCAGGGAGGCCGTTTTGTATGCGTCGTCGGCGGCGGTTCTGTCCGTGCTTGCCATGGTGCTGCCGGTTCGCAGGTACGCGAAGGTTTCCATCGTGGCGCAGAAGCAGAAGAAGGCGCGCCGCGTGCGTCCCTTCTGGCAGAAGGCGTTTCTGGACTTCATTGCGCTGGGCACGGCGCTGTATGGGCTGTATTCGTTCAACGGGCAGAAGGCACAGCTGGCGGAGCGCATACTGGCGGGCGAGGTGCCCGATCCGCTGCTGTTTTTGTGCTCGTCGCTGTTCATCATCGGAGCGGGGCTTGTGGCCATTCGGCTGATTCCGATTTTGGTTTCCGCCGTGTTCCGCATGTTCCGGCGGCTGTGGTCGCCCGCGCTGTATGCGTCGTTTTTGAAGGTGCTCAGGCAGCGCGCGAATCAGGACTTCATCATGATCTTTCTGGTGATGACGATTGCGCTGGGCGTGTTCAGCGCGCAGACGGCGCGCACAATCAACGACAGCGCCGAGGAAAACACCCGCTACATCACCGGCGCGGACGTCGTTCTGCGCGAAAAGTGGGAATCCAACGCCGATCAGGTGGCCGAGAATTCCTCGCTTGACCTCATCTATTATGAGCCGGACTACGGAGTCTATCAGACGATGGAGGGCGCGGCGAGCGTGTGCAAGGTGTATACGGACTTAAACATTTCCTGCTCCGTGCCCGGCGGCACGCTCAAGAATACGTTTCTGATGGCCATCGATACCGACGACTTCGGCCGCACGGTATGGTTTGAGGACGATCTGCTTCCGCATCACATCAACGAATACCTGAACGCCATGGCGCAGAATGCCCGCGCCGTGCTGGTATCCACGAATTTCCGGGATGAGTACGGCCTGAAGCTGGGCGACGTGCTCAGCTATTGGAACGCGGACGGCGATTCCACCCGCGGCATCATCTACGGCTTTGTGGACTATTGGCCGGGCTACGCGCCGTTCACGTATGAAAAGGGCTCCGACGGCGTGTACCGCGAAACGGAGAACCACCTGATCGTGGCCAATCTTTCGCAGGTGCAGGACGTGACGGGCATGCGTCCCTATTCCGTGTGGGTTCGCACGGAGGACGGCGCGCAGTTCCTTTACGACTATGCGGAAAGCTCCGGCACGCGCTATTCCGTGTTTGAGGACGTGGACGCGCAGCTTGTGGAGATGAAAAACGATCCCATGCTCAAGAGCCTGAACGGCGTTCTGACCGTGGGCTTCATCGTGGCGCTGACGCTGTGCTTCATCGGCTTCCTGATGTACTGGATTTTGTCCATTCGCCAGCGCACGCTGCAATTCGGCATTTACCGCGCCATGGGCATGCGCATGCGCGAAATTTTCACCATGCTTTTGAACGAGCAGCTGTGCGTTTCGGTGCTTTCCGTCGCCGTGGGCGCGGTGGTGGGGCAGCTGGCGGCGACGCTGTATATGCCGCTGATTCAGATTGCCTACGCCTCCAGCGACAGCTATCTGCCGCTTCGCACATCCGTGAACGTATCCGACACCCTGCGCCTGCTTCTGATTGTGGCCGTGATGTTCGTCCTATGCATGGCGATTCTGTTCACGATTATAAAGCGCATGAAGATTGCGCAGGCGCTGAAGCTCGGCGAGGATTGACGGGGAGGGCATGCACATGACGGATTCAAGGCTTATGCTTCGCGCGCGGGGCGTCACGCGCGCCTTCCCGGTGAGCGGGGGCAAATTCTGGGCGCTCAAGGGCATCGACGCGGACATTCCCGCCGGGGCGCTTACCATTCTCAAGGGGCGCAGCGGCTCCGGAAAGACGACGCTTTTGAACATTTTAAGCGCGCTCGACCGTCCGACCGACGGCGAGGTGCTGTTCGACGGGCGCGACATCGTGCGCCTGTCGGAGGATGAGCGCACGCGGCTGCGCCGGAAAAAAATCGGCTTCGTGTTTCAGTCCGTGGCGCTGATTCCCATGATGAACGCGCGGGAGAACGTGGAGTTCGCGCTCCGGCTCGCGCACGTGGGCGGCAACCGGAGTGCGCGGGCCATGGAGTGCCTGCGTCTGGTTGGGCTGGACAAGCGCGCGGATCACATGCCGCAGGAGCTTTCCGGCGGCGAGCAGCAGCGCGTGGCCATTGCCCGCGCCATTGCGCATCGCCCCAGCGTGCTCTTCGCCGACGAGCCCACGGGCGAGCTGGACACCAACACTAGCCTGCGCGTGGTGAAGATTTTCAAGGATTTGATTGAAGCCGAGGGCGTGACGATTGTCATGACCACGCACGACACGGGGCTGATGGAAATCGGCGACCGCGTATACGAGATTGAGGACGGTGAGATTGCCCATGCAGACCACGCCTGATGCCCGTCCGGCGCACATCATCGAGTGCGACAACCTTGTGAAAATCTACAAAACGCCCGACCTCGAGGTGCTGGCGCTGCAGGGTCTCGACCTTACCGTGGACTACGGCGAGATGACGGCGATTATCGGCAATTCCGGTTCCGGCAAAAGCACGTTTCTGAATATGCTCGGCGGGCTTGACCGCCCGTCGGCGGGACGGCTGCTGGTGGACGGGAAGGACTTGTTCAAGCTGACCGAGCGCGAGCTTGTGGAATACAAGCTGCGCACGGTGGGCTTTGTGTGGCAGAACAACGCCCGCAACCTGATTCCCTACCTTACGGCGACGCAGAACGTGATGATGCCCATGCTGTTCGGCGGCGAGCATAAGCGCCGGCAGCGCGCGCTGGAGCTTCTGGAAATGGTCAACATGAGCCACCGCAAAAACAGCCGCCTGTCCACACTGTCCGGCGGCGAGCAGCAGCGCATCGCCATCGCCATCGCGCTTGCCAATCGCCCGCGGCTTCTGCTGGCCGACGAGCCCACCGGCGCGGTTGACCACAAAACCAGCGACGCCATTCTCGATATGCTGCGCGCCATCAACCGCGAATCCGGCGTGACCATCGTCATCGTCACCCATGACCAGCTGCTGGCCAAAAAGGTGAGCCGCGTCGTCGCCATCCGCGATGGAAAAATCGCCAGCGAGCGCATCATGAAGGAAAGCTACCTCGACCGCCTGAACGACATTTCCGCCCTCACCGACGTTGCGGAGGTGCAGGATGAATACGCCGTGCTCGATAAGGCCGGCCGCCTCCAGCTTCCCGCCGATATGCTCAAAAAGCTCGGCGTCGCCGGCAACCGCGTCCGCATGGAAATGAAGGACGGCGAAATCATCATCCGTAAGCCCTTGGAGGAGGAAGCCCGCTGATTGCCGCAAACGCTTCCTCATGCACAGCCCATCACCGCTGCATGACGGCATCCCTCCCGCGCCCGACGCACACGTCCGGCGCG
>CAZMGO010000040.1:2175-17994 GCA_964565845.1 uncultured Oscillospiraceae bacterium | reverse complement strand
ATTCTACAACAGGAGGTCTCTTTTTTCTATCGTCCGTTGGTTGGGGAACGGTCCATTTTGTTTATCCTCATCACTTAAATAAAGAACCTGCCATGATCTTCCGATCGTACAAGGAGCGTTTATGCTATGAGCAAGAAAGAAACATCCAAGGTACCTAATTATGTAACTCTTATCGAAGCTACGTATACTGCCTTGAAACAGTTAGGTGGATCTGGTAGAAACGATGAAATTAATAAAACTGTCTATTCCATACTGAACGTATCTGATGAGGTGCTCGAAATACTTCATACAGGCCGCACTAGCTTTAGTGAGATCGATTACCGGATGGCGTGGGCACGTACGCTTCTTAAAAACTATGGTGCGATCACGAATTCTGCCAGAAGGGTGTGGACGATTGCGCCAGCTTATTCAAACATACCTACGGTTGATGGAGCCATCGTAGAAAAACAAAGGAATATTTCGGGACAAACGCCTACCGAAAAGACCGAGCCTGAAACGGTTGCTCCCGAGGATATTTCTGTCGAGGATGTTCCGCAAGAGGCAAAAAATTGGCGTCAGCGTGTATACGATATTCTGACGAATATGAATCCCTACGCATTTGAGCGTTTAACTCAACGAGTGTTGCGTGAATGTGGATTTACCGATGTTATCGTAACAAAAAGTTCCGGCGACGGCGGAATTGATGGCTTCGGCAAGTTGAAAATCAACGGCATCATTAGTTTTAATATCGCCTTCCAGTGCAAGCGCTATCAGGGTGTCGTTGGTTCGCCAATTATTCGCGATTTCCGCGGATCGCTCACCAAGAACATAGAAAAGGGAGTTCTCATCACAACGGGTACTTTTTCAAAGGCAGCACAGGAAGAAGCTGAAAATCCCGGAAAGCAGCAGATTGATCTGATTGATGGGGAGGATTTCATTGATATGCTGGCTGATTATTCTATTGGTCTTAAGGAAGTAAAGGATTACGAAATTGATGAAGATTTTTTCTTGAAGATTTGATCAATCGTAGGAAGTGGATAGCCTTTGCAAGACACCATCCGAAATGGGAAGAGGAGTATCTTCGGGGCATGAAGCGCTGATATGATATCTGGAGCGCTCTCATACCGTTCTCAACTCCTCTAAGGATGTTCCGGGCGGTAACCCTATACCATCAGTCCCTAAACCTCAGATTACCACCGACTGATGCGTTGTTGAGATAAGGCTTACGGCGAGCTGCGGCTAACATGTATGATGGTCGGCTCGTCAGACGGTAGTTGAGTATTATGCGCAAATGCCTGCGTACAATATCCAGATCGGTGTGGCGTATGAGCGCATCGCCGTGGTGGACGTTCAGCAGTTTTGCTCAGACGTGGACTGCTTTGTGCTGCTGATGAAGAGGTTTAAGGAGCTGTATGGATCCTATCTGGAGTGCCCCGTCGCTGACGCTGACTATTTTGCGCATAACTCTTGACAACACCGAGGAGCGAGTTTTGCTTTTCGTTCAGGCCGCGCTCATAGGCTGAATACGGATGCGCGTGGTAGATCGGCGTTTCCGGCATCATCTGTGGGAGCGAGGCACACTCGCTGCCACAGATGATGGCGATCGAGCAAAACACTGCGTTGAAGTGCGTCATAGTTTTCCTGAAGCTGCCGTCATTTGAGGTTTTACACCTGCATAAATCGAACGCTGCCAATGAAAAGCTGGCTGACTTTCTTTCGAGCACATAGCTCTTGGAGGTCTTCGCTAAACAATTTCCATTCCATTGCACAGTTTAGGCAACGAGATCGAAAGAAACGAATATCCTTGTGGTCTGCGTCATGATGTGAAAATCATCCGCGGTGATGAAATTGCTGCCAATGGCACTGAAAACGAAAATTTAGACAAACAACATAAAATAATCAAATGCATATTTGCATAAACGACGAATTTTCAAAAAAACGAGCACATATGTTGACAAACCTCCCGATGTGGTGTAAAATAATTACAAGAAAGCAGAAAAATAGAATTATTTTACAAGACGGGAGGGAATATCAAAAATGAATCGTAGGTATCGATCTTTTTCTCTCACACTGCGCCTTATGTACAAGCAACGCATGTATTATTTGCTTGCCCTACCGGGATTGGTGTTTTTTCTCATTTTCCATTATGTGCCTATGTACGGTATCGTGATTGCCTTTAAGCAATATTCCATTTTCAGAGGCATCGGGGAAAGCCCGTGGGTGGGCCTTGAAGTGTTCGTCCGCTTATTCAAATTGGCCGGCTTTAATCGTGCACTTGTGAATACGATCATCATTTCTTTTGCAAAGCTTGTTACGGGTTTTCCCATATCCATTCTCTTTGCCCTGCTGCTGAACGAAATTCGGTCGAAGAAGTTCAACAAATTTGTACAAACGGGGATCATATTGCCTCACTTTATCTCTTGGGTTATCATCTACGGCATCCTATATGCCCTGCTGTCGCCCAGCACCGGCATGGTCGGCAGCATTTACAAGGTACTGTTCTCCAATCGGCCGATTCCCAACCTTCTCGCCAACAAGCATGCATTTCGCCCTTTGCTGATCATTACCAATGTGTGGCGCAATGCGGGCTTTGCGTCCATCATGTATACAGCAGCCATCGCGGGCATTGATCCTACGCTGTATGAGTCTGCTCAGTTGGACGGCGCAGGCCGGTTCCGACAGGCTATCCATGTAACGCTGCCCTGCATTCGTTCGACGATTATCATCATGCTGATCCTGCGTGTTGGATCCATTCTGAACGCCGACTTTGAACAGGTTCTTGCCTTGGAAAATGAGATCGTGCGAGAGACGGGGGACATCATCGATACTTTTGTATACCGCATGGGTCTTCGGCAAGCAGAATACAGTCTGTCTACTGCCGCCGGCTTGTTCAAATCCCTCGTAGCCATGATCTTTGTACTCGGTACGAATTGGCTCTCGAAAAAGGTGGATCCCGACAGCGGCATTCTGTAAGGAAGGGGTGGATGGAAAATGAAAAGACCTATGGGTGAAAGAATCGGCAATGTCGTTATCACCATTTTGATGGGCGTATGGGCAATTCTCTGTCTGTATCCCATGTGGCATGTGTTTATGTATTCCATTTCGGACAGTAAGGCCGCCATCGGCGAAAGCATCTTTCTGTGGCCCAGAGGGATTTCTTTTAGGCAGTATTCCATGCTGCTGAAAACACCCAACATGCTTCGTTCCTTCATCAACAGCGTACTGCGCGTGGTAATCGGAGTTCCATATAATATCATAATGACGGCTGTGCTGGCATACCCTCTCTCCAACAAAAAGCTCGTGGGGCGCAATGTGCTATCCGGCTTAGTCTTTTTCACCATGCTGTTCGGAGGAGGCCTGATTCCCACCTTCCTGACATACAAGAGCTTGGGGCTGTACAACAATCCTCTGGTCTATATTTTGCCCACTACCATGAGTGCCTATAACATGTTTGTCATGCGTAATTACTTCATCTCTCTCCCTACGGAGCTTGAGGAAAGCGCCGGCATTGACGGAGCAAACGCTGCCACCATTCTTTTTAAAATTCTGCTGCCCTGCTGTATCCCGGTGATTGCGGCGCTTTCCATGTTCTATGGCATCGATCATTGGAACAGTTGGTTTGACGGAATGATTTACATCGACGATCGCAAATACCAGCTCTTCCAAGTGTTCCTGAGAGGGATGATGACAGAGGGGGCGTTCCAGAATATGGCTGGCAGCGAGAGCATGGCTGATATCGGCACCGTAACGGAACAGTCCATCAAGATGGCGGCCATTTCGCTGTCTATCATCCCTGTGCTGATTCTGTATCCCTTTGTTCAGCGTTACTATATTAAGGGACTGATGGTTGGCTCTGTCAAAGGATAAGAGCTATCAAAGGAATTTTGCAAAGAAGGAGGGCAGTAGCTGTTTTTTGACGCAAATTCACATTTTGGACGGAGATGACAGGAGGAATTCGAAATGAAAAAAATGACTTCTTGGATCCTTGTTCTGGTTTGCCTGATGAGCTTCGCCTCCTTCACGGCTGCGGAGGAGGAGCGACCGATTGTTACTGCGCTGCTGGCTACCAGTCAGCTGCCTGCCGAAAAAAATAGCATTCTGACTGAGCTGTGCAAGCGTACCGGCATTGACTTCCGGCCTCTGATGGTGGAAAATACTGCTTACGAAGAAAAGTTCAGCACTTTGTCCGCAGCCGGCATGCTGCCTGACATCGTTCAGGTTGGCGACTATGATCGCCTGATGGAAATGATCGAGTTCGGCGCTATTCTGCCTCTGAATGAGCTGCTTGATGTCTACGGGCAGGAGATCGTTGCCAATATCGGCATGGAAACCATGCAGAACACCTTTGCTTATCGGGATGGCCAGATTTATGGTATTCCCCAGCAGAATCGCTATTCTGCGCTGATGGTGCGCCAGGACTGGCTGGACAATTTGGGTATGGAGGTTCCTACCACGCCGGAGGAGTTTTATGATGTGGCCGTGGCTTTCACCAACAATGACCCGGACCGCAATGGCGAAAATGATACCGGTGCCCTGGCCATCAACATGTCCTTTTCTGCAACCGCGCAGTTCCTGTTTACCGCCTTCGGCGTGCCCTATAACTCCAACGCCCTTGTGGACGATCAGGTTGTTCCTTACTTCATGCATCCGAATTACATGGAGGCCATCGAGTTTATTCGCAAGCTGTATTCCGAAGGCCTGATGGAGGCCGACTTCTTCACCATTGCGAACCTCGATTTGCTGGGTAAACTGTGGAATGGTACCTATGGCTTCTACTATGGTGATCCCATTGGTACGACCAACAACTGGGTTATCGGCGGACGTTACACCGAAGATCCTCAGCCTGTGATGACCTACACCGTACTGCTCGACGAGAATGGCAAGGGCGGCGCCGTCGAATTGACGTATAGCTCCTTCACGTGCATCTCCAGCACCTGCGAAAAACCTGAGGCGGCGATGCAGCTGCTCAACTACGTTTGTTCGGAAGAGGGCAACCAGCTGGTCTATGCCGGTATTGAAGGCACACACTGGGAGTGGAACGAGGATGGCACGATCTCTTACTTGAACGAGTATGCCGATTCCGCAATGCATCGCGATGACGGCGGCTATATGTATTTCCCGACCTTACGTTTCAATGGCATGGAACGCCAGATTCTGACTGAGGTTACCCAGTATGGATACAAAATCGCGGAGGAGCATTTGCAGGACTGCGTAAATCTGCCCATGAATCCCGCCGCTTCCGCGGATATTACGTTCGACGACATTGAAATGATGGCCGCGCTGGTGAATAGCTCTGGAGACATTCAAGCCGAATATGATGCCTTCATTGAAGAATATCTGAAGAACGGCGGTTCCCTGTGGATTGAGCAGGCTACGGAAATCTATAACGCCAGCAAGTGATTCAACACATGGGAAAATAGAACCTAAATGTGTGGCACCGCACGGGAAGTGCACATTCGGTGCGGTGCCTAATCCTATGAATAGGAGCGAAAATATATGACGGACAACATCGGACTCATCACATCCAAATACGATATCCTGTCTGCGTCGGAAAAAGTGGTGGCTGATGCAGTGATCGGCAATATGCGGGATATGATTCTCATGTCCATACAGGATTTCAGCAACTATGCAGGTGTTAGTGTGGCCACGACCATCCGTTTCTGCAAAAAGATGGGGTTTGGCGGATACCGTGATTTTTGCATACAAATGGCGCAGAACAGCAACAGCCATGTAGACTATGTGATGGATCTGCATGCGTCTGACGACGATATGGAATCCCAGATACGCAGGGTGCTGATGGCCAATGCGGAAACGATTCATACAACAATGGATAATCTGGATTACAAGGTCATTGAGCGTGCGGCAGAGATTATCAACCGCTGCCGTAGAATCATGTTCGTTGGCATGGGTACCTCTCACATCGTGTGTGAGGATGCCATGCTTCGATTTCTTCGTGCAGGCAAGCAGGCGCTGTGCTACGGCGACGCCCATGCGTCCGTTGTCGCTGCCAGTCACTTTGATGCGGAGGATGTTGTCGTTGGTATTTCCCACTCTGGCACCACCCAGGAAGTCTATGAGGTGCTTAGGTTTGCCAAGCAGAAGGGGGCGACTACTATTGCCATTACTACCTATCCACAGGAGCGCATCAGCGAGGTTTCTGATATCATCCTGAGAACACAAACCCGGGAAAGCCCCGTTCACAAAGTGGCAATTACTTCACGAACCAGCCAGTCAACAGTGATAGATGCGTTGTTTATCGCCGTGATTAGCTGCGATGCCGATCGGAGCATAGACAATGTACTTCGCGTTTCGAACAATATAACGAATATGGAAGGCTTCAAATATTCCAAGAGGGTCGATAAACATGCGGAAAAAGATGACGATTGAATCCTTGGAAACGGAACAGGAAAATGCTCGGTTCCGTGATTTGGACATGATGTCTACCCGCGAAATATTGGATATCCTAAATACTGAAGATACGCTGGTGCCAATCGCCGTAAGGCGTGTGATTCCCGAAATCGCCCGCATCGTGGATGCCTGCGCCGGGCGTCTGCGTTCGGGCGGCAGACTGCTCTATGTGGGTGCGGGTACCAGTGGACGCATTGCCTATATGGACGCTGCGGAATGTCCGCCTACCTTCGGCGTGAGCCAAGAACTCATACAGGTGCGCATGGCAGGCGGCAAGGAAGCTGTGTTTCGCGCGCAAGAGGCCATGGAAGATGAAGACGCTATGGGCATCCGAGATGTCACTGAATGGGGTGTCACCGGTAAGGACTGCGTAATTGGCATTGCCTCCAGCGGACGTACACCTTATGTGCTTTCCGCTCTGGCAAAAGCGCGGGAAGCAGGCGCTTTCACGGCGCTGATTTGCGCCAATAAGGTGCCCGACGAATATGCCGATGTGGTGGTCTGCTGTATTACCGGCCCCGAGGTTCTCACCGGCTCTACTCGACTGAAGGCCGGCACCTCCGCTAAGATGATCTTGAATATGATCAGCACTTCCGTGATGATTCGCTGCGGGCGCACATATGGAAACCATATGTGCTACATCCGATCTTCGAACGGCAAGCTCTCCAATCGCGTCGTCAATACCCTGTGTCAGTGCTGCAGCATAGAACGGGATGAAGCAGTAGAATTACTTAGCCGCGCGGGAGGGTCTCTTGCCGTTGCCTTGACCATGGCGCTCTCTGGCGCAGATGCCGAAAGGGCGCAGAAGGCGTTGGAGGAACGGGACGGCTATGTGCGCGAGGCGGTAAAAACGCTGATGAAGGAGCAGATATAATGGAGAAGGTTTGGCTTCTCGTCGATTCCGGCGGTTCCAAGACTCATTTTGTTCTGACGGATTCCAAAGGAAATTATCGGAAGGAGGCATTCTCTTCCGGTGTCGGCAAAAGCGTCGATTCTGTGGATGAGCCTCTCGAAGAATTTTCTTGCGAGGTCAGGAAACTTTGCGGGGACTTTGAGGTCTCTTGTGCCGTGGTCAATTTGGGCGGCAAAAACGAATTCCAGCTGCGTCGAGTGCTGGAAGAATGCCTGCCTGATGCGCAGATATATGTACTGCGGGAATCCTCTGGCGTGCTGGCGGACGCCATGCGTGAAGCCCATTATGCGGATGTCATTGTGCTGTTGGGTACAGGAGCCATTACCATCGGCTCTGGCCCGAAGGGAAAATTCATCGCCGATGGCTGGGGCTGTAATATAGGGGATGTTGCCAGCGGCTATTGGATCGGCATGGAGGCGATTCGTCGTTCTTTGAATATGCTGGAAATGCCGGGGCGCGTTTCTTCACTCGCTTCTGATATTACCGGACGGGATGAAGCCTTCTCTCCGGTAACCGATGGAATCGAGATGATGAGAATGCGCGATGCTGTGCGCAGCCGCATCGGCTTGCCGTTGGAGCGAGCACGGGTTGCGGATTTTGCACGAACCGTCCGCAAGCATGCTGAGGAAGGGGATATTCTGTCCCTTGGGATCCTTGATGATGCCGGCAGCGGACTGGCGGATACCGTCGTGCGCACGTTGAACATCTGCGGCGCAGGAGAAACGCCCCGTGTGCTCGTCGTCGGTGGTGTCGCCTCCATGGCGAATCTATGGGGTCATTCCTTTGAAAGACGGCTGAAGAATGTCTATCCGGGTGCAAGTTGGGAAGCGCGGCATTGTGATATTTTGGAGGGCGCACTGGCATATGCAAAAAAACAAATGAACAGGAGTGAACACATATGAAGATTTTCCCCGGTGGACTGGTCGTTTCCTGTCAGGCTCTTGAGGGAAATCCCCTGCGTGATTCCGAGCGTTTGGCGTACATGGCGAAGGCAGCGGAGATTGGCGGCGCAAGTGCCATCCGAGCCAATGGCGTGGAAGATATCGCAGCCATGCGCAGACTGTTGACCATTCCCATCATCGGAATCAACAAGCAAAAGGATGCCACGGGACGCGTTGTAATTACTCCTACCTTTGAAAGTGCAAGACAGGTCGTGGAGGCTGGCGCTAATGCCATTGCCATGGACTGTACTTTTTGTGAAAGCAATATCCGCGAGGATGTGTCCGCTACTATCCGACGCATCCATGAGGAGCTGGACGTGCCCGTTATGGCGGATATTTCCAATGCAGAGGAGGCAACGCATGCCTGTGCGATGGGCGCGGATCTGATATCCACAACTCTCACGGGATATATGCCCGATGTGGGCTATAAACCCGAAGAAAAATATACGCCCAATTTTGCGCTGATTGAGGATATCTTGAACGACCCTCGTATAACATGTCCCGTCGTAGGTGAAGGAAGGTTCTGGACGCCGGAGGATTTGCAAAAGGGTCTTGAAATGGGCCTTTATGCCGTGGTGATCGGGAAGGCCATCACCAATCCTATGGCGATTACGGAATACTTTTCTGTCGCAGTCAAAAAGGCAAAGAAGAAAGGAGTAGCCCAATGAGCATTCAGTATGTGAAGGACAAGCTTTTGGTTGGCACGATGTACGCCCCGTTCTGCCGGACTAAGTATGTGGATACCTCTGAATGGGAACAGGACATCCGCCGCATGGCCGAAATGGGGTATACCTGCTTGCATGGTTTCTCCGAATGGTGGCGCGTTGAAAAACAGAAGGGCATCTTTGATTTTTCGGAGCAGGATTATCTGATTGAGCTGTGCGTCAAGTACGGCATTGTTCCCATCATCAATGTTGCCACTCAGAACGGCGTAGGCTACTACATGCCTCGCTGGATGCAGAATGAATACAAAGGCAGAGGCGTGATTGCCGGCGACGGCCAAGGCAATGATGTGGACTGCGAATATGTTCTTCCCTGCATGGATGATCCATGGTATCAGGCCTATTCCGAGCGCTATCTCAAGGCGTTGGCCACCCACTACGCGGGAGATGACCGCGTGGGAGGCTGGGTGATTTGGGGTGAGCCGCTGCTGCACAAAAACGGCAAACCCATCTGCTATTGCGAGCATACCGTTGCACGTTTCCGTGAATGGCTTAAGAATCGATATGGCACCATCGAAAGTCTCAACGAATGCTGGGGAAGCGAGGGACCGCACGATCATGTGAGCTTCGCGGAAATATATCCACCCGTGGGCTCATCCGGACAGCGCGGCGGTTTCGCTTCATGGGCCGACTGGCAGAGCTTCATGAGCGAAAATTTTGCAGGCCATATCAGCAAGGCGGATCGGATCTTCAAGGCGTGCGGCGCCATGCAGCCTACCATCACTGAAATGTTTTGCCATATCAGCAGCGATTCCCTCTGCAATGACCTGTGGCGTTTGGCAGAAACCAGTGACATCGTGGGCGTAAGCCAATATGCGCGTTCAGGCTTTGAAACTGATGTTGCCCTTACTGTGGCCAATAGTGTCGCGCAGCGTCTGAATAAGACCATCTTTATTGTTGAAGCCTTGGGCGGTCATCGCTATCCCACTGCTGACAATCGCACACCAATGCCGCGCGAACTCATGACCGAGGCGGTTCAGATGATTGGCTCCAATGCCAAAGGGCTGATGTATTGGTGTTATCGTCCCCGCTTGACGGATTTCGAAGGCGGGCGCTACGGGATGTGCCGTGCAGATGGCAAACCCTTGCTGCGCGCGTGTGAAGGCGGCAAAACCGCCGCAAGAATGGCAGAGCTGCAAGATCTTCTGCTGGAAGCCAAGCGGCCCGCGGAGGTTGCAATTCTTTATTCCACCCGCACCGTGACTGCGGCAGGCTGCGAGGGTTTGTCCAATACCGTTCAGGAAGCTGTGCTGGGTGCGCTTAAGCTGATGTTAGATACGCACATTCCGTCCATTCTCGTGGAAGATGAAATGCTCGAAAACGGCCTGGCGGAGAGCATCAAGGTACTGATTCTTCCATTTGCCTATGCCCTCAATGAAGAAACACTGGAGGGGATTCGACGATTTGCGGAGCGCGGCGGCGTGGTAATAGCTGATCAGCATTTGGCGTTTAAGCGCCAGAATGGCTATATTTATCGCCAGCTTCCCGGCGGCTGTATGCGTGATCTATTTGGCCTTGAGGTGGATGATTGGGTTTATATAGATCATGTATCGCTCATTCCTGCGAACAATTACGGTATCGTCACAGATACGGTTTATGATATTCTCCTGCCCGCAGGTGCTGCCGTTGTGGAGGGAACATCCGAAGTGCCGTTGATTACTCGCAACAGCTTCGGCAAGGGAGAGGCATGGTATTTTGCATGGCAGGCATTTGTATGCTACAAGCGCGGAGGCGGTGTTCCCGCGTTGCGTAAGAAAGTACGGGATATTCTGGCAAAGAAAAACGTTATTCCTTTTGTGTACGTTGAGAATAAAGATCATTTGTCCGACCCCGGCATTAGCGCTTCCAAGTTGCAGTTAGCGAACGGCAAGCGAGCGATTACCCTTGTCAATCCTTCCTATGAGCCTACGCAGCTGAAGGTGGTTATTCCTAACGCCTCCAAGGTTACGGTGATGATCGGCGCAGATACCTTTACGCAGTGTGTAAAGGGCAATGATTTGGAAATCAGTCTCTCATTCGGCGCATGGGATTCTACGATGTTCATAGTCGAGGATTGAGCCAACTGCAGCTTTGCGAGATGAGAACATCTGGTCTGCAAATCAGAGAGAGGTTCATCATGACGAGTTCTCACGGTACCATGATCATTCTTTTTCTCATGCAGCCTGATCCATCCGGATTCCCCTCTCTCTGCGAGATGCATTTGGGAAGCTTTAAAAGAACGCCTTGCGCGTGGACGAATCGATTTCATCATTTTTGCGATCGTCCACGCGCTGTCTTTGCTTTGGCGTGATTTGGCACGTTTGCGGCTGTTGCCTGCGCTTTCTTGATGCCAACCAGCTGCTAACCTATTTATATCCTGAATACATTTGACATCGTCTACCCAATGGTTTTCCGGGGGCAAGAACGCAATCAAGCTCCTCAAACGAATTGTCTTCGGCCTCAGTAACGTCGATTCCTTTCATGCCGGAACCCTGCTCTTCTATTAGGGTTTACTCCTACATTGACGATGAGACTATCGTTTCTTTGCAGATTTTGTGGCCGAAATCCGGAGGATTCAAGCAAAATTTGATGGCGCACTGCTTGGCAAAATGAGTTTTTTTGATAAGCAAAAAAGGCCACCGGTGAACCGGCGGCCTTCCTTAGGAAGCAGGGGATTATTTGCCGCAGAAGCGGTCGTAGCGGCTCTGGTACACGCCGATAACCTCGTCGAGACCCATGGCGCGCAGATCATCGAGATACTCGTCCAGCTTATCGAGATCCTTGTCGCCGCGGATCAGGTCGACGAACAGCTCGTTCATCGCGGTCTTGAGCTCGCTCTCATACTCGGCCAGCGTCGCAACTTCTTCGTCGGTCGGCAGAGCCAGATAGGTGTTGACGTTGGTCTGGAACATGGTGGCGTTCTTCTGCTCGAGCTGTTCCCAGTTCAGCAGCGTGCGCTCGACCATGCGGCCGTCGTCCTTCTTGTCATTCTCGGCAGCCTTTGCGAGGGCGTTCTTGCCGTAGGCGCTTTCCTTCAGAACATCGACAGACTCGAAGGTGCCGATCTTCTCACCATTGAAGGTGGCATAGGTGCGGGAGATGTCAAAGATGGGCATTACGGCGCGGTCCATGTAGAAGCGACCGGAGCCGAGACCAGCGGCGATCATTTCGTCCGAAGTCATGGTGGAGGTCAGGCTGACAACGTTGCCGTTCTCGTCATACTCCCAATCGCGGCCTTCGATACCGCTGAGGTTCCATCTCCAGTACTCGGGGGAGAAGAAGAAGTCAAGCAGCTTGGCAGCCGCTTCAATGTCGATGCTGCTCATGAAGGCGTAGTAGCCGTCGTACACGGTCAGCGCATAGTCGCCGCGGCAGGTGGGGAAGATGTCGGGATCGCCCTGAATGGAGATCGGCACGTACTTGCAGTTTTCGTCGCCGGTCAGCTCATCGCGGGTGTCGAGCAGCTTGGTCTGATAGTACATCGCGCCAACGGTGTTCTGGGCGATGATGGACTGGGTCTCGGTGGTGTACAGGGAGCCGTTGTCCGCAAGAGACAGGACGCCCGCGCTGACCATCTTCTGAACGAATTCAACGTAGGGCTTGAAGCCTTCCTGGTAGAACACGGAGGTGATCTCGTCAGTGTTCGGGTCAAGGCCGATGTTGTTCATGATCAGGCCGTACCAGCCGCAGATGCCGCTGTGCTTGAGCAGGCTCATGTCGGTGGCGAAGAGAGCCTTTTCATTCTGGATGCCGTCGCCGTTGGCGTCCTGCTCGCGGAAGGCGATCAGGGTGTCGATGAACTCATCGGTAGTGGTGGGAACGTCGAGACCCAGCTTGTCCAGCCAGTCCTGACGAATCGCTACGGAGTAGGTGTTGTTGTAGCCCTTGATGTCAAACTCGCCGGCCAGAATGCCCTGGAGCGCCCAGAAGGTGCCGTCCTCGCCGGTGCCGGACTTGCGAACCACGGCGTATTCGCCGTCGGGAGCGAGCAGGTCGCGCGCGGTGCCGTCGGAGTACTCAAGGATGGAATCGACGGAGGTCAGCATTCCACGGCTGATGAGGTTGTTCAGAGTGACGTTGTCGATCTCAAGCCACATGATGTCGGCGAGGTCGGTGCCGGTCGCCAGACGGGTGGTGACGGTGGTGTTGTACTGGTCGGCCTCGACGTAGCTGATCTTCAGATCGATGCCCAGCTTGCGGGTTTCGGTCATCAGCCACTCGTACGCGGCGGACTTCTCAAAATAGCCCATGCGGGCGTTGGCCTTGTTATAGCCAAAGTAGGTGACGGTGGTCAGTTCTTCCTCGGCCATGACGCTGTACGCGCCGAGCGCGAACATCAGAGCCAGAACCAGTGCGAGGATTCTTTTCATGACAGTGCCTCCTTGATAATTTTATAACCAGGCTTGATGCCTGACTATTTCGATGGGGGATTATTCCTTCAGCGAGCCGAGCATAACGCCCTTCACGAAGTACTGCTGGAAGAAGGGGTATGCAATCAGCATGGGCAGAGAGGAGATAATGATGACGGTGTATTTCATCTGGTTGTTGGAAATCTGCTGCTGCTGCGCGCGGCGCATGGCCTCCGCATCGTCGATCATGTCGCCCAGCTGCTCCGACTGCTCAATGAGAACGCGGCGCAGATACAGCTGCAGCGGCTGCCAGTCGTGGTCGGTGATGTAGATGGAGGCGTGATACCAGCTGTTCCACACGCCGATGATCGTATACAGCGCGACCACCGCCAGAATCGGCTTGGAGGTGGGCAGGAATACGTTCCAGAGGATGCGGTAGCTGTTTGCGCCGTCCAGCTTCGCGGATTCACGCAGTGATTCGGGAATCGTGCGGAAGTAGGAGCGAACAAGGATGATGTACCAGATGGAGTAGGAGCCGGGCAGAAGCAGCGCCCACGGGGTATTGTACAGCCCCAGACGCGTCATCAGGATGAATTCCGGAATGATGCCGCCGGCAACATACATGGGAATCAGCAGGAACATCGTTACGAACTTTTTTCCGAACAGGCCGTGCACCGTAAGCGGATAGGCGACCAGCACGGACGTGAGCAGATTCAGAACCGCGCGCACGGAGCAGTAAAGAATCGTGTTTCCATACGAGCGCCACAGGCGCGGGTCAACAAGGATGCGCTGATAGCCGCCAAGGAAAAAGCCCTTTGGCCACCAGTAGACGCGCATGGTCAGCGCCTCACGCGGCGTGCTCAGAGAAAGCACCAGCACGTAATACATGGGATAAATGGTAACAAAGGCGACGAGCGCGGCGATAATGTACAGAATGACGGTGCCCAGACGGCTGCGCTCTCGAATGCGGTTGTTTATGGGACGAGTGGCTTGCTTGTTCATTCTCGGTACCTCCTTACCACAGACCGCTGCCGGTCAGGTAATTGCTCAGTCGATTGGCGAGATAGGTGAGCGTGAAGCCGATGATCGACATGAACAGGTTGACGGCGGTGGTGTAGCTGAACTGCCCTTCGCCAAGGCCGACGCGGTATACGTAGGTGCCGATAACGTCCGCCGTGCGGTAGGTGGAGGTGTTGTAAAGAAGGAGAATCATGTCCGTGTTGCTGGAAAGAACCGAGCCGACGGACATAATCAGCTTGATTGCGATGATGGCCTTCAGGCCGGGCAGCGTGATGTGCCAAATCTGGCGCATGTGACCCGCGCCGTCGATGCGCGCCGCCTCGTACAGCGACGGATCGATGGAGGAAAGCGTGGAGAAGTACAGAATGGAAGCGAAGCCGAAGTCCTTCCAGATGGTAACGACGGTGTAGATGGCGGGGAAGGCGTCCGGATCCGTGATGAATTCCTTCGGCGTGCCGCCGAACATGGCGATCAGGTTGTTGATCAGGCCGTTCGGGTCAAGGAAGGAAATGGCCATGCCGGCGACGACGACGCTGGATACGAAGTACGGCATGTAGCTGCACGTCTGCACAAACTTTTTGTAGCGCAGGTTCGTAACCTCGTTCAGGAACAGCGCGAAGATAATCGGCACCCAGAACGAGAACAAAAGCTGCAAAAGGCTCAGGCGCAGCGTGTTGACCAGCAGACGCTCGAAGTAAACGCTTTTGCAGAATTTGACAATCCAGCGCAGACCGACATATTCGCTGCCGAAGAAGGGACTGCCGGGAACGTAGTCCTGCACGGAAATGATCGTGCCCCACAGCGGAACATAGCTGAACAGAAAGATGACCAGCAGAACCGGGAGCATCATTGCCCATACTTCGATATTCTCCTGAAGAACATCTCGGCGCACCTTGCGCCGAATGGGTCGGACAACCGGGGTAATTGCTTTCTGGGACATTGCCCACACCTCATTGCGTTCGTATTAACATTTACAGCTTAGTATAGCACTTGAATGAACTGCCGTCAATCGTTTTTGACCGTAATGCTGAAAATTTATTTCAAAATTGGCGGAAAATCGTTTATGTGTTGAGAAAATAGCCGATGCTTTCTGTGGAGGGTGATGCAATGAAACGGATGCTGCATCGGGCAGGAGGCCTTTTATGGCGGTATCGCGCGCCGCTCTGCGCGGGAATTCTCGTCTCCGCGCTGGGGTTTACGGCCTATCGGGTGCATAACGCGCTGGTCGGCAGAACGTCTGTGCGGACGCATTCCCCGCAGCCGGTTGCGGCGCAGGCGCCGGAGGCGGCGGAGAAATCGACGCTTCTGCCCTTTCCGGCGGCGGGGGAGACGATACGGGAATGGACGGATGCCGCACCCGTGTGGTCGGCAGGCTTGGGAATGTATGAAACGCATACGGGCGTGGACTTCTCGGGGGAGGAGGTATACTGCGTGCGCGACGGCGTTGTGGAAAGCGTGGAATCGGATTGGCTGTATGGCCTCGTGGTAACGGTGCGCCATGATGACGA
>CAZMGO010000040.1:0-2075 GCA_964565845.1 uncultured Oscillospiraceae bacterium | reverse complement strand
ATGAGCAGACTGTGGGCACGCGTGATCAAGGATCACCGCATTGAAAGGCAGGATACGCGCCCGTGCGCGTGGGGCGAGGAAAACGAGGCGCTGACCGAGCTGTGCAAGGCATTTGATATTCCGCGCCCGATCTGGCTGCCCAAGCACGAAAGGGAATATGAATCCTTCCGGCGCACGGCGTTCGGCAGAGAGCACTTTATCGAGGAGGTGTCCTTTGACAGGCTGGAGATTGAATTTCTGGACGATACCGGGAAAAAGCGCCGCAACTCGGATCCTCGCAATCAGTTTTGAGAAGGTTCGCCGTTCTGCAGGCGAAACCGTGCGATAAAAGGAAGCGCATGCTGCATTCGGTCGGCATTTTTTACGTGAAAGTTGTCAAAAAGCCGCTTCCCTTCGTTGAATGCGTGGCGGATTTGTGGTAAAATGTCCTTCTGTGATTACGAGGGAGGCGGATGTATGGAGAACGATACGAGAAACTGGGTGAACATTCCAAATTGTCTGACGATCTTCCGCCTGCTGCTGATTCCCGTGTTTCTGATTGCGTATTATCAGCTGCCGGAGAAGCGGTATGTTTCGCTGATCGTATTTGCCGTGGCCAGCTTTACCGACCTGCTGGACGGGTATTTGGCGCGCAAATGGCACCAGATTACATCGTTCGGAAAGCTGTGTGACCCGCTGGCCGATAAGGTGATGGTGCTGTCGCTTCTGTTCTGCATGGCGGACGGCGGATATTTGGCGGAGGAAAGGTATGCCTCGCTGAACTGGATTATCCTGCTGGTCATGCTTCTTAAGGAGCTTTTGATGATGTGCGGCGCGCTGTTCATGCTGAAAAGCGGCGTGGTCGTGCAGGCGAACCTGCTGGGAAAGGCGGCTACGGTTCTGTTTGTCACGGGCATTATTTTGGTGTTCCCGTGGCATTCGCTGGAGGGCGTGCGTGCGGCGGGGCACTATGTGATTCTCGCGGCGGTGTGCATGTCGCTGCTTGCGATGGTGTTCTACGCCATTTCCAGCGTAAAAAAACTGAAAACGCCGAAAATGAATTGACGGGAATCGCCATGGTTTGCTATAATAAGAGCATAGGAAAGCCCATGACGAAGAGGAGTAGGCGCGTCTTTCCAACAGAGAGGGCGGTTCGTTGGCTGTAAGGCCGCCCGGGATAAGCCGTGCTGAAGGTCGCTTCGGAGGCCGCGGATGAACGGAGTAGTTCGCGCGGGCGCGCCCGATACAGCGCGTGTGAGAGAAAAATTCTGGTGGTACCGCGGAGCAATCCGCCCAAGAGGCGAGGTTGCTTTTTTTCTATCATTTTCCGGCGGGGAACGGAGGGATGCGGGATGGACAGGGTGTTTACGGCAAGCCCGGGCGTGAACGCGTGGGGCACCGTCGGCCTGATCATCATGACGGTTGGAGCGTTTCTGAACTTTGGCGTGAGCCGGCGCTGCCCGAAGCACGCCATCGCCGTTCGGGTTCTTGGACTGCTTCTTGTACTGGCCGGCGCGGTGCTGGTAATTGCGATAGGAAAATAAGCTTCGGAAGAGGGGTATATATGGAAAACCAGAACACGTTTGAAATGGCGAAGGTGTATTCGCCGAAGGACATGGAGGATCGCATCTATAAGATGTGGGAGGAGAGCGGCGCGTTCAAGCCGAAGATGGTGAAGGGCAAAAAGCCGTTCACGATTGTAATGCCGCCGCCCAACATTACCGGTCAGCTGCACGTGGGTCACGCGCTGGACGAAATGCCGCAGGACGTGCTGATTCGCTATCACCGCATGAAGGGCGAGCCCACGCTGTGGGTGCCCGGCACGGATCATGCCGCAATCGCCACCGAGGTAAAGGTGGTGGAGGCGCTGGCAAAGGAAGGCTTGACCAAGAAGGATCTGGGACGCGAAAAGTTCCTTGAGCGCACGTGGGAGTGGAAAAAGGAATACGGCGGACGTATCGTTCGGCAGCTGCGCAAGCTGGGCGTTTCCTGCGATTGGAGCCGCGAACGGTTTACCATGGACGAGGGTCTGTCCCGTGCCGTGCGCGAGACCTTTGTGCGCCTGTATGAAAAGGGTCTGATCTATCAGGGCTGGC
>CAZMGO010000039.1:8243-18421 GCA_964565845.1 uncultured Oscillospiraceae bacterium | reverse complement strand
CATGATCAGCCGAATCGATAAGCGCGGACGAAGCGGACAGGTGACGGTTCGGTTTGACCAAAGAGAGTTCAAGCTATGGCTGGGATTCGACTTGGTTGAAAGGTGTTAGAGTGCAGCATATCGCCGTTTGACAATGCGTCTGATAGGGGGAGCGTCGTATGTGTCTTCCGGTTGAACGGGATTCCGGAGATGCCGGGTGGTTTGTATTCCATCCGTTTGAAAATGAGCGCTATGATAGGCAAAGGCGGTTTTCGGACTATACGCTGTTCGCTGCAAGGGATGCTTTGGATTTATACTCCAACCATGCGCAGGTGCATGTTGCGGAGGTTATGGAGCAGTGCTTGGCAATGTTTGCCGCCTGCCGCGAATGGCTGAGTGAAAGAATTTCAAATAATGAAGAGAAGCTGCTGCAGCATCTGATGATCGCGGCGAAGTACCATGATATTGGTATGGCGCCTTCAGAGGAAATCATGGAGCTGCTGCGCCTTATTGACTCCATGTATAGGCGTGCCTTAGCGGGCGGACGGGATTTGTCGGTGCTGGCGATGGACTGCCAAAGGCTTATGCTGCTTGCAGAACGGGCAATGGTGCATATCCGCGCCTTAAACGTCGTTCAGGCGCTTTGCTGCGGGGCATCTGCGGGACGGGAAACCGGATTGAGCTTCATCTGGTCGGTGAGCCGCCTTCTGCGGATGCACTGGAAAAGATGCGCATGATGCTGCCGAGGGGTTCGCGCGTCGAGGTCAAATTGGATGCCGGCATTATCAAGGGATAAGAGAATCCCTATTGAGTGAGGAAGTGGGGAAATGCTGAAATGCCCCGTGTGCGGTAATACAGAGTTCCCGGAGGTTCGCGAGCAGGACGGTGAGATTGCCTGCCCGGTCGCAGGCTGCGGCGGAATCATACGGGCACGCCGAAAAGAGGACGTTCGGGCATGGAGGAAGCCGAAGGGCGGCTCCTTTGCGTGGATGGAACAGCTCAAGGAGCCTGCTTCGTTTCACGAAGCAGGGGTAGCATGGGAGCCTCCTTTTTCCTTTCGGATACTGAATGACAGTGAGGCAGAGCTATGCGGCTTTAAAGGGAGCGTACCATCTGCCGTGCGGATTCCAGAAGCGTGGAATGGACGACGGGTTGTCAGAATTGCGCCGCGCGCCATGATAGGGCTGCGGGGTGCAGTTCATCTTTTTCTGCCGGACGCGCTGGAGAGCATAGGGCGTGAAAGCTTTGCCGAGTGGACGGAACTGGAAACGGTCAGCTTTGGAGGAAGGCTAAGCCTGATTGATGAGCTTGCGTTTCACAAATGCGTGCGCCTGCGCCGGCTGGTGGTAAATACGCCGCCATTGTGCGTCATGGATACGGCGTTTGCGGGCTGTTTGGAGCTGAATGAGGAAGAGCGCGCCAAGGTGTACGGAGAGCGGAAGTAAGAGCGGCAAAGGGAGGAAAAACACATGGTTGAAAACAGGGAAGTGAGGGTGTTTCACTGGACTCCTGCTGATGATGAGGATTGGATATACGTTGAGCCCCTCGGAAAAGCGCTTGTTTACGGCGACATGGTTTCCGTTGGCGGCGATCAGTCGGTGCGGCTTTGCATGGGCGGCAGAGAGGCGTGGATTCGCAAACCCGGCATGCAGACCGTAGGTCTTGATGAACGCAGCGAAGCGGAGATTTTGCGCGCGCACATGATGGGAGAGGACTTGGGCGAGATCCCCATGATGGTGAATACGAGTATAACCTTTTGCTCGCTCAAGGAATACAGCTATCAGGTGGAGGCGAAGGACTATATCAGGATCAACCGCATGATCGGACTGAAGCCGACGTTTGATCTGCGTTTCCATATCAGCGATGAGGAAAAGCTTCTGTCCTGTGTACGGCCCGGCACCGCAATCAAGGATCAGGTGCTGGAGGCGTTTGCGGCATGCCTGTCGGCAGAATTAGAAAAGCGAATCAAGGATTCCGGCGTATTTGATGAATATTCGGATCGCGAAACGGTAGAGGCGGAGCTAAGAAACGAGGAATACGCAAACGCATTGACAGGTACGCTGCGGGAAGCCGTTTCGAATACGCCCTTCGGCATTACCGTGGATGAGGTCAAGATTGCAGGCTTTGCGAAATGGGGCTTGTGGAGCGGCTTTTGCGATGTGTGCGGCGCGGCGGTCGGGAAACGCGACAGGCGATGCAAAAACGGACATCCGATCGCTCGCTGCCCTCAGTGCCGAGAACCGATTTACGACGGTCAATGCAAAATGAATGGGCATTCGGTGCTGTATTGCCATGAATGCGGACAGTATGTCGTTGCTTATGAGGGCGCATGTCCGCTGCATCGGCATATTAAGCTGTAAAAGGCCGGGCAAGGCTTGAAGGAATGGGGTGACGGAGAATGATCAACCTTGAGCAGAAGCAGATATTTGATGGCAGATATATGCAGGGCATGCAGATTCGAGTGGATAAAATCACGCCGATTCTTGAACACATGCAGGCGCTGCTGCTGCTTCCCAAGGCGATGCGATGGATGGGCGAGGCCAATTTCGAAATAACTGCGATGAGCGATATGAAAAACGATGGCAGCGTTGAAATAAACCGATATGTCAGCCTGCGCATCTGTGTATCGGAGGCCTCCAAGCAGTGGCTGCAGAAGGCGGTTCGCGAGGCCGCTGAGCATGTGAGGGCATGGCTTCAATCAATTTCCGTTGCGAGCGAAGCCGTGGTGTACGATGACGAGGGAACGTTTGGCAGGATGCCGGCCTCGGGCTATACCTTGGTTGTGAAGGACAAGCGGGCGAAGCATCACCTTAGTCCGTTTGAACGGCTTACGCTGCCGCTTCGGGAGGGATTCGGCATCAATCCCGAGGAAATTACGGAGGTGCTCTGCCAAAGACCCTGCAGCGGCGTGACGCTTCAGCTTTCGCCCAGTCGATGGTCTTATAATGAAGTGAATACGCTTAGGCGTTATGCGCAGGGCGCGGGAATTTCGGAGGAACGGCTGCGCCGGACAATAGATGACGAAATTGCCTGCTTTACCTGCGCGCTCTGGGGGGAGGGCGCGTCGGCAATAGCGGATCTCCTTGTTGGAAGGCATGAGTCTGGGCTGCAGGTATCCGCACTCCAGCTTCATCAAGAGGAGCTCGTTCGGATGCTGGCCGTTGATCCGTGGACGCTGCACAGGCGGGTTGTCGGCGCTTCCCGGTATTGCGGTATCTTAATGATGGCAGAAATGAAGAGGCTGTTTCATTGGGTTCCGCTTGAAATTACCGGCCTTAGGGAGAAGCTTGAACCGGATGAGGCGGTGGCGCGGGAAATCCGAAGCCTCGTAGAGAAAAAATGCGCACAGATGCTGGCTGACAATGAGGAACGGCTGAGCCGAGTGCAGGCGGAAATGCGTAAAACGGTCAGCGAAAGCGAGATGCGTACTGCACAGCAGCATGAAGCGTGGATGCAGGAAACGAAAACGGAAGCCCGGAAAATTGCAGACGAAAGCGCGAAAAGCGTGCTGAAGCAGGTGCAAAGAGAGCAGGATGCAATACAGGATGCGATAGAAAAGAAGGTCGGCGACGCATACGACCGGGTGACGCAGGAGCTCGACCGGAGCAAGGTCAGCTTTGCCGAGCAGATGCAGAAAATGCAGAGGGACGTGGATGCCGTCCGAACGCAGCAGCAGAATATGTATGACTATCTGAAGAGCAGTGCGCTGCTGACGGACGAACAGCTCAGGGAGCTGACGAACGCAGTGAACAGCCTCAGCGCCGAGAGAGAGGATTTGCAGCGAGAGCTGCTTGTCAATACGGCGTGCGACGCGGAGAAGCCGCTTCCCGAGAGCGCATTGGCGCTATTGGATGTATCGTCGGAGGACGAGCTGCTGACGGAGGGATTGACGGGCAAGCAGCTGGCAATCCTGCGCATTGGCATGAATGGCTTGAACGGCAAGCCCATCATGACGCAGCCAATTCCCGCAGTCGAGGACGTCAACGATTATCATGCCTATGTGATGTTCGTCGGTTTCCTTTACGAGCAGCTGATGCGGGGCGTTTACCATGACAAAATCTATGCGCCCTACTATTGCAGCGTGATGCACTCCGACACGCTGCCGATGGTGCGGGAGACAGAGCTTCGCTATTACGAGCAGGGTCCCGACAGGGATGGAAGCTGCAGAATGGGCGATTGGAGCTGGGAAACGCAGGCGGCGCGATTTGAGATATGCGTGAAGGTGGATGGTCGGACGTACCCACAGCGGTATTGGATGAACATGCTGACGAAGATGGAGCTTGCGCGCAAGACGCGCAACAAGATTCACGCCCTGGACATGGACAAGGAGGACGCCTACAGGATGATCAATGCCATGCTTCGCACGCAAACGGAGCCGTGCCTGCTGCGCGAGCTTTTGGCGGTCGGCAGATCAACTGTGGATTTTGGAAGAACGAAATTGGTGAACAACAAAGGATAAGGAGACGGATAAAACATGGCTAAGAACATCTGGTACATGAAATGTCCCGTTTGCAAAGAGATTGTCTCCGTGGAGAAGGGGTATTTCGGGGGATTCAAAAAGACGACATGCATGCACTGCAAAATGATCTTCGATCCCAACGATCATCGTATGACGACAGGACATTGCAAGAAGTGCAATAAGAGCATACAGTTTAACCAGTTCACAGAAGGCGCTGCGGTATGTCCGTTCTGCGGGGACAAGCTTGAAACGGAGCTGAACCGGATAGAAATGCGTACGGTAACCTGCCCGCACTGCAACGGCAAAATGCAGATAGACGGCAGCAAGGCAGCCAACGGGGTGCAGTGCAGGCATTGCCAGCTCATGTTTGACGTGGAGGAGAGCGAAAACAGCGCGGATATGGAGTCCATATCCGATATTGTCATCAACCATCGGGGAATGAGCCAGGATCAGGTGATCTGGCGGCACCCAATGAACGAATTTTCATCGAATTCAAAGATTGTCATGGATGCGGGCGTGGGGGCGCTGGTGGTCAGCGGGCAGGAGTTCCGCGCGTTGGTCAGGAGATCCGGCATGACCCTGCAGGAGGTTCTGGGCAATGCAAATCGTACGGAGCATGTGAGCGTGGTCTTCATCTGTCAGATGCTCAATGCGCCGCTTCCCTATGGAGGCGCGGTGAAGCATCTTCAGGACAGCCGGCTCAGCATGAAGGATACGGCGCAGGTTGGCTTCAATGGCATCATAAGGCTGCGCATCGAGGACGTGCAGAGGTTTGGACAGAAGGTCAGCTTCAGGGAATGCACAGAAATGGATTTGGGTCTGCTCAATCCCCAGAGAGTCATCCATAGGGATACGGACGAGCAAACGGGAATTCCGCAGATTTATCTGTCATTTGCGGAAGCCATGACGGAGGCCTGTCAAGCCACCCTGAATGAGGATCGGCGCAGCATTTTAGAGCTGAGCCGATATAAAGGCGCAGTCAAGGAACGCTTCGTAAAGCAGGTGCAGGAGGCCTTGTATCGAGATTGGGGCTTGACCATTGAAGACTGCACGCTCAACGGGCTTGAGGCGAACCGCGGAGATTTGGATGTGAAGCTGGAGGATGAGCTGCTCCGGCGAGTGAGCGGAGAAATTCGACTGGGCACCATCTCCGTTCACGTGCACCTGAAGGGACATCCCGAGCTGACCGCGATGATTTCGGCAGACGGCATGGCTCAGATTCGAGTGGAGAATCTGCTGCGGCTCAAGGAGCATATGGATAGTCATGCGTGGGAGACCAGCGAGGATGCAGCTCTGGCTTCGCGCCAAATCGGCGAATGGATTACGCGCAATGTATCCAGCATACTCGAAAGGAAGCTTCAGCTGTGCATTAATGAGTCGGAGATGGAGGATCTTCATGATCTGAGCCTGTATGAGCGGGGGATTGTGGACTACGCGCAGGAAACGCTTGCCAACGACAATGTGTACGGCTACCTATATGAACACGGGCTTGAAATGGAAACGCTGTCGCTTTCTCTGAAGGTGCAGTCCATGAGCGATGCGCTCAAGCGCTATGAACAGCTTCGGGAAAAGAAAACAACGACTCGCATTGATGTGGAGGAAGAAAAAACCACGGCTGCCACGCGGGAGGAAATCGAGACCGTAAGGGATGCCGCAGCGTACCGCCGCAAGGAGCGCGAGTATCGCAGCGTCATGGAGAGCAAGCAGCTTGCGCATGATGAGGCGCTGATTGACATGGATCAGCAGGCCGAAAGGCAAAAGCATGAGGATGAATACCGCATGGAAGCCGCAAAACGGGACGCGGCGTATCAGAGCTACACCGAGGAATATGAGCAGCAGCGTGAGATGCGCAATCAGCGGCATGAGCAGGCGCTGACGGAGATGATGATCGGCGTGGAACAGAGCAAGCTGGGCTTCCGGGAGAAGCTGGATGCGTATGCGCGGCTCAAGCGGATGCAGGATGCGCTTTCCGGAGCGGACGCCAGCCGTGTGGAAGCGGCTGCCGAGGCGGATATTCTGCGCATCATCGGCGAAAGCGAGCTGAAATTGTCTCAGGAGGAGCAGAAGCTGATGGACGAGGCCGCGCAGAGTGAGCTGGAGCGCGAGCTGGCTGTCAAGCGGGAGATCATGGAATCGGATCTGGAAAGGCTGAAATTGCAAAACGAGGTGCAGCGTCAGGCGCGGCAGGCCGAGGAAAAGCGATTCGATATGAGGATGGAAATCGAAAGGCTGAATATCCTGGTCGGCTGCTATGAGAAGCAGATTCAGGGCGAGGTGGATGCCGTCCACGCGGCTGCGGCAGCGGAGGCGGCACGCAGAGAGGCACAGCGGGAATATGATCGCCGGTATGAGGAGCAGCAAAAGCGCGAAAAAGCAGAGCGGGAAAAAGCGCAGCGCCAGGACAAGGAAAAGGAAGGCGAGGCACATAGAAAGCTGGAGCAGATGCTGGACGAGCTGAAGCGGATTCGGACGGAAATCGATCGAAGGAACCGCGGCTTTGGCTACACCGAAAGCGACGAGCTGCGCAGGATTGCCGAATTGGAGCGGGCGATTGAGAAAATGTATCGGCAGCTCGACGCGGGAGGCGTCTTCGAACCTGACAGGCGCAGCAATGCCGGCTGCGGTGACTGGCGGGACAGCCGCTGGGAGACGGGCAGACGTCAGACCGGCATGGGAAGGGACAATGTCTGCTCGAGGTGCGGCACACGGAATGAGCCTGAGGTGTTGTATTGCGTCCGGTGCGGCACCCGCATCGTCCACGGATGAGCCGACTGGACGACGAGAGAGCCGGCCAAATTGGATTACGAGCGAATCCTCGGAGATGAGAGCCGCTGGCCTGCATAGCGTTCATCCGCGTAATCCGGAAAGGCACTCCGTACTCCTGTTGCGGCGCGGAATCGAAGAGGCGCTTCGATTCCTGCGTCGCAGATCGCTTTTGAATGAACTATGAATGAAGGTGACGGCTTGAGGAACCGAACGTATTGGGGTGCAAGAAGCTACGGGCGGCCGCGCGAGGTCATTGTATCGATTGCGAACGACCCGAATCAGGGAATTGCAATGATTTTGCTGCTGGCCGCATTTTCTGTGGTTTTTGTACTGGGCGGAATCTGCATTTGGCCGTATTTTATCAGCAAGGCGTTTGCCGAGGGCTCGCTGGACGTGCAAAGCGTTTTTGGAAAGGCTGTGGTGATTGGCGGAATATCCTGCGTAATCGGCCTGCTTTTATCAATGTATTTCAGCTGGTTCTATGAGTGGGATGAGGATCGGAGGTTTTCCTTCCCGAGGGTTTTCCTGATTGTGTATACGGTGCTCATGTTTGTAAACTGGCTTTTGATGATCCTTTTCCACATGGACATCCTGGGCAGTTTAAACAATGATGCATGGACGGGAATTCTCAGCGTTCTGTGTCACGGCATATTGGGAATGCTGATGGCGCTGCTTCCGAGTCTTCTTGCGGCAATTGTCGGATATACGGCCAATCTGCTGTGGTATCTTACGCACAAGCATATGCTGTAAGGGGGCGAACGAGGGTGGAAAGATACAGTGCCGACCAGCTTGCCTGCTGGATGGACGGGGCGCTGATTCGTCGCCTGAATGAGCTGACGGTGGATGAAGTCGTGCCGGATACAAAAATGCGCATCGCAGCCTTCCGTGACGGATGGCACCTTGAATATCTCAAAAGCGCGTCGGTATGTCCGATTCGAGAATGGAAAAACCGGGGGCTTGAGCTATATGCAGTAGACCAAAGAATACATGAGCTGCATTATGCCCTGCGAAGGTTGTCCACATACAAGCTGGAAACGATGAAGCCATCGAAGGATTTTGTATTTGGAGCCAGCTTTAAGGTTTCGGTGCGCGCGGGAGATGTATACAGCTTAAACCGGCTACTGGTGCAGGCGCAGGGCGTTCTGACATGGGAGGGAGCCTTCAAATGTGTTCAGGATGAGCTGGAATCGATATGGCGCCATGCATTGGAGGAGGAAGGAAAAACGGATTGGACATATGAGACGTGCCTACAGGGCTTGGAGGAAGTAAACGACAGACTTGCGGGCGAGACAGGACGGGTATTTCGTCGATATGGATTGATATGCTGCGGAAAGGCGCATTTGCAAAGTGTATCCGAGCCGCTGTATATGCAAGAATAGTAGGAGGGAGAATATATGGGCCTTAAGGAGTTAATCAAGAAGATTCCGCAACACAAGAAGAAAGCGGCGCAGACACAACCGGAGGAAAAAAAGACAGAGGAAAAGCAGGAAATTCAGGATCGGATTAACGACAACCGGGAAAGCGCAAATGTGATAAAGGATCGACTGGAAAAGCTGCGCATGAAGATCTCCGGCATAGGTAAAAACGGAGCATTGACGGAGGATAAGATTGAGCAGGTTGACAAGCTGCTGCAAAGCGTACAGGATAAGCTGGACAGTCCTACGGACGTCCTTCTGGACGTAAAGGCCTTGGATGACGCGGCGCTTGAGCTGATTCATGCGATTGGTGAGTATCTGGATAAGGGCAGTGAGAAACAGCTGCTCCTTTCTCAGAAGGCGCTGTGCGAATGCCTATTTGAGAAGCGTTCCTCAAGCTCCATGCGAGACGTCGAATACGGTACGCTCATGCTGCGTTATGCGTTATTGGAGCTTCAGAGTGACGTAACGGTCAGGTTCCGCGACAGCCTGCAGAAGGAATGGGATGAGACGCTGGATTTGATGAATCGATTCAGGCAGGAAAACCGTGACAGGACGGAGCTGAGCGCGATCTTCATGGATCAGGAAGCGCAGCTGGAAAACGCAAAGCAGCAAATCCAGTCGTATGCGGGTCTTATGCTCCGTATTAAGAGCCAGATGAAAAACCTTCAGAGCCTTCCGGAAGGAATTTCGCTGCAGAAGCTGACCCAAGCCATCGCTGAAATTGAAAACGATATGCGCAAGCAGATGGAAGAGCAGGCGGCTCAGATAAAGGAATACCGCGCGCAGAGCTTGAGGAGCATGGAAGCCAGCAAGCTGTCCCGAGAGAAAATCCGCGCTTCCCTTCCGGGAATTTCTCTGGAGAGCGAGGAGCAGGCGAACCGTCTGGTTAAGGAGCATGAGCTTGCGCAGGAGGCGCGGGAGATTCAAGAGAAACACGCGCAGGAACAGGCGGCCGAAGAACAGAATGCAAATCAGCTGGTCAACTGACGACACGGAGTAAGGGGTGAAGTGTTATGAAAATCATTAAGGGCTTTGGCATCGGTTCTCCTCATGCGAATGGTATGAAGCTTAAAGAAAATAAGCAGAAGGAAATGCGCGAGCACATGGAAAAGACCGTGGTGGACGTGCGCATGCGGACGCATCTGTGCAGCGGAAATATTCAAAAGACGATTGAACAGATTCGCAGGCTCGACCGGATTGAGCCCGTTGATCAGGCGGCGAGACGCAGAGCCTGCCGCATGCTGAAAATGTACATGGGTCAATACCGCATGATGCAGATGATGTGTGAGCATGTCGATACCCTGTACAGCGAGATCGAAATGCGGGAGATTACGCGGGAATTCGCGCAGGCCATCTCCGAGACGGCAGAGATGCTTCGCGGGTTTGATCGCCAGGATATAACGATGCCCAAGGTGTTTGAGAAGCTCCGCAAGATCATGGAGCCGCTTCACAGCGAGGAAAGGCTGCGGAAGTATGACGAGCTGTATAAGCAGCTGGTCGAGATGTATCCCAGCGAAAGCCAGAGCACGGACAGCATCAGCGACGAGTGGCTGGAG
>CAZMGO010000039.1:0-8143 GCA_964565845.1 uncultured Oscillospiraceae bacterium | reverse complement strand
CAGGAACCGGCCAAGGCGCAGACCGTCAGCAAGGCAGAGGACTTCCACAGTATGATGGATTCGCTTTCCAGCACACTGAAGGGAGAAGATTGATCATGCCATCTGCATATGCCGAGCGGATTGAAGAATTGTCCATGTGTTACGAGCATGCCCTGCGTACGGCGGTGAGCCTGGGGGACAGCCCTGAAGCATTGGATTCTTATATTAAGGCGGCTACGGCGCAATATGAGCTGTCGGGATTAACGACGGGCATAGCGGCGGAGAAGCATAGGAATGAAATGAAGCGCCTGTTAACCCTTGTGCGGGATGAGGTGGTGCGCAGGAAAATCGTCCTTCCCGAGAAGCTCATCCAATGGTTTACGAGCATGGGCATCACCTTCCCCGCGATGATCGCGGAGGGAAGCGCGGAGGAATTCCCGGAGCATCCCGCCGCGCCTGTCTATCCGTCAAGGCTGACCGAGACGGCAAAGGTCAAGACGCAAAGCGCCTCTGCAGAGGATCTGCACGGCTTTGATATAGAGGCTGCCAGAATTACGGAATTGCCGTCGGCAAGCTTTGAGGACTTTGGCAATATGGAGGACAGCGTTCAGGCGATCAAGGATTGCTTCGATTCGGCGCACAGAAGGCTGGAATATCCGGAGCTTGCCAAGCAGATGCCGCCGGAAATGAACCATATCCTTCTCTACGGCCCTCCCGGCGGCGGCAAGACGCATTTTTGCAAGGCAATCGGCAATTACGTGCTGAACAACTTCCGCGGCAGCACATTTTATCTGTTCAAAGCCTCCATTATCAAGCATAGCTTGGTCGGTGTTGCGGAGAAGCGATTGGATGCGCTGTTCGCGGATGCTGCGCAGTATGAGATGCCCGTAATCTGCATCGACGAAATCGATACGCTTTGCCCGCAGCGCGATGCAGAGGGGATTCCTTCCCATGAACGCGCGCTGGTAACGGAATTCCTGCAGCATATCGACGGCGTGGGCGGAGCATCGAAGGCGGTTATCATTGGCGCGACCAATTATCCATGGAAGGTGGACAGCGCGCTGCGTTCGCGCTTGGCGACGGCAGCCTACGTTGGGCTTCCGTCCGAACAGCAGATTGGCGACTATTTATATAGGAACCTCCGAACGTATTTGGGCGAGGATGAGGAATTTGCCAAGAGCATGATTGCCCTGTGCACGGAACGACTCGAGCATGCAAGCTACCGCGAGCTGAAATGGATCGTTAGTGAAGCGGCAAGAATTTCCTTTAACCGTACGACCAGCGAGAATCCCACAAACAAGAAGGTTGCCGCCTTTGTTCCGATTGCGCGGGAGGACATGCTGAACATTCTGAGCCGAGTGAATTACAATTACGATGCGGCATACATGCAGCGGCTGCAGAATCGAAGTCAGTGGTAAAGCTGCCGGAGCATGCAGGGAGGCCGGGCGGCATTTGTATGGAACGAGCAGGGATAAAGCAAATGTCGCCGAGGTTTCCCGATGCGGAATGCGGCAATGAGTACCGTTTGCAGATGAAATGAGCGAGAAGGATTCCATTCACCCAAGGCTGTAGCGAAGCACAGATGATTTGTACTGGAGGAGACACGAGGATGAGCGCCGTTAAGCAGATTACCTGTTCAGTATGCCGAGGTCTTTTCACGACGGCCCAAGAGAAGACCGTTTGCTGCCCGTATTGCGGGGAACTGAACATCATCACGGAAATGATTGAAAAGGATGCGCATCTGGCGGAGCTGGAGGAGCGGACTCGTCAGGCAGCGGAGGCCGCGCGCGAGGAGAGCAAAAAGCTTCAGGAACAGGTTTCGTCGGGTAATCTGCTTATTAATGAAGTAAGAGAGCGGCTGATTGAAGCAGAGCGTTTGCAGGCAAAACGGGAGCAGGAGTATAACACGGTAAGGGAAAAACGTGAATACAGCAGCACCCGATTGCTGAGCATCGAGCGCATGGCAGAAAATGAACTGAAAAACGCGCATTTTGAAGAGGCGGCGCAGCAATATCAAAAACTGATCGAAGAAAAAGGCGATGAGCCGGAGTATTATTTTAAGTTAGCCGTGTGCCGGTATGGCATTGAATATGTCAAAGAGGCGGACAGCGGCAGCTACGTTCCGACGCTGACGCGCTTTGTGCAGGAGCCCATGTCAAGGGACGCGAATTTCCGCACGGCGTGTGATTTGGCAAGTGAAGAGGTACGGGAGGAATTCAAGCGCCGGGCAAAGCAAATTGACGAGCTGATTGAAAAGTACGCGCAGATTCAGCGAAACGCAGAGCCTTACGATGTGTTCATCAGCGTAAAGCAGGGCGACGAGGATGGCCGCCCTACAATGGACAGCTATACGGCGCAGAATCTTTACTATAAGCTGGTAAACCTAAAGGGGAAGGATGGCAAGCCGCTAAGGGTTTTCAACTCGCGCATCACGCTGCGGCAGCATGTCGGCGCGGAATTTGAGCCTTACATTATCCACGCATTGACAACGGCAAAGGTGCTGATTGTGGTGTGCAGCGAGAAGAAATACATCACGGCGTCTTGGGTACAGAACGAATGGAAGCGGTACCTGTATCTGATGC
Organism: uncultured Oscillospiraceae bacterium; assembly: GCA_964565845.1. Classification (GTDB taxonomy): domain Bacteria; phylum Bacillota; class Clostridia; order Christensenellales; family Aristaeellaceae; genus SFHK01. The sequence continues at coordinate 5,582 of CAZMGO010000039.1, read as the reverse complement.
GTCAGGATTCAAAGCGAAAGCTGATTCTGCTCAACGGATTGGAGCGGCGGGATATTCCGCCGGAGCTGAGCCGGGTGCAGTACATCGATCTCAAGGACATCGACAGCTTTGAACAGCTGAAAACGGCCTTGGATGAGGTGCTTTCCTCTCCGAAGCGCAAGAAGAATAAGCGAAAGACGATTCTGTATCTGACGCCTGCCGTGATCGTGATTCTATATATGATTCTGAGGGGCATTCTGCCCTCCGACCCGACGCCGACCCCGGAATATACCCCGACGGCTGCCGCGACATACGCTGCGGAGGCCGCCTTGGCATACACATCAACGCCTGCTCTAACGGATACGCCGACCGCGACCCCGACGTATACGCCAACGCCGACCGCGGCGCCCACGGCAACCCCGACCCCAACGCCCACGCCAACCGAAAAGCCCACGCCGACGCCGACCGCGACACCTACGGCGACGCCGACACCGACTGCGACGCCCACACCGACACCTACGCCCACGCCAACCGCAACGCCCACGCCGAAGCCAACGGCGACGCCGACACCCTCGCCGACGCCGACGCCAACCCCAACACCCACGCCGAAGCCGACTGCGACGCCTACGCCGTCGCCCTCGCCCAACCTGCCGATTTCCAGCTATAAGGGAAGTCTCAAGGCTACCGCCAGCTCGTACTTTGAAAACAACAATCCGCCCGTAGATCCCAGCTGCGTGCTCGACGGCAAGGAGAGCACCTCGTGGGATGCGTGGGGCGAGTATGAGGATGCGTGGATCAGCCTCTCCGTTACCGATGGCAGGAAATACGTCTTCAATGGTCTTACGATTGTAAATGGTAAGGGCATTGCGAGTAAAAACACGGATGACTGGGAGAAGAATTCTCGCGTGAGGGACTTCAGCGTGTACGTGGACGATCAGTACGTGGGCAGCTATACCCTGAATGACAACCGCACATCGCAGAGCATCAGCTTCTCCAATCCCGTCGTCGGGAAAAGCATTCGAATCCAGATCGACAGCGTGTACAAGGGAAGCAGGTACAACGACTCGAAATTCGGCGTGTGCATCGCAGAAATTGAGGTCTGGTAACCTCCATGCGGCTGCCGCGTATCTCTTCGCGGCAGCCGTTTGCATAACCGGCGCTGGAAGAGCAGCGCATAGAAACAACGACAGGATTCCTTGAAAGGAATGGAGGAGATGGTTTCATGAGAGGAAATCGGCTGCGAGCTTTATTGCCGGTGCTTATTTTGGCGCTGGGGCTTTGCGCATGCTTGGTCGGCAGCGCGGAAGCATCCCAAACATCAGAATATCAGGTGGGCAGCTATGTGACCTTCGGTTCCTACCCGCAGACAGCCTCCGGCACGGATGACACGCCGATTGAGTGGCTGGTGTTGGAAAACGACGGCGAAACGGCGCTGCTTATCAGCCGGTATGCGCTGGATTGTCAGCCGTACAATACCCAATATGCAGCATCGACTACATGGGAGCAGTGCACACTTCGCAGCTGGCTGAATAACAAATTCTACAACCGTGCGTTCAGCGCAAGTGAGAAGCAGCGCATCCTCACAAGCGATGTCAGCGCGGACAGGAATCCGAGCTACAGCACGAACCCGGGAAATGCTACAAAGGACAATGTGTTCCTTTTGAGCAGCGTAGAAGCAAACGAGTACTTCACGAGTGACGAAGCGAGAATGTGCGCAGCTACGGATTACGCAATCAAGCAGGGCGCATGGACAAACAGCGACTACAAGGTTGATGGCAGAAAGGCCTGCTGGTGGTGGCTCCGTTCGCCCGGCAACTACGGCTACCGCGCGGCGCGTATCCTCAACGACGGCTCCATCGGCGACTACGGCAACAATGTCAACTACAGCTACGGTGCCGTGCGCCCGTGCGTGCGGGTTCGGCTTTCCGATATCGTGCAGGATGAGAACGAGAGCAGCAAAACAAAAGAACAGACGTATTCGGTGGGCGACTACGTGACCTTCGGCACCTATCCGCAGACAACCTCCGGCACGGATGATACGCCGATTGAGTGGCTGGTCTTGGACAACGACGGCGAAACGGCGCTGCTCATCAGCCGGTATGGGCTGGACTGTCAGATGTATAATACGGAATACGCCGACACTACATGGGAGAAGTCTACGCTTCGCAGCTGGCTGAATGACGAATTCTACAATCGTGCGTTCGACGAGGACGAGAAGCAGAGCCTTTTCGAGAGCGACGTCAGCGCGGACAAAAATCCGAAGTTCAGCACGAAGCCCGGGAATGCGACAAGGGATAACGTGTTCCTTCTGAGCGTCGCGGAGGCGGAGAAGTATTTTGCAGACGAGGAAGCGAGAAGGTGCGCGGCCACGGAATACGCCGTCAAACAGGGGGTATTTACAAGCGAAAGCTACATCGTGGACGGCAAAGAGGCCTGCTGGTGGTGGCTGCGTTCGCCGGGTGATCGCAGCGCCTATGCCGCAGACGTGTACGCCGGCGGCTCCATCATCAACCGCGGTGACGGCGTCAGCGGCGACGGCAACGCCGTGCGTCCATGCGTGCGGGTTTGGCTTGATGACAAGGAAGCGCGGGAGAAGCAAAGCGCCTATCAAAATGCCGAATCGCTTCGGGAAAGCGGCAAATACGCCGAGGCGTATACAATCTATGCGACGATTCGCGGCTACAGGGATGTGGACGAGAAAATAAAAACGGTCGCCGCCCAAATCTATCAGACCGGAAACTACGTGACCTTCGGATCGTATCCACAGACAACCTCCGGTACGGACGATACGCCGATCGAGTGGCTGGTTTTGGAAAGTGACGGTGAAACCGCGCTGCTCATCAGCCGGTATGGGCTGGACTGTCAGATGTATAATACAGAATACGCCGACACTACATGGGAGAAGTCTACGCTTCGAAGCTGGCTGAACAGCACTTTCTATAATCGTGCGTTCAGCGATGAGGAGAAGCAGAGCATCCTCACGAGCAGCGTAAGCGCGGACAAGAATCCGGACTACGACACGAACCCGGGCAATGCGACAAAGGACAATGTGTTTCTTCTGAGCATCGTGGAAGCAAAGAAGTACTTCACGAGCAACGAAGCGAGGATGTGCGTACCCACGGATTACGCAATCCAGCAGGGCACATACGCAGCATACAGCAACTACACGGTTGACGGCAGGCGGGCCTGCTGGTGGTGGCTCCGTTCGCCCGGCTACGACAGCGGCTACGCGGCGAGTGTCAGCTTCGGCGGCTCCTTCAGCAGCAGCGGCGACCATGTCCATAGCAGCGGCAATGCTGTGCGTCCGTGCGTGCGGGTTCGGCTTTTCTAAAATGAATCTCCGAAGCCTATAATCCCGTACCCCCCGTTCCCCTAATCTCGCAATCCCAAATCGGGGGAAGCCGGTTTTTCCGTCCTCGCCGGTTCGGCAGACAAAGGCCTGCCGGACGGCAGGGGGAACCGTAAGCAGGGAGGATTCCCAATGGCGGCAGGGGGAACCGTAAGCGGGGGAGCATCCCCAACGGCGGCAGGGGAACCGTACGCGGGGAGGATTCTCAACGACGGCAAGGGGAACCGTACGCGGGGAGGATTTCCAATGGCGGCAGGGCAGAACAAGTTCACCCCTCCAAGGGGATGCGCAAGCTGCGGGTTCGCGTTTCGGGTGCGAGCGGCTTCGCCTGCGCTCGAAGCAGGGGCACGGAATCTAAGCTTTGCCGTGCGTGCGGGCTGTTTTTTTGAAAATGTGACGCGCAGGTTCCTTCGAGGATCGTCCGCGTTTCGAATGCGGAGGCTCCTTTGCGCCGCATGCATGCGCGGTTCAATGTGGACGTGGAATCGGACACGAACGAAGAATAGGGGGAATTTTATGAAACGTAGGAAGCTGCACATTTTGCTGCCGGTGCTCATTCTGCTGGCGGGACTTAGTGCATGCCTGATCGCGAATGCGGAAGCATCCCAAACGCCAGCCTATCAGGTGGGCGACTACGTGACCTTCGGCACCTATCCGCAGACAGCCTCCGGCACGGATGACACGCCGATTGAATGGCTGGTGTTGGAAAACGACGGCGAAACGGCGCTGCTCATCAGCCGGTATGCGCTGGACTGCCAGATGTACAACACGGAATCGGAGCCGGTTACATGGGAGCAGTCTACGCTTCGCAGCTGGCTGAACAACGAATTCTACAACCGCGCGTTCAGCGAGGACGAAAAGCAGAGCCTTTTCGAGAGCGACGTCAGCGCGGACAAAAATCCGGAGCACAGCACAAACCCGGGCAACGCGACAAAGGACAACGTGTTCCTTCTGAGCATCGCGGAAGCGGAGAAGTATTTTGCAAACGATGAAGCGAGAATGTGCGCCGCCACGGAATACGCCGCCGAACAGGGTGTAATTACAAGCGAAAGCCACATCGTGGACGGCGGAAAGGTCTGCTGGTGGTGGCTGCGCTCGCCGGGCGCCCGCAGCATCTATGCCGCAGACGTCTACGCCGGCGGCTCCGTTACCGTCCGCGGCGACGATGTCGGCAGTAATGATAACGCCGTGCGTCCGTGCGTGCGCGTTCAGCTTGATGATGAGGCGGCGCAGGCGAGGAAGCGCGCCTATCAAAATGCCGAAAAGCTTCGGGAAAACGGGCAGTATGCCGAGGCGCAGGCGATTTATGCCACGATTCAGGGCTACAAGGACGCGGACGAGCTGTCCAAGGAATGCAGCTATCAGCTGGCGCTGGAAACAGAAGCGCGCGGCGCGCAAAGCGCACAGGCCGCCTACGACGCGTTCAAGGCGCTGGGAAGCTATAAGGACAGCGCCGACCGTGCCGCAGCCTATGAAACGAAATACAAAAAGGGCTTGCAGCAAGCGGAAAAGGACGAATTCGACGCGGCCATTGCGCTCTTCACCGAGCTGGGAACCTATTCGGATTCCGCCGACCGTCTCAAGGAAGCCCAGAACGCCAAAGCCTATGTCGAGGCCGTTTCCAAGCAGAAGGCTGGCAACTATGACGCGGCCATCGTGCTCTTTACCGAGCTTGGCAGCTATTCGGATTCCGCCGACCGGCTCAAAGAAGCCCAAAACGCCAAGGCCTACGCCGCCGCCGTTTCTCTGATGAGCAGCAAGAAATACGAGGAGGCCATTGAGACCTTCCGCGCGCTGAACGGATACGGCGACAGCGAGGCGAAGATAAAGGCGTGCGAAACGACAATTTCCGAGCAGGCGTACCAGAAGGCCGAAGCGCTTCGGAAAAACAAGAAATACGAGGAGGCCATCGAGGCCTTCCGCGCGCTGAACGGATACGGCGACAGCGAGGCGAAGATAAAGGCGTGCGAAACGGCAATTTCCGAGCAGGCGTACCAGAAGGCCGAAAATCTTCGCAAGAACAAGAAATACGAGGAGGCCATCGAGGCCTTCCGCGCGCTGAACGGCTACGGCGACAGCGAGGCGAAGATAAAGGCGTGCGAAACGGCAATTTCCGAGCAGGCGTACCAGAAGGCCGAAAATCTTCGCAAGAACAAGAAATACGAGGAGGCCATCGAGGCCTTCCGCGCGCTGAACGGCTACGGCGACAGCGAGGCGAAGATAAAGGCGTGCGAAACGGCAATTTCCGAGCAGG
>CAZMGO010000038.1:0-18614 GCA_964565845.1 uncultured Oscillospiraceae bacterium | reverse complement strand
TTTTTTTGAACCGCGAGGGTCAGCCCCACACGGCGCGGCGGGCGCGGTCAAGCGCCTGCAGGCCGAGAGGCGCTTTTTCCTCAAAGGGCTTTACGATGCCCTCAATGCTGACGCGCGCGTCGTAGCCGCCGTCCTTCAGGGCGCGCAGAAGCGCCGCATAGTTCTCGCCGTCGCCCGGCTCGGGGCATGCCCGTCCGTTCGGGTTGGCAATGTGCACGTGCGCAAGCTGGGAACCGTACAGCGTGAGAACGCTCGCAGGCTCCGAGGAAATCGCCATGTGGAACGTGTCGGCCAGCGTGCGCACATGGGGCGCGTTCAGGATGGACGCAATCGCCGCGGCTTCGCTGACCAGATTCAAAACGTTGCACTCCGGGCGGCACAGCGGCTCGATGGCAATCGTGAGGCCGTGCTTCCCCGCGTGCGCGTCCGCGCGCTTCAGAAAGGCAAACAGCTGCCGCCACGCCTCGTCGATGGGAAAGCCCGCGGGCACGCCGCGCGCCGCGCCGCTTCCGAACACGATGACCTCCGCGCCCAGCCGCCGCGCGCGGGCAAAGGCCTTCTCCAGATATTCGTCCAGCGCGCCCTCGTCCACATTGGGGCCGGCGACGGGCAGCGTGCCCGGCAGCATGCCGTTGATTGCCTCCATGCGAATCGGCGCGCGCTCCACGCGCTCACACAGGCTCGCGAAGTCCTCGTCGCTCATTCGATGAATCGGCACAAGGCCGGTTTCCATATAGTCAAAGCCCATTTGCGCCACGGCCTCAAACGCGTCCGGCGGGGCGCAGATTCCGAGCTTTATCACGGCTTCCTCCTCCTTAGAACGTGCCGGAAATATCCAGCGTCTTTTCCTCGACCGTCTTGCCCGCGGACGCTTTGCGGCGCTTGTTCAGCTCCGCAAGGAAGCGATCCTCGTCGATGGGCAGCTCGACCGTTTCGCCCGTCCAGCTGGACAGGTACATGGCGTTGGACAGCATGAGGGAGTTGATGCCCTCCACGCCCTCGGCCACCAGCGGCCCGCCGTTCAGAATATGGTCGGCGAACGCGCGCAGAACACCCTGATGCTGCGTGCAGGAGCCGTCCAGCTCCACGGTTTCGGCCTCGCATTTCAGCCATGCCGGGCCGCCGCTGTATTGCTTTTGGTATTCCTCGATGGGCATGCTCAGCCGCTTGAGCGTCAGCGTGCCGCCGTCGCACAGAAGCGTGCCGCCCTCCATCACGATTTCCAGCCGGTTGTCGCCCGGCATGTCGCCGGTGGAGGTGATGAACACGCCCGTGGCCCCGTTTTCGAATTCCATGTACGCCGTCACGTCGTCCTCAACCTCAATGCTGTGCCACTTTCCGTTGTGCGTGAAGGCGCGCACGCGCACGGGCATGCCCACCATCCATTGCAGAAGGTCGAGATTGTGCGGGCACTGGTTCAGCAGAACGCCGCCGCCCTCGCCGTCCCACGTGGCGCGCCACGAGCCGGAATCGTAATAATACTGCGTGCGGAACCAGTCCGTGATGATCCAGTTCACGCGGCGCAGCGCGCCCAGCTCGCCCGAGGCGATGATTTCCTTCACCTTGCGGTACATGCAGTGTGTGCGCTGGTTGAACATGATGGCAAACGTTTTGCCGCTCCTCCGCGCCAGCTCGTTTTCCTCTCTCACGGCCTTGGTGTATACGCCCGCGGGCTTTTCACTCATCACGTGCAGACCGTGCCTCAGCGCGGCCATTACAAGCGGCGGATGCAGATAGTGCGGCGTGGCAATCAGCACCGAGTCCACCAGCCCGCTGGTCATCAGCGCCTCCGCATCGTCAAACACCGCGACGCCCGGATACGTTTCCCGCACCCACGCGCGGCGTTCCTCGCGGATGTCCGCGACCGCCGTCAGCACCAGATGCTCGATTTCCCCGGCCATAATCCATTTCACATGACTGCTGCCCATGTTTCCAATGCCGATAATGCCGATTCTTACATTCTCCATGTGCGCTCTCCTCCCAAAGCAAGCCTTTCGGGAGTCCCGCGAAAAGCGGGGCTCCCGTGGGGCCGCATGCGCCCTTACGTGCCGCTCGATGCTCAGCCGTTCTTTTCCTCATACAGCCGCGCATATTCGGCTGCAATGTCGTCGCCGCCCTGCGCGCGCCACTGCTCTACGCGGTTCAGGTATTCGTCCCTGTCAATCTGTCCCATGATGTACAGAACCTTCGCGTCGTTAAGCAGCGTATCCAGATCGGGCCCCAGCTCAAGATACAGCTCAGAGGTCAGACCCAGCGTGGGATCCGCCACGGCGTAGGGTGCGTTTTCCTCAATGATTTCCAGATTGCGCTTGGCGCCGTAGTCCAGCTCCGCAGGAATCGTGCGCAGGTTCGGCCAGCGAACGGCCATCGGAACCGTGTAGGGATTGTAGATGCTGTTGGTGTAGAAGCTCTTGATGGAGCCATCCTCGTCGGGCAGCATGTGCGCCACGCCGTCCACCACCTCATAGTTCTTGCCCTCGACGCCCAGCGCCAGCAGGTTGCACATCTCCTGATCGGCCAGACGGTCGAAGATGTTGATGACCTTATCCAGCGTTTCCTTGTCCGGAATGGCCTTCGTGCTGAACAGCAGCGCGCCGTTGTTGCCGCGTCCGGCGGCGGTGTAAATGCTGCCGTCCTCATTGGCGAAGACGTTGCTGGCATGCAGCACGGCCTCGGGCTGCACCATCAGGCTCTGGAAGGCGGTAATGTCGGTACTGGTGTTGAAGTACGCGCCTGCCTTGCCCTGAATCAGGTCGCCTTCGATGTCCGCGCGCTCGCGGATGGTGTATTCCGGGTGAATCGCGCCCATGGCATACAGCTCACGGCTGATGTCGAGCGCCTCGGTGTATTCCTCCGTCAGCTCGGCCTTGATCATCTGGCCGTCCTCGTAGCGCCAGTTGAGCGGCGCGCCCAGCATGACGGCAAGGCGGCCGGTCGGATCGTTCACGGTGCCGTAGGTGTCGTCAATGCCGTTTCCGTCCGGGTCGTCGGTGGTGAAGCGCTTGAGCATCGTCACAAGCTCCTCAACCGTGGTGGGATCCTCAAGCCCCAAATTCTGCAGCCAGTCGTAGCGATAGGTCGTGGCCTCGCGGGAAATGCCGCGCTCCAGCGGCAGACCATAGTTGCGGCCGCCAATGGCATAGTTGCTGATGCAGGCGGGATTCAGATCCTTGAAATTTTCCAGCGTATTCAGATAATCCGTTACATCCCAGAATTCGCCGGACTTCATGGCGCTGATCATGTAGCTTTTGCTCAGCTGGCTGCCGCCGACGTTGACAACCATGGGCAGATCGCCGCCGGCAATCAGGGTGGGCATCATCTCGTGCAGCACACTCTGGGAGTAGGCATTGATTTTGAAGTCCACGCCGCCAATGTAGTCCTCAATCATTTTTTCAATTTCGTTGCCGTCCGGCGGATATTCCAGCACCAGACAGCCCAGATACATGGTTACCTGCAGAGGCTCTTCCTCGGCAGATACGCCGGCTGCGCAGCCGATGGTCAGGCACAGCGCCATCATCAGGCACAGCGCGCGAAGGATAGGGGTCAGTTTCTTCATGGGAAATCCTCCTCTTCTCTATATGTGCCGCGATCGTTCGCGGTATCGTATCAGCCCTTGACGGCGCCGACCATGATGCCCTTTGCAAAATACTTCTGCAGGAAGGGATACAGGCAGATGATGGGCACCGTAGCGACGATAATCACCGCCATTTTGATGCTGGAGGCTAAAAGCGCGATTTCGCTGTCCACCGCATCCTCGTTGCCGATGGACGAGGAAACATACACGATCTGCCGCAGAAGCGGCTGAATCGGCCACTTGCTGTTGTCCGGAATGTAGAGCAGGGCGGACATGTAGGTGTTCCACTGCCCGACCGCATAAAACAGGCCGAAGGTTGCCAGCGACGCGGTTGCCAGCGGCAGAATAATCCGAAACAGCAGAATCAGCTCGTGGCAGCCGTCGATGCGGGCGCTTTCGCGGATATCCGCGGGGATGCCCTGAAAAAAGTTCTTCATCACGATGAGGTTGAACGGATTTATAAGCCCGGGCAGTATGACGGCCCAGAGCGTATTCATCAGCCCCGTGCCGCGCACGACGAAATACGTGGGAATCATACCGCCGCCGAAGAGCATCGTAAAGATAATCAGGTTCAGCAGAAGCTTGCGTCCGGGCACGCTCGTCTCCGCAAGCGCGTAGGCCATCATGCTGGTTACGAGCAGCTTCAGCAGCGTGCCGATGAGGGTAATATACACCGTGTTGCCAAGGCTGCGCATCAGTGTGTTGGTGGAAAAGATGTATATGTATCCGTCCAGCGTAAAATTGCGGATGTAAAAGCCGGGCAGCTGGGAGAAGGAGGACACGAGGACGTACCAGAAGGGAATTACGCAGGCCAGCGTGAACAGGCCGATAATCAGATAAATCACCGTGTCGCCGACAGAAACGCGTCGAAGCCGACCGTGTTTTTTCATCTTGCGTTTCTCCTCTCAGTAAATGGTTTCATCCGTTACTTTTTTGCTCAGCCAGTTGGAAGTGAGAACCAGAATCAGACCGACGAGGGACTTAAACAGGCCGACCGCCGTGGACAGGCTGTATTGGCCATTGACTACGCCGCGCTGATATACGTAGGTATCGAATACCTCCGACACGGAGCGGTTCATGGCGTTGCTCAGCAGCAGGCTCTTTTCCAGTCCCACGTCCAGCAGCTCGCCCATGCGCAGAACCAGCGTTACCATTACGATTGGCAGGATGGACGGCAGCGTGATGTACCATATCTGCTTCCAGCGCCCGGCACCCTCCAGCATGGCGGCTTCGTACATCTGTGGATCCACGTTGGACAGTGCCGCCAGATAAATAATGGTGCCCCATCCCGTGCTCTGCCAGACGGTAAGACCAACAAACAGCGGTCGATAAGCCGATTCGTTCATGAGCACATTCACCTTAGGCAGACCCAGACGAACCAGCAGACGGTTCAGCATGCCGGAATCCATGGAGAACAGCTGATAGGCAATGGAGCAGACGACGACGGTGGAGAGAAAGTGCGGCAGGTACATCAGCGTCTGCGTCGTACGCTTGTAGCCGCTGTGCCTGACCTCGTTGAGAAGCAGCGCCATCAGCACGGGCGCCGGGAAGCCGAACAGAAGCGATTGCAGCGACAGAATCAGTGTATTGGAAAACAGCATTTTCAGGGAGCCGTAGCTGAAGAACTGCTTAAAATGCATCAGGCCGACCCATGGGCTGCCCGCAAAGCCGGAGCTTGGATTGTAATCCTGAAACGCCATCACAATACCGAACATTGGGAGATACCGGTAAATCAAAAAGTAGGCGAGTCCCGGCAGCATCAAAAGATAGAACCAGCGCGCTCTCCACATGCGTCTGCCAAGCGTTTGACGCCGCGGTATCTGCAGAAATTGTCGAGCGGTTTGCATGAATCTCTTTCCTCCTCTCTTTATGAACGTATTGAGCAAGTTAATCGCTATCTCACAAAAGAAAAGGCAATAATATGGCAAAATTCCCTTCCTATGCGCTCTGTATACAATATTATAATGGTTTCCTATGGCAGGAATAAGCGTGTTTCTTGCCGAATTATTATACGTTATTGCTTTGAAAGGCGGTGCAGTGATGCTGGAGTACGAGCTGGATATTTCCGACAGGTCGCAGACCCTGCTATTCAGCGCGGACGAAAACGCGCGCCTGTTTTCCTTATATGCGACGGAAATCGGGTATTATCGTGCAAACCCGGGGTATTTCACAAGAAGAGACGGAAAGGCGCAGGCGCTTCTTATATACACCTGCTCCGGGAAGGGCGTGCTGCACTGGAAGAATCAGGTATGCAGCCTGACCGCAGGCACGGCCGTAGTCATTTATTGCGATACGTTTCAGCAATACTATACCGGAGACGCCGACGAGTGGGAATTCTACTGGGTTCATTTTAACGGCGAGGGGCTGAGGGGCTATGCGGCCTCTCTGATGGATCGCCTGACGCCGGTTCGCCTGCGCGCCGTGGGCGAAATGGAGGATGCGTTCCGACAGATTTTGTCCCTTCGGACGGATTCCGACATCCTTTCCCGCGCGGAAATCAACAGCCTGCTGAACGGAATGCTGCTGGGCATGCTGAACAGCCTGTATCAGGCGGAGACCGAGGAGGCTCGCGGGCACGCGGAGGTTCGGCTGCTGACGAAATATATCCACGAGCATATGCTTGAGGACATCGGCATGGCGGATTTTGAACGGGTTACGCACTATTCGAAATATTATCTCATTCATATTTTCCGCCAGCAGATCGGCGTGCCGCCGTATCGGTACCTGCACCAGTGCAGAATTCACCGGGCGCAGGAGCTGCTGAGATCCTCGACCGACGCGGTTGCCGAAATCGGCGCGCAGGTTGGGTATATAGACACGGTTTCCTTCATTCGCCATTTTCAGAGCATCGTGGGCACGACGCCGGCAAAATACCGAAAGGAATCGATTCGGCTGTGCCCGGAGAAAATGACGTAGCCCTGCCGTCGCGCAAAAGTCAAGGCAGGTTGGATGAAAGCCCGCGCTGCGTCCAACCTGCCTTGATGCTTATGCCTCGTCTGCCGCGCTCAGGTGATGCGAGCCGGCGGTCAGCGTCTGCGTTTGTCCCATGAATTCCACGTCGCACGTGCAGCCGAAGGGCACGTCCACAAACAGGTGACTGCCGCCGTAGCGCTTGAACCAGCGCACGTGGATGGAGCCGTAGGGCGAATTCACGCCGCCCTGCGCGCTGAGCAGCTTATTCGGCATGACGGGCTTTACGGAAAAGCGGCGATACCCCGGCTGCGTGGGCTTCAGCCCGAGCAGGCCGGTATACAGGAACGCGCCCACGGAGCCGTACATCGGGTGGTTATGGGAATTCATGCCCGGGCTCTTTTTTAGCTCAAACCGCTCCCAAACCGTCGTGGCCTCGTTCTGGCGCATGAAGCCCCACGACGGGTATTCCTCGCGCGTGAGCAGCTCGTATGCGTCGTCCGCATAGCCGAACTCGGCCAGCTCATCCAGCAGATAGCGCGTGCATAGGTTGCCGGTGGTGAAGGCGTAATTGGCATTCACGAGGTCGTCCCGCAGCTTCCTTGCCGCGCGGGCGCGATCCGCCTCGGGCACGATGCCCAGCCACAGTGCAAACGCCTGACAGGCCATGGAGCCGGTGGCGAACGCGGCGTCTGCGGCGTTGTACCATTTTTTCAGCATGGCCTCCCGCACGCGCTCGGAAAGCGCCCGGTAGTGCGCCGCGTCGTCCCCTCGTCCGAGAATTTCCGCCATTTCGGAAAGCGTGCGGCAGTTGAAGAAGGAATAGCCGGTGGACATGAACACGCCCGGCGTCACGATGGAGCGCGCGCCGTTGTTCGGCTCGCAGGCATAGGCCGGACCCGCCCAGTCGCCGTAGTAGCTGTAGTTTACGATATCGTCCTCGCTGTGGGCAAGCAGGCAGCTTTCCCACGAGGCAAAGGCGTCAAACGCCTCCTCCAGCGTCTCCCGGTCGGCGAAATGGAGATACGCCTCCTTCCCGGCCACAAGAAAGCTGGAGCATACCGGGTCGGCAGGGAAGGCGCCGAATACCTTGGGCGCGGTGCAGGCAATCGCGCCGTCCGGCTTCTGAATGGACATTATGTCGCGCACGATCTTGCGGAGCATGCCAGCGCAGTCGAAGTTATACGGCGTTTCCTCAAAGCGCACGGTTGCGTCGTTCATCCAGCCCATGCGCTCGTCACGCTGCGGACAGTCGGTGAGGATGGAGTGCATGTTGCCCTCCTCGGTGCGCAGAACCTGCCGCTGAAGCGCATTCAGCGCCGCGCTGCCGCTCACGAAGAAGCCGTTGTGCTTCATATCCGTGCGCAGGAACACGGCCTCGATGTCCTCCGATCCCACGTCAATGCCCGTCACGCGCGCGTAGCGGAAGCCGTGATAGGTGAAGTCCGGCTGCCATACGTCCAAGTCGTTTTCGTTCCCGGCATAGGTATAGCGGTCGGTCGCCTCCGCGTCCCGCAGCGTGGCGGTGTACAAATCGCCGGTTTCGTCCAGCTCCTCGGAGTGCGACAGCGAAACCACCGTGCCGCGCGGCATCTTGGGCATTTTCACGCGCACGACGCCCGCCAAATTTACGCCGAAATCCACGATGTACGACCCCTCGAAGCGGGAAACACACACCGGCTTTATCGTTTCCACGGCGCGGATGGGCGGAATCACCATCGGCCGAAGCGCGCCTACGGGCGTATCGCAGAGCCTCGCGCGGGCGAAGCCCGCAAAGCCGGTCTCGTTCCAGCCGGGAACGGACAGGCACGCATCGTAGTCCTCGCCGTTAAACAGCGCGCTGCGCACGCTGGGGCCGAAGCCGGCCTGCGTATTTTCGTCGGAAATCAGGCGCTCCGTGCGCCCGTCGGCATAGGCAATGTCCAGCATATACGTAAGCCTGCGGTCGCCGAAGAACGTTACGTCCGCGGCATGCCCCTGAAAATTGTTGGGATTGTCGCGCCAGCCGCCGCCCACCTCCGCAGCCAGACAGTTTTCGCCCGCATGCAGGAGCGTGCCCGCGTCCGGCACGGCGACATACTGGCACACGACGGAGTAATCCGTGTGCGCCGGGTCGAGATACGCGTCGCCCACGCGAACGCCGTTTATATACAGGTTCTGGTAGCCCAGCCCGCAGGCATACAGCACCGCGCGCCGAACCTCGCCCGTCACGCAGAACTCGCGGCGAAAATACACCGTGCGCAGGCAGGGCTCCTCCGGCGCGGTAATCCATTTTGCCGTCCACTCGACGTGCACCGGATAAAAGCTCGCAAGCCCGGTCTCGCTCACCGCTCCGGCGTCGTCGCGCACGGTCAGCGCCGCGTCCACGCGCGCGCCGCTCGGAACGGACAGCTCCGAAACCGCGCATTCCTGCGCGTCCGTTTCCACCCAGCCGCTTTCGTACACCGCGCGCCCGCCGCACGTGAGCGTCAGACAATACGCCGCCTGCTTCTGTCCCGGTGCGTTTTCCACGCCCCACGCAAATACCAGTTCCCCTCCGGCCTCGACTACGCGGTCGCGCGGCGTGCCCTCCATGCGCTTGCGGTTTACGCTGAAATTGATGATTTTCATAAAAAGGAATTCCTCCCGGCGCCTGTTTTTTCGGTCGAGACCATTATATCGTATCTCCGCCTTCGGCGCAATGCGGAGTTTTCTTTTTGAGGAAGCCCAGCCCGTTCCGTTTCCCGCCGAAGCGCTTTCGCCGGGCAGCGGCGAAAGCCGAGCCCGCAGGACGCCTCTTGAGGGGGTCAGGGGGAGCGACGCTCCCCCGCCCCCGTGCCCTGCCGCAAAGGAAAAGCGCCCCGCATGCACGGAGCGCTTGGAATGTCGGAAAGCCCGCGGGAAAGCCCGACGGCGTATAGGCAATTTCGCAAAAAATCAGCAGCAGAAGAATCTTCCGCCCGTGCAGGTGCCGCAGAACAGGTTCAGCAGGCACAGCCCCATGCACACGCTGTAGAGATTGCCGCGCGGCATATTGAAGTTGCGGCCATAGTTCTGGTATGCGCCTCCGGCGTACTGAAGGCGGTTCAGAAGCTCGCGGTATTCGGCGTTATTCGGATCCATGCGCACGGCCTGCTGGGCATAGTTCAGCGCGTTGATGCGGTTTCCCAGCCCCTCGTTGGCCACGGCACAGTAATAGCACCAGCGCGGGCCGCGCGCGGTGCAGCGGGCGAGCAGATCCAGCGCCTCGCGATAGTAGCCGCCGTTCAGATAGTTGCGCACGGCGCGCATGTCGGCGGACTCGTTCGCGTCCGCGCCATAGGTGCGCCGTTCGCCGCCCGTGCCGCCAAAGCCCCAGAAGCCGCCGAAGCCCTCGAACGGGTCGGCATAGGGACGCTCGTAGCGCTGCCCGCCATAGGACTGCTGCCCGTAACCGGCCTGTCCGTAGCCGCTCTGTCCCGCGCTGCCGGGCTGATATTTATGGTTGACGATCATGTCGTAGGCCTCGTTGATTTCCTTCATCTTCTGCTCGGCCTCGGGAGAACCGTGGTTCACGTCCGGGTGATATTTTTTGGCAAGACGGCGATACGCCGCCTTGACCTCATCGGCCGAGGCGGTGGAGGGAATGCCGAGCACCTGATAGGGATCCTGCACCATGCGGTTTTCCTTTCCTGTCTACTGCGCGTCGGCGGACGAGCCGTCGTCCGGCGCAGTCTTCTGCTTCTTTTCCGCCGCCTCGCGCTTGCGGCTGTATACCGTCCATACGCCGGAATAGAGCACGTTGCGAATGATGCCCGCATCCTGCACGATGGGCAGCTTTTCAAACTCCATTGCGCATTCGGCGATTTCCATCGTGAGAATCTGGCGGACGCGCGCCTCGTAATCTGGCTCGCGCCGAAGGGGCAGAAGCGGGTTGTAATTTCCGCGGCGCTCATCCTTCGCCGCGTCGTCCCACGCGTCAATCAGATAGATGAACCGCCCCAGCGCGCAGCCCATGCGCGTAAGCCCCGGTCTCCATTCGTCGTCATATGGCGAAAACACCGAGCCCAGCAGGCGGCCAAAGCAGCCCGCGGCGGCGTCCAAGTCGGTCAGGCGCGCCTTTTCCACCTCGGACAGCGCCTGAAGCTCCCTGCGAATCGCCTTCGCCTGCTCGGGATAGCGCGCCGCGGCCTCCTGATAGCGCTTTCGATAAAAGCGGGACAGCGTCAAGGACACGTGGCTGCGGTCATCCTTCCAGTTGTCGAGCATGTGCTCGTAAGACAAAAGCAGGTTCACGTCCGCGGCATACAGCGTCATGGCGCTTTGGGAGAATTGCTGCCGCTTTGCGGGATGCGTGGCGCACAGCGTGCTGCCCCGCTGCTCCTCCGGCTCATACAGTCCGTTCAGCACCAGCGCCAGAAACGCCGCGTCGTAGCTGAGCGTAAGCTGTCCCCGCCGGCCGCCGCGCGCCCGAAGAGACGCGCACACGCCGCAGTAGACCTCGCGAAAGCGCAGCTTCTCCGCCTCGGTCAGCGTGTCGGGGTTAATCATGACATAGCCGAACATGGAAACGCTTACGCCTTCTTCTTAAACGTCGCCCCGCACTTTCCGCAGGTGACCGTTTTTTCGCCGATGTTTCGGGGCAGGCGCAGCCACGCCCTGCACTGCGGGCAGCGGTAATACAGATATACCTTGCGGTTTTTAAAGCGCGTGCGCGCCTGACGCGCCTGCGCAACGAGCGGAGAATACCGCTTCAGAAACCATGCGTTTTCCTTTTCGCGCTTAGGAATGTTGCGCGAAAGCATGCGATACAGCGCCCACACCCACATGATGAGCGTGAGCAGGCTGAGCAGACTCCAGTTCAGCAGGGTCGCCAGAATGCTCAGAATCAGCGACGTGACGATAAGCGCCGTGCCCAGCTGATCCGGCCCGCGGCGACCGGAGAAAAAGCGATATAAGGCAGCCTGAAATCTTCCCATAGGAACCTCCCGATTAAGAGCTTTCCCTCATTATAGCACAGTTCTCGGCGCATATATACGCCAATATTGTGACATTCCGTTGAAATCTAACGTGCCGGAGCGAGAATTTTCCCGCTCCGGCACACGATGAAAGCCCTTTCGTCCTTCTTCTACCTTGCCCGAACGATTTCGGTGAGCACGTCCACCATGGCCTCCATTTCCTGCACGCAGGCGCACTCGTGACGGCCATGGCCGTTCATGCCGCCGGTGGACAGGTTGGGGCAGGGCAGGCCGCGCCACGACAGGCGCGCGCCGTCGGTGCCGCCGCGAATCGGCTCCACGAACGGCTCCACGCCGCAGCTGCGGAAGGCGCCCAGCGCGCGGTTCACAACGTCCATGTGGGTTTCCATGATTTCGCGCATGTTGTAGTAGCTGTCCTGCATCGTAAGCGTCGCCGTGCCCTCGCCGAAGCGGGCGTTGATGAAGTCCACGCAGGCGGCAAACTGCCTCTTGCGGGCTTCGAATTTCGCGCGGTCGTGGTCGCGGATAATATAGGAAACGGACGCCTTCTCCTCCGCGCCCTCGATGTGGGTCAGGTGATAGAAGCCCTCGTAGCCGGAGGTATGCGCGGGCGTCTCCGCCGCAGGCAGCAGAGCGACGAACTCCGCGGCGATCAGCGCGGCGTTCTTCATTTTATCCTTCGCGCTGCCGGGATGAATGTTCACGCCGTGGAAATCCACGCGCGCACCGGCGGCGTTGAAGTTTTCGTATTCCAGCCCGCCCAGCTCGCCGCCGTCCACGGTGTAGGCAAAGTCCGCGCCGAAGGCCGGAATATCCAGCTTTTCCGCGCCGCCGCCGATTTCCTCGTCGGGCGTGAAGGCGATTTTCACGTCTCCGTGCTTGATTTCCGGATGCGTCAGAAGCCGGCGCGCCGTCTCGAAAATCTCCGCCACGCCGGCCTTGTCGTCCGCGCCCAGAATCGTGCTGCCGTCGGTAACGATCAAATCCTTGCCCACCAGCGCCTTCAGCCGCCCAAACTCGGCGGGATCCAGCGCGTAGCCGTGTCCCAGCTCGATGACGCCGCCGTCGTAGTTCTTCACGATGCGGGCGTTCATCGGTGCGCACGGCACGTCGTCCACCACGTCCAGATGCGCAATCAGGCCGATGGACGGCTGCCCCTCGCAGTTGGCGGGAATGGAGCCGTATACGTAGCCGAACTCGTCCACCCGCGCATCCTTCACGCCGATTTCCAAAAGGTCGTCCACCAGCACCCTTGCCAGCGTCCACTGCTCCGGCGTGGAGGGAATGGTTTGGCTCTCGGCGTTCGAGGCCGAGGGAATGTTTACATACTTGCGGAACCGTTCAATCAGCGTCATGCGTAGAATCCTCCCGTGCTTTCCGCATTTTCACGCGCCGCGCGCATGCTCCGCAAACGCGCGGCGCGTTTGACTGCATTATAGCGTAATTCCCCCGCGCCGTCAACCGCGCGCTTGACAGACCCGCGGCTGCGGGCTACAATGAAGCCGCAAGTCTCTGCGCGAAGGGAGCGTTCCGCTTTATGAAGCCTTCGAATCCGAAAATCGTTGCCGGACTCGGATCTCTGGATGCGTTCGACGCCTATGTGGACGCGGGCGCGGACGAGTTGTTCGCCGGGTTCGTTCCCGCCGAATGGCTGGAGCGCTACGGCGTCGTGCTGCCGCTCAACCGGCGCGAGGTGCTTTTGTATCCCACGCAAATCGCCTCCATGGCGGACATGCGCACGCTCTCCCGGCTGAGCCGGGAGTCCAATGTGCCCGTAGCGCTCACGGTCAACGCGGTGTTCTACGCGCCCGAGCAATACGAAGCCGTTCGCGGCCTGATTGAAGATATGCTGGACGCGGGCTTTTCGCGCTTCATCCTCGCCGACCCGGCGCTGCTTCTGTATCTGCGGCGCGCCGGCTGCCGCGCGCGCATTCACCTGAGCGGCGAAATCGGCGCGTTCAGCGTCCCGGCGCTTTCCCTGCTGGACGGCCCGGACGTTTCCCGCATCATCCTGCACCGCGGAACGGGGCTTGACGAAATGGCAAAAATCGCCCGCGCGTTTCCCGGGCGCGAGCTGGAGGCGTTCATACTCAACGAGCGCTGCCACTATACCGGCGCGCTGTGCGGCTCGCTGCACGCCGACGAGCTTCCGCATCTGTGCCGCATGACCGGCGAGCTTGGAGGCGTATACGCCGCGCCCGGCTTCTTCCCGGAGGGGACGGCCTGCGGCGCGCTCCCCGGTGCGCCCTGCCCTGCGGACGCGCCGCGCGAGTCCCTTCCGGACGCATGCTCGGGCGCGGCGGCAGACCCGGATGCGCTGGGCGCGGGCGGCTGCGGCCTTTGCGCAATCCCGACGCTGCGGCGCGCCGGCGTTACGCATTTGAAGCTGGTCGGGCGCGGCAACCGCCCGGAGCGCATGGTGCGCGACATTCGTGCCCTGAAGACCGCCCTTGCCCTCCCCGAGTCGGATTTTCCGAACGAAATGAAGCGCCGCCTGTTTCCAAGCGGCTGTCCGGGCACATGCTATTATCGAGTATAACCGTCTGAACGCGGGTCGTTCCCGCCTGCGGCATAGCTTTTTTCCTCTATGGAGGACATTTGGCGTTTCCTGTTGATGCTTCAAGAGAACCGCGCGAATCCTCTCCGTGCTTCTTGAGAGGGGCGGAGGGTATTCGGCGCTTCTCATTGATGCGTCGAGAGAATCGCGCGAATTTCCTCTTTGTGCCTTGAGGGGGTGCGGGGGAGCGACGCTCCCCCGCCTTCCCGAGGAGCGGTCGTCCTATGCGATGCGATCCACCAGCGCCTTCAGCACGGGCTTCAGCGCGCCTGCCCACGCCGCGCAGCCGACGCCGTTGGGATGCCCGCCGTAGTGAGCCATATGCGGCTGCTCCGGGGATTTGGACAGGATGGGCACCACGTCAAACAGCGCGTCCGCCTCGTTCGCCAGCGTGGAGCGAAGCCAGTCGTTCACCGTCATCCAGCGCTCGCACAGCGCATCCTGATAATCGAACGGCGGAAGCGTCTGAAGCAGCACCCGCACGCCCGCCTCCCGCAGCCTGCGCACGATCGTCTGCAAGCTCTGCAGAATCGCCTCGGCGGATGTTTCCCGCGGCACGTCGTTCGTGCCCAGACACACGACCACAAGGTCGTTCTGCTTCGCCTTCTCCAGCCAGCCGCCGTCGGTCGCGGCGTCGCGCGCGCGGGCATAGCCCAGCCCAAGGTTCCAAAACGCGCAGTCCGTGCCCAGCGCCTCCGAAACCACGGCGCACCAGTGCTCATAGGCATTTGGCCGCGTGCCGATGCCCTGCGTAATGGAATCGCCCAGATATGCCGCGCGCAGCCTTACGGGACGGTCGCAGCCGACCATTCCGGCAAACAGCGTGTTCGCCGAGCGCGTCCAGCCCGCCTCCGTTCGCACGAACGACGGCAGCAGCGTTTCGGGATGACAGGGAATGCGCGCGCCGCGCACGACGGTTTCCAAACACAGATACGCGTCCTTCTCCGCGCGCAGCGTCACCGGGTCGCTTGCAAAGCGCTCGCCGGGCGCGACGGCTTTTTGCGGCGCGCCGTCAAACGTCAGCGTTTGCCACTCGGACGGCTCGTCAAAGCCCTCCATGCCCGCGCGCGCCGTAACGCCCACCCGCGCGGACAGAAGCTCCCAGTCCCCCAGCGTCTGATTCACGGAACTGTGCCGCCCGTCGGCAAACGTCGAGTCCATCGCGTCGGAAAACAAAAGCGAATACCGATATTCCCCGCCCGCGAACAGGCGGTAAAGCACGCGCCCGACTACCTGTGCGCCCTCCGTCTCAAACCAGCTCTGATTCCCGCTCCCCGCCAGCGTGTTGGAACGAAAATCCCTGAAAAAATCCTTCAAATTCATGGTCTGCCATCCTCTCCTGCATGGCTCGAAAATCCCGGCGGAAGACGTAGGTCTGCCGCCGGGATTTAAGCTTTTGGTATGCTTACGCGAGAATATCGTTCCAGATGCGGTTATAGTAATCGAGGTTCTCGGTGATGTCGTGGAAGAACTCGCACTTGGCGAGGGATTCCTCGGAGGGATTGAGCGCGGGGTTGGCGAGATCCTCCTCGCTCATCATCTCCTGCACGGCGGTGATGGGGGAGGCGTAGTAGATGCACTCGAAGTTGCGGAAGGCGATGTCGGGGCGGCAGAGGAAGTCGATGAACTTATGCGCCGCGTCGGGGTTCTGGGCGTTCTTGGGGATGCACATGCCGTCCACCCACACGTTGGAGCCCTCCTCGGGCACGACGTACTTCAGGGAATCGTTGCCCATGATTGCGTACATGGCGTCGCCCGACCACATAACCGCCATGGCGGCCTCGCCGCTGATCATCTTTTCCTTGACCTCGTCCACCATGTAGCCCTGCACGATGCCGTCCTGCTTCTGCTTAATCAGCACGTCGCGCGCCTCGTTGAGCGCCGCCTCGCTGTTTTCGTTCACGGAGTAGCCCAGCATCTTCAGCGTAACGCCGATGGTGTCGCGCACGGACTTGAGCATGAACACGTCGTCCTGATAGCTGGGGTCGAACAGGCTCTTCCAGCTGGTGATGGGCTCGTCCACGTATTCCTCGTTATACAGGATGCCCACGGTGCCCCACATGTAGGGCACGGAGTGCTTGCTGCCGGCGTCGTAGTCGGTGTCCTTCAGCCACTCCAGCATGCCGTTTGCGTTGGGAATCTTGTCGTAGTCCAGCTCCATAAGCATGTCCTCGGCAATCAGGCGCTCGATCATGTAGTCCGACGGGAAAATCACGTCGTACACGCTGCCGCCCGAGGTCATCTTCATGTACATTTCCTCGTTGGTGGTGTAGTTGAGATACTTCACCTTAATGCCGGTTTCCTTTTCGAAGTCCTTGATCACGTCGCTGTCGATGTAGTCGTAGCAGTTGTAGACGATCAGGGTTTCCTCGGCCAGCGCGGCCGGGAAAAGGGAAGCGAGAAGTGCCAGCGCCAGAAAGAGAGCCAGTTTTTTCATGTTCGTATCCCCCTTACATAATGGTTTCGATGTTGGAGCGCTTATTGATAATGATCAGAAGGATCAATATCGTCAGAAACATCAGCGTGGACAGCGCGTAAATCGTCGGCTTCACGCCCAGCTTCGCGGCGGAGTAAATCTTCATCGACAGGTTCATGTCGGTGTCCGACGTGAAGAACGAAATCACGAAGTCATCCAGCGACATGGTGAGCGACAGAAGCCCGCCGGTCACGATGCCGGGACGAATCTCCGGCAGAATCACCTTCGTAATCGCCTTCATCGGCTTGCAGCCGAGGTCGAGCGCGGCCTCGTAGGTGTTCGGGTTCATCTGCTTGAGCTTCGGAAGCACCGAGAACAGCACGTAGGGCGTGTCGAAGGTCACGTGCGCCATAATCATCGTCACGATGCCGCGCGGCATGTTGATTGCCACAAACATCAGCATCAGGCTTACGCCGGTCACGATGTCCGGCATGGTCATGGGCAGGTAGGAAAGGTTCAGAAGCGCCGACGCATAGCCCTTTTTGCACGCGTGAATGCCGATTGCGCCCAGCGTGCCCAAAACGACGCTGATTGCCGTGGCAATGATAGCCACCTCCACGGTGAGCCGGAGCGCCTGCAGAATGTCCGGGTTGTTCGTGAACAGCTCGACATACCACTTAAACGAGAACCCCTCCCACTTGGCGCGCGACTTGCCCGCGTTGAACGAAAGCGCAATCATCACCGCAATGGGCGAATACAGAAACACGAGAATGAGCGCCAGATAGGTTCCCTTCAGCCATTTGACAAACCGTTTCACCACTTCGCGCTCCCTTCCTTGGCCGGCGTCCGGTCGATGCGGTTCAATAGACCGATGGACAGGACGATCAGCGCCATCATAAACAGGCTCAGCGCCGAGCCGAAACCCCACTCGTTCGCCACCATGAACTGCTGCTCGATCATGTCGCCCAGCAGCATGAAATTTCCGCTGCCTAAAAGGCTGGAAATGGCGAACGTGGTCACCGCAGGCATGAACACCATGGTAATTCCGCTTATGATGCCGGGCACGGACAGCGGCAGCGTCACCCTTGAAAATACGCGCACGGGGTTCGCGCCCAGATCCTCCGCCGCCTCGATCACGCGCGTATCCATCTTCTTGAGCGCCGTGTGAATGGGCAGAATCATGAACGGCAGGTAGTTGTATACCATGCCGAACAGCACCGCGCCCTCGGTTCCGATGAGCTTGAGCGGCTTAAAGCCCAGAGCCTGCAGAATCGAATTGATGATGCCCCGCTTTTCCAGAAGCGACATCATTGCGTAGGTGCGCAGAAGGAAGTTCATCCACATCGGCAGAAGAATCAGCACAAACAGCGTCTTGTACTTGGAAAAATCCTTGCTCGCCAGAAAGTACGCCGCCGGATAGCCCACAAGCAGGCAAATCGCGGTGCATTCCAGCGCCAGACGCACGCTGCGCCATAAAACGCGCAGGTTGGTTCCCTCAAAGCAGCGGAGGACGTTGGCCAGCGTCACGCCGCCGTCCGTGCCGCGAAACGCGTAAACCACCACAAAGATCATCGGGCAGACGGTGAACAGCACCATCCACAGCGCGTAGGGCCCGGCGAAACGACTGCGTTTCATGCGTTCTTTTCCGCCTCCATCCTGCGCATGATGTGAATGTTGCTCGGCACGATGGACAGACCCACGCGGCTGCCGGTGGGATACATGGTGGTGGAATGCACCTTCCACGTGAAGTCTCCGGTATCAACCTTCATTTCATAGTGTACGCCCTTGAACAGTACGCTCTTGACCTCGCCCACCAGCATGCCCACGTCGTCGCCGACCAGCATGATGTCTTCCGGACGCACGACCATGTCCACGGGCAGGTTCTCCTCAAAGCCCTCGTCCACGCATTCGAACAGATGCCCGGCGGCGCGCACCTCAAAGTCGCGCAGCATCACGGCGGGCAGGATGTTGGAATCTCCGATGAAGTTTGCGACGAACGCGTTCTTCGGCTCGTCGTAAATCTTCTTGCCGTCGCCGATCTGCTGAATGCGCCCGCCGTTCATCACCACGATGGTGTCCGACATGGTGAGCGCCTCCTCCTGATCGTGCGTCACGTAAATAAACGTGATGCCCAGCTGCTGCTGCATGCTTTTAAGCTCCAGCTGCATCTCCTTGCGCAGCGTGAGATCCAGCGCGCCCAGCGGCTCGTCTAAAAGCAGA
>CAZMGO010000037.1:4964-18669 GCA_964565845.1 uncultured Oscillospiraceae bacterium | reverse complement strand
CATTCGGTGCCTTGCACTCCATTGCCTGATTCCCCAGAATTGCTTGACACGATCTTTTGTCAATGGATTGATTGACACATGCGCCCCATTCGTTGTAAAATGATTGCAGAAGCACAAAAGAAAGTCAGGAGGCATCATCGATATGGATCGCAGTACTGCCCGGGCGCTGGCTGAAAAGCTTGTGGCGCAAATGACCATTGAGGAGAAGGCTTCGCAGCTGCGTTATGACGCGCCCGCCATTGAACGGCTGGGCATTCCCGCATACAACTGGTGGAACGAGGCGTTGCACGGCGTAGCCCGCGCGGGCACGGCCACGGTGTTTCCGCAGGCCATTGGCCTTGCCGCGATTTTTGACGAGGATTTGATGGAGGAAATCGCGGACGTGATTTCCACCGAGGCGCGCGCCAAATACAATGCGCAGTCCGCGCACGGAGACCGCGGCATCTATAAGGGGCTGACCTTCTGGTCGCCCAACATCAACATTTACCGCGACCCGCGCTGGGGGCGCGGGCAGGAAACCTACGGAGAGGATCCGTATCTCACCTCGCGCTTGGGCGTGCGCTTCGTTAAGGGCATTCAGGGACACGGAGAATACCTGAAGGCGGCGGCATGCGCCAAGCATTTTGCCGTGCATTCCGGCCCGGAGAGCATACGCCACGGCTTTAATGCCGAGGCGTCCGACTACGACCTATGGGACACCTACCTGCCCGCCTTTGAGGCCTGCGTGAAGGAGGGCGGCGTGGAGGCCGTGATGGGCGCGTACAATGCCGTAAACGGCGATCCGAGCTGCGCCTCCAAGCGCCTGATGGGCGACATTCTGCGCGGTCAGTGGGGCTTTGAGGGGCATTATGTATCCGACTGCGGCGCAATTTCGGATTTCCACCAGTTCCACAAAATCACCGACACCGCGCCGGAAAGCGCGGCGCTGGCGCTGAAGAACGGCTGCGACATAAATTGCGGAAACACCTATCTGATGCTTCTGCAGGCGCTGCAGGAGGGACGCGTGACCGAGGAGGAAATCACCGGCGCATGCGTGCGCGCGTTCACGTGCCGGTATCTGCTGGGCATGTTCAGCGACGACAACGAATACGACCAGATTCCCTATGAGGCCAACGACTGCGAACGGCACGCGGAGGCGGCGCTGAATGCGGCGCGGCGCAGCATGGTGCTTCTGAAAAACGACGGCATCCTGCCGCTGAATCTTTCGTCACTCAAGTCCGTGGCGGTGATTGGCCCGAATGCCGACAGCATTCCGGCGCTCCACGGCAATTACAACGGAGCCTCGTCCCGCTATGTCACGTATCTGGAGGGCATTCGCGCCGCCTGCCGCGAGGCAAACGTGCGCGTGAATTATGCCATGGGCTCGCATCTGTACAGGCAGAACTGCGAACCGCTTGCCGCAGCCGACGACCGCATTGCCGAGGCCGTGCAGGCCGCCGAGATGAGCGACGCGGTAATTCTCGTGCTGGGCCTGGATCCCACGATCGAGGGTGAGCAGGGCGACGCTAGCAACGCGTATTCCTCCGGCGACAAGGAAACGCTGGAGCTGCCCGTGTGTCAGCGCAGGCTGCTGGACGCGGTGATTGCCGCCGGCAAGCCCGTGGTCGTGCTTCTTGCCAGCGGCGGCGCGCTGCACGTGGAGGAGGGCAACGCCATCCTTCAGGTCTGGTACGCGGGTCAGGCGGGCGGCACGGCGGCGGCGGACATCCTCTTTGGCAGGGTCAGCCCGTCGGGTCGCCTGCCGGTTACCTTCTACCACGATGCGGAGGAGCTTCCGGCATTTACCGACTACTGCATGGAGGGGCGCACCTATCGCTATTTCAAGGGACAGGCGCTGTATCCATTCGGCTTCGGCTTGAGCTACACCAGCTTCCGCTATTCCGATCCCGTGTATTCGGCGGAAAAGGGCGCGGTCAGCGTGCGCATCCGCAACGACGGGGAGACGGATGCGGAGGAGGTCGTTCAAGCCTACGTGAAGCCGCTGGAATTCGACAGCCACGGACTGAACTGGAGCCTGTGCGCCTTTGGCCGCGTGTTCCTGCATTCCGGTGAGGAAAAGCGCGTGCGTCTGCCGATTCCCGCCCGCGCCTTTGAGTGCGTCACCGACGACGGCCGCCGCATCAAGGCGGGTCGTCATTTCCGCCTATATGTGGGCGGCAGCCAGCCCGACGCCGTCAGCTGCGAAAGGCTGGGCGTGAAGCCCATGGAACTGGATGTGATTGTCTGATGGAAAAGCTGCGAACGCGGGGCGCGTCTGCCCGCCTTCGCGCGGAGGCCATGCGCGTGCTGCATCCCGAAAGGGATGCGCGCACGCTGCGGCTGAACGGAGATACCGGCCTGATTAAGGTGGTCGCCTGCCTGTGCATGCTGTGCGACCACCTTGGCAAGATGATTTTTCCGAACGCGCTGTATATTTCGGTCAGCGGCCCGTGGGCGTTTCTGCTGCCGTCGGGAAGCCTTCTGCGCATCATCGGCCGACTGGCCATGCCCATGTTCTGCTACTGCATTGCCGTGGGCTGCGCCTATTCCCGCAATGTGTGGCGGTATGCGCTTCGGCTGCTTCTGATGGGCGTGCTCGTGCATCCGCTGTATATGGCTGCGATGGGGCATGTGAAGCTGGGCGCGTTCGATTGGGCGCATGATTTCTGGAGGCTGGGGGAAATCTACGATTTCTATTATGCCCGCAAGCTCAACATCTTCTTCACGCTTGCGCTGGGCACCCTGCTGCTTGCCAGCGTGCGCGCGCGGGCGTATGTGCTCACCACGCTGCTTGCCGTGCTTACGTGGCATCTTTCGGGGCGCATTGATTACGGCTGGAAGGGCGTGGCGCTGATCTGCCTGTTCTATGCGTTTCTGGATCGCCCGGCGGCTTCGTTCGCCGCCGTGGCGGCGTTTATGTGGTACTGGGCCATGCCGAGCTTTTTCACCGCAGGCAAAACGCAGACGAACCTTCAGTGGTACGCGCTTGCGGCGCTGCCGCTGATTTACCTGCCGCGCCCGCGCAGGCTGAAGCTGCCCAAATGGGTGTTTTACGGCTTCTACCCCGCGCATCTGCTCGTGATTTACTGTCTTCAGCTGTGAGACGAATCAGCGAACGGCACGGCGACGGAACGACTTCGTCCGGGAGCGCCGAGCCGGTCTCCCTTGAGGGTATGGGCCCTCTCAAAACCCAAATTCATGAGGCAAGGAAGAAACAGCCGTGATTATGCGCCTTCCCGATTTAACAACCATTTATACGGAGCAGGGGCGGCAAGCCTTCACCGGCGCGCAGGGCGCGCTTGCGGACGTGCACGCTGCCCTGACGCTGAGGGATGAGCTTCTTCTGGTCGAGCTTACGGCAGAGCAAACGCCGCTTTGCTATGTGCGTCTACGGTGGCATTTTACGCCCGAGGAAAAACGCGCGGAGCCCGTGCGCATTTACGGCGACGCATGGGAGCGCGCCGGCGGCAATTTGGAATGGCGCGGCATCGTGCCGGAGCGGTGCATGCCGTGGTTTGCGCTGGTTTCCAACGGAACCGACGCGCAGCAGGCGCGCGAGGGACGCAAAACCGAGGGCTTTGGCGTACGGACGCAGCCCGGCGCGATGTGCTTCTGGCAGTACGACGCCTCCGGCGTGACGCTGTGGATGGACGTGCGCAGCGGCGGCTGCGGCGTGCGGCTGGGCGGGCGCACGCTTCGCGCGGCGGAGGTGCTCTTTCGAACCTATGAAGGCTGCACGGCCTTTGAGGCTGGTCAGCGGTTCTGCCGCGCCATGTCGCGCGGTGCCCGCCCCCTGAAGTATCCCGTTTACGGCGCGAACAACTGGTACTATGCCTACGGCGTAAGCTCACACGACCAGATTCTGGCGGACGCGCGCATGGCTGCCGAGCTGTGTGCGGGCAACGAAAACGCGCCCTGCATGGTGATTGACGACGGCTGGTCGCCCAACCCAAAGAACGGCCCGTGGGACAGGGGCAATTCCGCCTTCCCTGACATGCCCGGTCTGGCCGCGGCCATTCGCGCGCAGGGCGTGCGCCCGGGCATCTGGGTGCGCTACATCTGCGACGAAAACCACGTGTGTGGGCTGCCCGACGACTGGCACCTTTCCTATAATGAAGGCTATCTGGACCCCTCTCATCCCGGCGTGCTGGACTACATTCGGCAAACGACGCGCCGGTTTGTCGACTGGGGCTATCAGCTGATCAAGTTTGACTGTTCCACGCAGGACATTCTGGGTCGCCGCGGCTATAAGATTCCCTACGTCATTGCGGAGGACGGCTGGCATTTCCACGACCGTTCGAAGACCTCGGCGGAAATCATCACGAACTTCTACCGCGCGATTCGCGAGGCCGCGGGCGACGACACGGTGCTGATTGGCTGCGCGACGCTTTCGCACCTGAGCGCCGGTCTGATTGAGCTGGGACGCACGGGCGCGGATGTTAACGGCAAAAGCTGGGACATCACCCGCCGCATGGGCGTAAACACGCTGGCCTTCCGCATGATGCAGCACGGCGCGTTCTACGACGTGGACGCGGACTGCGTGGGCATCACCGATAAAATTCCGTGGGCACAGGTCAGCCTGTGGCTGGACATCCTGTCCAAAAGCGGCACGCCGCTGTTTGTATCCTGCAGGCCCGACGCGCGGACGGACGAGCAGCTTGCCGCGCTTCGCGAGGCCTACGCGCGCAATTCCACGCAGCGGGATACGCTGCTTCCGCTGGACTGGATGGAAAACATCTGCCCGGAGCGCTGGCTGCTGAACGGAGAGGAAATTCACTACGACTGGTTTGCCGACGACATCAGCGTCATGTTTGCAGGCAAGAGCCTGTAAAAGCCTATAGAAAAGGCCTGCCGCAGATTTTGACCCCCGCGGCAGGCTTGCTTTATTCAGGCTTGGTTTCAAGCTTCAGCGGGTAGTCGCCCAGATGCTTCAGCTTGAAGCCGTTGGCCTTGTATTCCTCATAGTCGAAGGCTTCCAGCTCGTCAATGGCGAGCTTATGGAACTCGTAAAAGTTGTGCCACCACTCGTAGCCGCTGCCGAGGGACGCGCCCAGATAGGCGTCGGCAATGTCGCAGCCCATCTGCGGGGCGACGTAGAAGGCGCCCATGGCGAGCACGTTCACGCCGTTGCCGGTAATCGCGCGCAGCGCCGCGGGAACGGACTCGACCACGCCCGCGTGTACGTGCGGGCACTTGCTGGCGGCGATGTGAATGCCCATGCCGGTGCCGCAGAAGATCAGCGCGCGCTCGAATTCGCCCTCGGAGATCATCGAGCCGACGCGCAGGCCGATGCGGTGGAACATAAGGTCGGTGTCGTCGTCCTCGGGGGAACGCACGCCCACGTCCGTAATTTTCCAGCCCTTTGCCTTCAAATGCGCAACCACGGCCTCCTTCAGCGGAAAGCCCGCAAAGTCCGCGCCGACGAGCAGCTCCTTGTCCTTGATTCGCTTCATACGATCAGTCCTCCATTGCTTGATTCTCCGGCATGCCCGCCGGGAGCCGTCTGCTGAATACAGTATAACACAGATTGCCGCAGATGGGAAAGGGCTTTGCCGAGGGCAGGGCGAAAAAATTTACCGTAGGTGCGCGCTTTTGTGTATTGACATCGTTCGCAGACGGAATTATAATGAAGCAAATCAAACGAAGGGAGCGAGTAGATTGATCGGCATGAACAAGGCTGCGGCGTATTATTACTTTTACTTTATCGGCTTTCGATAAGGTATGTTTTGCTGCAACCGAATGGCGATGAATCAAGCCCGCTTCTCAATAAACGGCTTCGCAGTGAAACATCCTGCGAAGCCGTTTTTCATTTGGAATGGAGGAAAGCGTCATGATTATTCTGCTCAAGGAAAACGCGAATACCAGACAGGTGGACAACCTCAAGAAGTTTCTCACGAACCGCGGCTTTGACCTGCATATTTCCGAGGGCACGCAGCACACGCTGATCGGTCTGATCGGCGACACCTCGAAGCTGGACATCGATTTGATTTCCTCCTTGGACGTTGTGGAGTCCGTTCGGCGCATACAGGAGCCGTACAAAAACGCCAACCGCAAATTCCACACGGCGGATACCGTGGTGAACGCGGGCGGCGCGCGGATTGGCGGCGGGCATTTTATGATGATTGCGGGGCCCTGCTCGGTGGAGACGCATGAGCAGATTCTCTCCGTTGCCGAGTCCGTGAAGGCGTCGGGCGCGAACATGCTTCGCGGCGGCGCGTTCAAGCCGCGCACGTCCCCCTATGCGTTTCAGGGACTGCATGAGAAGGGCATTGAGCTTCTGCGCGAGGCGAAAAAGCAGACCGGCCTTCCGATTATCACGGAGATCATGGACATCAACCACCTGCCGCTGTTCGAGGACGTGGACGTGATTCAGGTAGGCGCGCGCAACATGCAGAATTTCGAGCTTCTGAAGGAGCTGGGACAGACGCGCAAGCCGATTCTGCTCAAGCGCGGACTCGCCAATACGATTGAGGAGCTTCTGATGAGCGCGGAATACATCATGGCCGGCGGAAACGAGCAGGTCATTCTGTGCGAGCGCGGCATCCGCACCTTTGAAACCGCCACGCGCAACACGCTGGATCTGTCCGCCGTGCCGGTGCTGCACAGGCTCACGCATCTGCCCGTGGTGGTGGATCCCAGCCATGGAACCGGCGTGAACGACCTTGTGTATCCCATGGCGCTGGCTGCGGTGGCGGCAGGCGCGGACGGGTTGATTATCGAGGTGCACAACGATCCGCCGCATGCGCTGTGCGATGGCAAGCAATCGCTGACGCCGGAGCAGTTCGACCATCTGGCCAAGGCGGTACGCGGGATTCTTCCGTTCGCGGCGAAGGAGATGACGTGGGAATGAACGTCGGCATCGTGGGTCTCGGCCTGATTGGCGGGTCTCTTGCCAAGAGCATCAAAAAGCACAGCGGGCATACCGTATGGGGCTATGACATTGATTCCGACGCCGTAACGCAGGCGCTGATGTGCGGCGCGATTGACGAGGCGCTGACGGACGAGCGGCTTCCGCAGTGCGATGTGGTGCTCGCTGCACTGTATCCGGGCGCATGCGTGCGCTATATCGAGGCGCACGCGGAGGCGTTTGCGCCGGG
This sequence comes from uncultured Oscillospiraceae bacterium, assembly GCA_964565845.1. Taxonomy (GTDB): domain Bacteria; phylum Bacillota; class Clostridia; order Christensenellales; family Aristaeellaceae; genus SFHK01. The sequence continues at coordinate 11,593 of CAZMGO010000037.1, read as the reverse complement.
CGCGTTGGTGATTGACTGCGCGGGCGTGAAGCGCAGCGTGTACGCGCCCGTTTCGAAGGCGGCGGAGGGGCGCAGCTGGACGTACATCGGCGGGCATCCGATGGCAGGAAGGGAGTTTTCCGGCTTCCGTCATGCTTCGGCGACGCTGTTTGAGCGCGCCAGCATGATTCTTACGCCCATGCCGGACGTGGACATTGAAGCGCTGGAGGCCGCGAAGGCGTTCTTTCTGGAAATCGGCTTCAAAACCGTGCGCATCACCACGCCGGAGGAGCACGACGATATGATTTCGTACACCTCCCAGCTTGCGCACATCGTTTCCGGCGCGTATGTCAAAAATCCGAAGTCGGCGCAGCATAAGGATTTTTCCGCCGGGAGCTTTCAGGATATGACGCGCGTGGCGCGGCTGAACGAGGTCATGTGGACGGAGCTGTTTCTGGACAATGCCGACCTGCTGGTGCCGTCCATCGACGATTTGATTTACCGGCTTGCCCAGTATCGCCGCGCGCTGGCGGACAAGGATGCCGAGGCGCTGTGCGCGCTTCTGCGCGAGGGGCGCATCATGAAGGAGAACCTCGACTGACAAAGGAGAATGGCCATGCAAACCGTACACATTGGCGTTTCGGATTCCTATGACGTGCTCGTTGGGGCAGGGCTGCTGAACGAATGCGGGGCGCGCATGCGCGAGGTGATCGGGCTGTGCCGCGCCGTCATCGTGAGCGATTCCACGGTGAACGCGCTCTACGGGGATATAGTGGAGCGCAGCCTGCGGGATGCGGGGTATGATGCGCTGCGGTGCGTCTTTCCCGCCGGGGAGAAAAACAAGACGCTTGCGACGCTCGGCGGCATTCTGGAATTTCTGGCGGAAAACCACCTGACGCGCGCGGACGTGGTCGTGGCGCTGGGCGGCGGCGTGACCGGCGATATGGCGGGCTTCGCGGCGGCGGTGTACATGCGCGGCATTCGCTTTGTGCAGATGCCAACCACGCTGCTGGCGGCGGTGGACGCCTCCGTGGGCGGGAAGACGGCGGTTGATCTGGCGGCGGGCAAGAATCTTGCGGGCGCGTTTCATCAGCCGTCGCTGGTGCTGACGGACGTGAACGTGATGCGCGCACTGCCGGAGCGGCTGCTGTCGGACGGCGCGGCGGAAAGCATCAAGCACGGCGTGCTGGCGGATAAAGCGCTGTTTGCGCGCATGTGCGCGCCGGACTGGACGAGTGAGATGGAGACGATTCTTGCGCGGAACGTTGCCATCAAGCGCGACGTGGTGGTAACGGACGAGCGCGAAAGCGGCGCACGGCAGCTTTTGAACCTTGGTCACACCTTTGGGCATGCCATTGAGAGGTGCTCCGGCTATGCGATGAGCCATGGGCAGAGCGTGGCCGTGGGCATGGTTATCGCTGCGGGCGCAGCCGGAAGGGCGGATGTGTGCCGGGCGATCCTTGCCGCCAATCGAAGCTGCGGGCTGCCGGTGACGGCGCCGTATTCCGCGAAAACGCTCGCGGAGGCGGCGCTTTCGGACAAGAAGCGCCGAGGCGGCCTTGTGACGCTGGTACTGCCCGAGCACATCGGCGTATGCCGGCTTGAGAAAGTGGAGGTCTCCCGTTTGGAGGAATATTTCCAAAGGGGAATCGACATGGCGGAGGCGGTTTCATGAATGCGGTGCTTCATCCGGGGCTTTTGCGGGGCAGCGTTCGGGTTCCGCCGTCCAAATCGGCGGCGCATCGCGTGCTCATTGCCGCGGCGTTGGCCGATGCGCCGACGGAAATGGAAATTTCCGCGCTGAACGAGGACATACTGGCCACGATTGGCTGTCTGCGCGCGCTGGGCGCGGAGATTGAATACACGGAAGCGGGGCTGCGCGTGCGTCCGATTGGCGCATCCTTGCGCGCGCGGGCGAGCCTGCGCTGCGGAGAGAGCGGTTCCACGCTGCGATTTATGCTGCCCGTGGCGGCGGCGCTGGGCGTGGAATGCACGTTTTCCGGAGCAGGCCGGCTTCCGGAAAGGCCGAACCGAATCCTGACGGACGCGCTCAACGCGCACGGCGTGCGCGCGGACAGGGAGCTTCTGCCGATTCGGCTTTCGGGTCGGCTGCGCGGCGGCACATACGCCGTGGCCGGAAACGTCAGCTCGCAGTATATCACCGGGCTTTTGCTGGCGCTGCCGCTGTGCGCGGAGGACAGCGAAATCGTGCTGACGAAGGCGCTGGAGTCGGCGTCGTATGTGGGCATCACGCTTGAAACGCTGGCGAGCTTTGGCGTTCGCGTATACGAGACCTCGCAGGGCTGGCGCGTTCCCGGCAGGCAGCGCTACGTGACGCCGGGCCGCGTGCAGGTGGAGGGAGACTGGTCGGCGGCTACGTTCTGGCTGGCGGCGAACGCGCTCGGCAGCCGTATAACATGCGAGGGGCTCCGCGCGGACTCCGCGCAGGGCGACCGCGCGATGGTGCGAAGGCTGAATGCGCTGGGCGGCGAAATCGACGTATCCGATACGCCCGATCTGGTGCCCGCGCTGGCCGTCGCGGCGGCGGCGCATCCCGGACGCACGCAGATTATCGGCGCGGCGCGGCTGCGAATGAAGGAAAGCGACCGCCTGCGCGCCGTGGCAGATATGCTGCGCGCGCTGGGCGGGCAGGCAGAGGAGCGCGCGGATGGACTGATTATCGACGGCGGGCGTCCGTTTACCGGCGGCACGGTGAACGGCGTGAACGATCACCGAATCGTGATGGCCGCCGCCATTGCCGCCACTGCGGCGCAGGGCGACGTGACCATTACGGACGCGCAGGCCGTGGCGAAGTCCTATCCGAGTTTCTTCGAGGAATTCCGCCGACTGGGCGGGCGGTGCGACGGTGTATGAAGGGCGCAGGAAGCCTATTTAGGAGATTTTCTTCGATTCCGAGAGCAGGGAGGACGGGTCAATGGCAAATCTGATTGGAAACCGATTTCGCGTGCTCGTATACGGGCAGTCGCATGCGCCGTCCATCGGCGCGGTGATCGAGGGGCTTCCCGCCGGGTTTGTGCCCGACTGGGACGCGGTTTCCGCGTTTATGGCGCGGCGTGCGCCGGGCGGGAGCGCGCTTTCCACGGCGCGCCGGGAGGCGGATGCGCCGGAGATTTTGTCCGGGCTGAACGAACGCGGGGAGACCTGCGGCGCGCCGTTGGCCATGCGCATCGTGAACGGCGACGCGCGCTCGCGGGATTACGAAAGGCTTCGGGACGTACCGCGCCCGGGGCATGCGGATTATCCCGCAGGCGTGCGGTATGGCGGGCATAACGACATTCGCGGCGGCGGTCAGTTTTCGGGAAGGCTGACGGCGCCCCTGTGCTTTGCGGGTGCGCTTGCCATGCAGCTTTTGGCAAGGGAGGGCGTGCGCGTGCGCGCGCACATTGCGCAGATTGAAAACGAATACGACGCGCCGATGAATCCCGCGATGCCGAGGCTGGATGCCATCGCCGCCGAGGGGCTTCCGGTCATCGATTCGGAGGCGGGCGCGCAGATGGAGCGCGCGATTCTTCGGGCGAAGGCGGAGGGCGATTCCGTGGGCGGCGTGATTGAGTGCTTTGCCGTGGGGCTTCCCGCGGGGCTGGGCGACCCGATGTTTGACGGCATGGAAAACCGGCTTGCGCAGGCGCTTTGGGGCATTCCCGCCGTGCGCGGCGTAGAGTTCGGCGCGGGCTTTGCCGCCGCAGCCATGCGCGGCAGCGCGCACAACGACGCGTACCGCATCGAAAACGGCCGCGTGGTCACGGAGACCAACCGGCACGGCGGCATTTTGGGCGGGATTACGACCGGCATGCCCATCGTCGTGCGCACGGCGATCAAGCCCACGCCGTCCATTGCAGGGGTGCAGGAGAGCGTCTCCCTTTCCCGAAGCGAAAACGAAACGCTGACCGTGGAGGGACGGCACGACCCATGCATCGTGCCGCGCGCCGTACCCTGCGTGGAAGCGGCCGTGGCAATGGTACTGTATGACCTTCTTTTGGAGAGGAGCTGACGCAGATGGAGCTGAATTCGGTTCGCGAGCGCATTGACGCGATTGATAATGAGCTTACCCGTCTGTTCACCGAGCGCATGCAGACGGTGGCAGAGGTGGCGCAGGTAAAAAAGGCGACGGGCAAGGCCGTGCGCGACCGTGCCCGGGAGCGTGCCGTGGTGAACCGCGTGACGGCGCAGGCGGGCGACGCCTTTGCACCGTACGTGAAGAATTTGTATGGCCTGATTTTCGAGATGAGCCGCGGCTATGAGTCCATGCTGATGGGAGAGCGTTCGCCGCTGGCCGACCGAATCGAGCAGGCCTGTCGGGAGGACGAGGGCAAGCGTCTGCCGGGGCGCGCGCTGGTGGCCTGTCAGGGCACGGAGGGCGCGTATGCGCAGCAGGCGTGCGAGAAGCTGTTTGAATATCCGGATATTTTGTACTTTGACAGCTTCGACGGCGTGTTTCACGCGGTGGAAAAGGGTATGTGCGAATTTGGCGTGCTGCCCATCGAAAACAGCACGGCCGGCTCGGTTACGCAGGTATACGATTTGATGGAGAGCCATTCGTTCCATATCGTGGGCGCGCGCAGGCTGCGCATCGATCATCAGCTGCTTCGAAGACCCGGCGCGGCGGGGCCGATTCGCACAATCGTATCCCACGAGCAGGCGCTTCGCCAGTGCAGCGAATTTCTGAGCGCGCATCCGGAATATGAGGCGGTGGCCATGCCTAATACCGCCGTGGCGGCGCAGTTTGCGGCGGAGTCCGGTCGGGACGACGTGGCCGTGATTGCGGCGAGGACGTGCGCGGAGCTGTATAATCTGGAGATTGTCGGCGAGTCCGTGAGCAACGTGCAAAGCAACTACACGCGCTTTATCTGCATTTCCAGAAAGCTCGAAATCTACCGCGGGGCACGAAAAATCTCCATCATGTGCAACCTGCCGCACGAGGCAGGCTCCCTGAATTCGGTTATTTCCAGACTGGCAATCGCGGGCGTCAACCTGTGCAAGCTGGAAAGCCGGCCGATTCCCGGACGCGACTTCGAATTTCGGTTCTTCTTCGATATGGAGGCCGACCCGCGCGACCCGGAGGTCGTGCGGCTGCTGTGCGAGCTGGAGCGCAAGAGCGAGCATTTTGTGTTCTTGGGCGCATATGAGGAGCGCTGACGGAAATGGAATACGGCTTGATTGGCGAGAAATTGGGGCACAGCTATTCGCAGATGATTCACGCGCGGCTGGCCGACTATCGGTATGAGCTGAAGGAGGTTGCGCCGGAGACGCTGGACGAATTTATCGAGAAGCGGAAATTTCGGGGGCTGAACGTGACCATTCCCTACAAGCAGGCGGTAAAAAAGCATTGTGCCGCGCTGTCGCCGGAGGCAGTGGAGGTAGGCAGCGTGAACACGCTCCTCGTGCGTCCGGACGGCAGCCTGCTTGGGCACAACACGGACATCGACGGCTTCATTTACATGCTGCGCCGGGGCGGAATCGATCCCACCGGGGCAAAGGCGGTAATTCTCGGAAGCGGCGGAACCAGCCTGACCGCCCGCGCCGCGCTTGCAAGGCTGGGCGCGCGGGAAATCGTGACGGTTTCGCGCAGCGGGCCGGTCGATTATCAGGCGCTGTATGAGACGCACGCCGACGCGGAAATCCTCGTGAACGCTACGCCCGTGGGCATGTATCCGAAAAACGGCGTGTCGCCCGTGTCGCTCGACCGGCTGCCGGGCGTGCGCGGCGTGGCGGACGTGATTTACAATCCTGAAAGAACGGCGCTGATTCTCGAAGCGCAGGCAAGGGGCATTCCGGCGGTGTCCGGGCTGAGCATGCTGGTCGCGCAGGCGAGGGAGGCGGCGGAGCTGTTCACCGGGCATGCGATTCCCGCCGGGCGCGTGGAGGAAATCGTATCCGAAATTGGCGCGCAGACGCTGAACCTGATTCTGGTCGGCATGCCCGGCTGCGGAAAGACCACGCTGGGACAGGCCGTCGCCGCCACGCTCCATCGGGAGCTTGTGGACTGCGACGCGGAAATCGTGCACCGCGCGGGAAAATCCATTCCGAAAATTTTCGAGGAGGACGGCGAGGGCGCGTTTCGAGCGCTGGAGGGTGACGTGCTGGCGGACGTGTGCCGCGGTCATGGGCAGGTCATTTCCACCGGCGGCGGAGCGGTTCTGCGCCCGGAAAACCGGAATGCCATGCGGCAGAACGGGCGCGTGTGCCTGATTCGAAGGGCAATCGAGACGCTTCCGCGCGACGGGCGGCCATTATCCGCATCGGCGGACGCGGTTGCGCGGTTATGGAATGCGCGCCGCGCGGCCTATGAGGCGGCGGCGGACTTTTCGGTGACAAACGACGGAACCGTCGAGGCTGCGGCGGAGAAAATAAGGGAGGGCTTTTATGAAGCTGCTCGTCATTAACGGGCCGAACCTGAATATGCTGGGCATACGGGAAAAGCACCTGTACGGCGCGCGGGACTATGCGGCGCTGTGCGAATATGTGAAAGAGCAGGGACAGCGGCTCGGCGTGGAGGTGGAGCTGTTCCAGTCCAACCACGAGGGCGCGCTGGTTGACTGCATACAGGCGGCGTATCAGCGAATCGACGGCATCGTAATCAACCCGGGCGCATACACGCATACCAGCATTGCGCTGCTGGACGCGCTGAA
>CAZMGO010000037.1:0-4864 GCA_964565845.1 uncultured Oscillospiraceae bacterium | reverse complement strand
CCGTCGTTTTCCTTTGAGCTTGACAAGTATCCGAATGTTTTATATAATAAACCCAGCCGACTGCCTCACCGAAGGCGGTCAACAAATGGGAGGTTTCCTTATGAAAAAAGCTCTTCTGGTGGCTCTTTCGCTTCTCATGGTGCTTTCCCTTGCTTCCTCCGCGATGGCCGATGGGCTGGAGGTCGGTACCTATGATCCCGCGGCGGCGGGCGACTACGAGCTCAGCTTTGCGTGGTGGGGCAATCAGGTTCGCGACGAGGTAACGAAGAACGCAGCCGACTACTTCACGCAGAACTATCCAAACATCACCTTCAACCTCAACGCGCAGTCGTGGAACAACTACTGGGCGCTGATGAGCACCAACGCCGCCAACAACGACCTGCCCGACGTTATGCAGCAGGATTACGCCTACATCGAGCAGTGGGTTGAGGCCGGCGACCTGCTGGATCTGACCCCCTACGTGGAGAGCGGCGCGCTGGATCTTAGCTCCATGCCGCAGAACATCATCGACACCGGCAAGGTGGGCGACGGTCTGTACGCCATCTGCTGCGCCGTGAACGCGCCCGCCATGCTGTACAACAAGACGCTGACCGACTCCCTTGACATTGAGGTTCCCATGAACATCACGTGGGACGAGTTCGTCGAAATCTCCCGCACGATCTACGAGGAAACCGGCGTCGGCACCATCTACGGCGACGGCAACTCCGAGAACCCGCTCACCTATTACGTCCGCTCGCTGGGCTACACGCCCCTGTGGGACGAAAACGGTCTGGTTGCCACCGCCGAGGAAATGGCCGGCTATTACGCCCGCCTGATCGACGGCGTGAGCGAGGGCTGGCTGTTTGATACCGACAAGCTCGCCGGCGTGAATACCAGCGATTTGGCGCAGTATCCGCTGGTGTACGGCTCGTCCAACGAGGTTCGCTGCTGGTGCGCGCTGGCGTTCTCCAACCAGATCGCCGCATACCAGCAGGCCGCTGACGCCGACGGCATCGAGCTTGGCATTTCCACGTGGCCGTCCCTTGACCCCGTGCAGTCCAACTACATGAAGCCCGGTCAGTTCTTCGCCGTGACCACGGACACCAAGAACCCCGATCTGGCTGTCGCGTTCCTCAACTACCTGATGAATGACGTTCAGGGCAACATCATCCTGCGCGCCGAGCGCGGCGTGCCGCCGTGCACGGACGTTGCCGCCGCCATCGCCGAAGAGGTGAGCAAGGCAGACGCCACCTACCCCATGTCCGTTGAATACCTGGCCTTCGTCGGCGACGGCAACTGCAGCCCCATCTTCCCGCCGCTGCCCAGCTATGCCGGCACCGCGCAGACCGAGGTCATTCAGATGCTCGCCGAGGAATGCCTGCTGAAGGGCACCGACATGACGGCTGAAAAGGCCGGTGAGCTGGCGGTCGAAATGATTCAGAAGATTGCTGCCAGCAACTAAGACCGCGCCGCGCAGAAAAGGGGAGGGCAAACGTCCTCCCCTTTCCCACAACGCGGTTCCCCGCAGAAAAACCATCCGTTTCACGCAGAGGTGGCGACGGGATACCGATCCGCCGTTCATCAACATTACACGAGGAGGATTTTCGGTATGACGGCCATTTCCCGGCGCAGAAAAACCGGCTGTGCCACACGGATCAGTCAGGAAACCGTGGCGGGCTACGTGTTCAGCCTGCCTTTCATTATCGGCTTTCTCATGTTCATGGTCATCCCCATGGTCTTGTCTCTCTATTATGCGTTCTGCCGATATGACATTCAGACTCCGCCCGTCTGGACGGGACTGGAAAATCTGGTCACCATCTTTACCGACGATCCCACCTTCCGCAAATCCCTGCTGGTCACCTGCTACTACGCCCTGATCGGCACGCCGCTCAAGGTGGTCTTTGCGCTGATCGTCGCGCTGATTCTCAACCACGAATCCAAGGCCGTGCCCATTTACCGGGCAACCTACTACCTGCCCTCCATCATCGGCGGCTCGGTCGCCGTGGCCATCCTGTGGCGGCGAATGTTCGAATCCACCGGCACCGTGAACGCGATGCTCGGCAAGCTCCTTCCCTTCCTAAAGGGCTATAACTGGTTCAGCGAAGGCCCGGCCATCTGGGTGCTGATTATTCTGACCGTGTGGCAGTTCGGCTCCTCCATGCTGATTTTCCTGTCTGCGCTCAAGCAGATTCCGCGCGAGCTGTACGAGGCGGCGCATGTGGACGGCGTAAATGGCCGTCAGCGCTTCTTCAAGGTCACGCTCCCGCTTCTTACGCCCACCATTTTCTTCAACCTCGTGCAGCAGACGATTAATTCCTTCCTCGCCTTCACGCAGTGCAAGCTGATTACCAACGGCGACCCGCGAAAGTCCACGCTGTTCTACACCGTGTATCAGTACAACAAGGCCTTCCCGGCCGTGGGCAAAAGCCAGATGGGCTACGCCTCCGCGCTGGCATGGATTATGCTGGTAATCATCACGGTGGTTACGGCGCTTCTGTTCTGGTCGCGAAGCAAATGGGTCTATGACGACTGAGGAAGGAGGAGAGATGCATGGTCGGAAGAAATCGCGCAAAGGAAATCGTTTATCATGTGCTGGTCACCTTCGGAGCCCTGATTATGGTGTATCCGCTTCTGTGGATGGTGCTTTCCTCCTTTAAGCCCACCGACATGGTGCTGCCGACGGCGGATCAGCTGATTCCCACCACATGGACGCTGGACAACTACATCCGCGGCTGGAAGGGCTTTATGGGCTATACCTTCGGCACTTTCTTTGCCAACTCATTTTTCATCTCGATTGTTTCCACCTTCGGCACGCTTCTGTCGTCGGCCTTCGTGGCCTACGCGCTTCAGCGGCTGAGGTTCCGGCTGCGCAAGCTGATCTTCGTGCTGGTTCTGTCCACCATGATGCTCCCGGCGCAGATTCTGATGATTCCGCAGTTCATGTGGTACCGCCACCTCAACTGGGTCGGCACCTACTACCCCATGATTCTGCCCTACTTCTTCGCCATTCAGGGCTTCTTCGTTTACCTAATCATGAACTTCATCGGCGGCATTCCGAAATCGCTGGACGAAGCGGCGAAGATCGACGGCTGCTCATACTACGGCATTTTCTTCCACGTCATTCTGCCGCTGATCGTTCCTGCGCTGGTTACCTCGGCAATCTTCTCCTTCATCTGGCGCTGGGATGACTACCTGTCGGCGCTTCTCTACGTCAACCGCGCCGATATGCGCCCCGTGTCGCTGGCGCTTCAGCTGTTTAACGACCCGTCCTCCGGCTCGGATATTGGCTCCACATTGGCCATGTCCACCCTGTCCATCATACCCGCCACCATCATCTTCCTGATCTTCCAGAAATCCCTCGTGGAGGGCATTGCCTCCACCGGCATCAAGGGCTGACAAGGCACCGCGTTTCAAGGCAGAAGGCCGGAGTGCAATTCGCACCCCGGCCTTCCTTGCTCATCGCGCCGCTTATTTCTCCTTCAGGAACTCCGCCAGCGCATCTGCATTCTTTTGGCGGTCAGGCACCAGCACGGACATGCCCGAGATGGTTTGGCTCTTATAGCCGCCGGATATGGGAATCTGCAGCTCGCGAATTTCGGCATCGCGCAGCGCCAGCACGGCGGGCGCGAGGGAAATAATATCGGAAATTCCCAGGTTGGTCTTCACAAGGTCGATGTTGTCCATTGCGAAGCTCACCAGCTCGGACAGCGACATTGTGCAGATCTGTTCAAAGATGATTGAAATCAGCTGACGCTGACGCTCGGCGCGCTGCATATCGCTCTCGCTGTAGCGATAGCGTGCCCACGCCTCCGCCTGCTTGCCGGTCAGCTTCTGAAGCCCGCCCTTGGTCAGGTACCCGTCGCGCAGGTTGCTCAAATTCAGCACCTGCTTGTTGTACCAGTAAATTACGGCATTGATGCGATCAAGCTTCTTGCTGTCCACATCCACATACACGCCGCCCAGCTCGTCGATCACGCGCGTCAGCCCCGAAAGATTCACTATCACATATGCGTCGGGACGAATGCCGAAGTTCTCCTCAAACGTCGCCGCCAGAAGGTCAAACCCGCCGTAGACATAGGCCGCATTCAATCGGTTGTTCTTGTAGCCGGGAATCGACACGTAGGTGTCGCGCAGGAAGGACGTCATTTTGATTAGGTTTCCCTCGATGTCCACCGAAAGCAGAATCATCGTGTCCGTGCGCCCAGAAAACGAGCTGGTACGGGAATCTACGCCCAGCAGCAGAATGTTCCGCATGCCGTCCAGCTTGTCAAATGCGTCGGTAATCAGCTGATCGTCAAACAGAATCTCCTCCAGAGGATCCTCTACCCAGTTGTCTTCGTCAAGCAGATCCGCCTCAGCATCCTCCGGCGCGTCGTCCTCGCCCTCAATGGCCTCGTCCACGACCTGCACAGGAGCGCGGCGCGAAGCCTCCTCGCCCTGCACCGGCACAACGCCAATCAGAAGCGTAAGCGCCAGTAATAAAGAAATCCATCTGCGCATATTCCATCCCCCGCTTTATCCTTTGTTGCTCCTTAGACGTCCCTCTCTCGCTAAAGGTTGCCCCTCGGCGACGGCCAATCTTTGTCAAGCCGCCCGCCAAAGCCTTCACCTACCGCACGCCCGTTCCTTTTCCCGTCCTGCCTTTGAGAGATCCCCTCATCCGCCCTCAGCCATCCGCACCTTCAGCCCGGGCAGCCGCTGCGCCATTCGAACGGAAAGGCTCCGTCCTTTGCTTCCGGTCGTCTGCCCCATCAAAACGTCCGTTCTTTTCCCGTCGTACCCTTAACGGCTGTATCCTCATCCGCCCTCAGCCATCCGCACCTTCAGCCCGGCAGCCGCTGCGCCATTCGAACGGAAAGGCTCCGTCCTTTGCTTCCGGTCGTCT
>CAZMGO010000036.1:4011-18760 GCA_964565845.1 uncultured Oscillospiraceae bacterium | reverse complement strand
GAAAACGAAACGAATCCACACCCGTGGAACGTGCTGATTGTCGAGAACGTGATGAGCCTGTTTTTCGCGCGGAACGGGAAGCTGTTCAAATGCGTCTTCTGGGAGAATTACTTTGGGCGGCTGTCCAATGGAATCCGCACGGGAATGAACATCGCGGATGCGAGACGGATAGACTCTTCGCTGGTGTTTGACGAATGGAACGAGGACTACGAATCGTCGGACGGATACTGGCTGGAGGATGATGCGGAGAGCGGGAAAATCATTGCGATCACCGTTTTCATCCGGGAGCTGCTTGACGAGGACAAATTTGACGCGTGCAATTGGTGACGAGCGCGCGAGTCCGCATGCATCGAGCCGCCGGGCAGGGAGGAAGGCCTCCCGCCCGGCGGCTTAACGCGCGTTTGGCTTGCCGTCAGCCCTTCACGGAGCCCTCCGACAGGCCGGAAACGACGAAATGCTTCTGGAACACGGCGAACAGCAGAAGCATCGGAAGCTGCGCCAGAATCGACGCGGCGAAAATCCATTCCCAGCGGGTGGAATGCGCGCCCTTCAGCGACTGAATCATCACCGGCAGGGTAATCTGATCCTGCGCGCCGCCGAGCACGACCTTTGCGGAGAAGAATTCCTCCCACGTGCCCTGCAGGCAGAAGATGGCCAGCGTGCCGACGCCGGGCAGCGCGATGGGCAGCATCACGCGGAAAAACGCGGTCATGTGCCCGCCCCCGTCCATCTTCACGGCCTCTTCCAGCTCCCTCGGCAGCGCCTCCATGGACGCGCGCAGAAAGAACGTGTTTCCGCAGATGCCCGCGCCGACGTACAGCAGAATCAGACCGGTTCTTGTGCCGATCAGGCCGTTCGGCGGCGCGCCTATGCCCTGCAGAACGAGGAACTGCGGGATGATGCCGAGAAACCCGGGCAACATCAGCGCAAACAGATATACGCGGAACAGCACCTCCCGACCGAAGAAGTCGATGCGCGCGAAGCCGTAGGCGGACAGCGCCGAGATCATGACCGTGACGACCGTCGTCACAAGCGTGATCACTGTGCTGTTGAGCGCCGCCTGCGGCAGCGCCGACTGCGACAGAACGTGCGCATACGCCGCGAGGCTGATTCGCGTGGGCACCAGATGCGGGGGATTGGGCAGTACATAGCTGAATTCCTCAAAGGAATTGCACACCATGAACCAGAACGGGAGAATAAAGATTGCCGCGCTGATGAGCAGAATCGCCCAGAACGCGGCTCTTCCCAGCCGCTTCATTCCGCTCGACCCCCTTCCGTGCGGAAGACCCGGTTGAGCACGACCGTCGTCAGCAGCACAAGCATTGCCGTAATCAGGCCGATGGCCGCGCCCTGTCCGAATTCAAACAGGTTGAACGACCGGTCATACAGCAGATACTGCAGCACGCCGGTGGTGCCGCGCGGGTTTCCGCCGGTGAGCATCATCACCTGAATAAACACGCCGAAGGAGCCAATGATCATGTTCACCAGCACATAGAAGGTGGTGCTTTTCAGAAGCGGCACGGTGATATGCCGAAATTGCTGCACCCGGCTCGCGCCGTCCAGCATGCCGGCCTCGTACAGCTCCGCGGGAATGCCCTTCAGCCCCGCGATGTAAATCACCATGGCCCAGCCGATGTTCTTCCAGATGCCCAGCAGCCAGATGACCAGATTCGCCGTCCACGTGCGGTTCAGCCATGATACGTATTCGGGCAGCAGGCCGAGCACGTCCTTCAGCAGGTAGTTCACAAGTCCCGCGCCGCCGGCGCTGAACATGTAGGCAAACACATTGCCGACGATGACCCAGCTCGTGATGACCGGCAGATAGAAGCACGTGCGGAAGAAAAGCTGCATGCGCCGAAGCGAATTGACCATCACCGCGAACACCATGCCGAACAGCAGGATAAACGGCGTCGTCACCAGCGCGTACAAAAAGTTGTTCCGCACGGCCAGAAGCAGCCGGCCGCCCGTTTCGGCGAACAGCGCAAGATAGTTCTTGAGCCCCGCCCACACAATCGTCCGCTCCACGATATGGTAATCGGAAAAGCTGATGCGGATGTTGAAGAGCATGGGATAAAACACGAACACGCAGGCCAGAAGCAGCCCGGGAAGCACAAACGGCGCGGCCGGCACCAGATTCCGAACGCGCCTGCGGCGAAGAAGCCGCGCCTCGCGCAGCATGGCTGCCTGCGGATTGCAGGTATGTGGCGTCATGCCAATCCCTCCGATTCATGAAAGTCCCCGGGGACCGGACGAATCGGTTCCCCGAGGACGGATGCGCTATTTTGCAAGCTCGGCGTCGATCTCGGCGGCGTACCTCGTAAGCGTCGCCTGAACGTCCGCGCCCTCGATGAAGATTTCGGTCATGGCGTCCGTCCACAGCTGCTCCACGGCGGAGGCCTGCGGGGTGGGGATGCGGCTGCGCGCGCTTTCCAGCTGCTTCATGTACACGCTCCACTTCGGGTCGGCCTGCACATCTTCGCTGTTTACGCAGGATTTCAGCGTGGGAAGGACGCCCACCTTGAGAAGCTCAAGCTGCACGTCCTCGCTGAGCATGAACTGCACGAAGCGGAACGCGGCCTCCTTCTTTTCGCTGCCGGAGAAGATCACGATGTTCTCGCCGCCGACCACGGACGCGCTTTCGCCGTTCCATGTGGGAATCAGCGCCGGAACGATGCCCGCTTCCTCGCTGAAAGGCGCCCATGGCCCCTCGAAGAACATGGCGTACTCGCTGTTGATGCCGTCCCACGCATCGGACGTGCCGTCCACGTCGCGAATGGTGAGCACGTGATCCGCGTGCAGCTGAAGCATGGTGCGGATGGCCTCCACGCTTTCCTCGCTGTCCAGATAGCCGCTCGCCCTCGTGAAGCCCTCGTCGGTCACCTCGCCGCCGAACAGCCAGAAGTAGGGATACAGATCCCAGTCGCCCAGACCGGAAACGTTCAGCTTATACTGACCGTCAGCCTTCTCCATGCAGGCCTCGATGAATTCCTCCATCGCGGCGGGCGCCTCCTCGAAGCCCAGCTCCTTCAGCACGTTCAGGTTGACGACGGCCGCCTTGCAGTTGGTGTTGAGCGGCAGGCCGTAATAATGACCGTTCCACAGGTTGGTGGACAGCGGGCCGTCCAGCACGGAATCCTTCAGCGCGTCGAAGCCCTCGATTTCGTCCATGGCCACGATGCCGCCCAGCTTGGCATACGCGCTGGTCTTGGTGATGTCCACGCGCGCCACGTCGGGAACCATGCCGGTGCCCAGCGCGGTGACGAGCATCTGATTGAAGTCGCCGCTCTGGCGAACGGCCTCCACCTTGATGTCCGGGTTTGCCTTTTCGAACATGGGAATGATCACGTCGTCGATGACCGGTGTCTCGGCGTCGCCGTAGGTGTGCCAGAAGGTGATGGTGACCGGCTCCTCAGCCGTCGCCGCGGCGCATGCGCCAAGCGCCAGAGCGAACGCCAGAAGCAGAGTAAGCAGCTTTTTCATGGGATGTCCCTCCTTCTATTTTTTTCATGCGCCTCAGCGCAGAAAAATCAGGTTCCAGTATTCCAGCGCGGGCTGCGTGAATTCGATGAACGCGCCGTCCGCATCGCATCCGGTTCGGAATTCCAGCCGCAGGGGAAGCGGAGATTCGCCGTCGGGCGAGGCAAGATAGACCTCTTGGACAGGGTAGTCCGTATACAAACGCGTTTTCACGTTTTTGTGCGGCGTGGGCGGCTTTTTCGTCTGTTCCTCGTCGCGCCAGCCGTCATCGGTGCCCGTCAGGTTCAGAAAATGATAGACCTCCGCGGAGGAATCCGCCTTGGCGAAGCACCATACGGTGTCGCTTCGTCCGTCCGTGCTGACGGGCAGATTCTCCAGACGCACACATCGCGAAACGGGATGCTGCCCGCCGCGCAGAAGATTTTCGTAGGAAACAAGAAAGTCATACAGCCGTCCGACCGCGCGCTGCAGCTCCTCGCTCATGTGCTTTTTGCCGTCCGCCGGGAAATACTCGTCCGACAGCATGCTCCCTCCGTTGCCAAGCTCGATTCGGCTTCCGCCGGAGGCAAATACCACGCAGTCGAGCATCCGCACGGCGGACGGGTTGAACGAGGGCTTCGGATTGCGGTAGTTCACATAGGCCGCGACGATCAGCGATTTGCCGCCGCTCTGCTCGCAGGCGTCGAGAATGGCTTGGTGCAGCGTGCCGTAATCGTCGTACAGCCGACCGCTTGAATCGCGGTCCCACGGCCAGAATTCGGTGTACAGCACGTCAACCGCGCTCACGTTCACGTTTTCAATGCCCTGCGCGCCCACGGGATTGAAGGCAAGATGCTTTTCCCCGATGGCGGCCTTCGCGGCGTTCAGGAAGGCCGTGTAGCAATCCTTCACCAGATAAATCGGCTTTCCATCCGCATCATGGCCCAGCGGCCCGCCGTCAGCCGTGCGCATGGGGCCGTTTTCGCCAATGGTGTCTCCGTGCCAGCCGTCAAAGTCAAAGACCTCGAAAACCCGGTTTTCCTGCGCGAAGATGTATTCCTGCCAGTCCGGGTTCAGAGGATTGAAGTATTGCAGAATGCCCACCGGCCCCAATTCCGCGTCCATATCGCAGGTGAAATCCGCGCCATTTGCCCGAACCAGCCGCCAGTCGGGGCGCACGCCGGAGCCGTCGGTTCGGTAGGTTTCGTTGGCGGCGTAGATCATGTTGTACGCCATGCAGGCCATGCCCCGTTTATGTGCCGCGCGGAGATACGCGCGCACCGTGCCGCCGGAGATTTTGCGCCCCGACCAGTCCCGCCAGCCGGACAGTTCATCCGCCAGCGGGCGATGATGCCGGTATTGCCAGTCGTAAAACTGCACGCCGTTCAGGTGATACCGCGCCATTTCATCCACCTTGCTCTCCGCGTCGGCGGACGGCGCAAAATCCCAAACATATCCATACCGCGGAAATTTTGTCCACGAGGAGGAAACGTCGATCGCCGTGAAGGCGGAGGCGAGCACCGCCTGCGCATCGTTCAGCGCATCGACCTCAAGCGCATAGCCGCGCCCGTCCGCCGCCGGAAGGGAAAGCGGGAAGCACTTCGAGACGGGCAGCTCCAAGTCCAGAATGCAGGCCTCCAGCGAATACAGGCGCACGCGCAGCGCAGCTGCCTCCGCCGGAAGCGCCTCCAGACAGACCGTCGCCGTCTCACCCGGCGCATACATGCTTTTTTCCGTGCGGCAGATCATGGTCTCATCCCCTTTTTGCAGAACGCAAGCGCGCGTAAGCATCGCCGCATCGAATTCATGGCGGTTTTCCTTTTCAAAGCAAGAATATCAGATGCAATGGAAAATGTCCATATGTTATGCGCATAACCATCAAAAATATCGAATTTTCGAAAGCAAATTTGTAGAAAACGGAGACTATCGAAGGTCGCGCACGCTTTGCCCCTTCACGACGCGCGCGGGCAACGCAACGGCGCAGGGCTCCTTCGTCGTTTTATCCAGAATGCCGAACAGCACGCGCAGCGCGGTCTCCGCCTTGGCGGAAACGTTCTGGTGCACGGTGGTCAGCCGCGGGCGAATCACGCGGGAAAGGATGTTGTCGTCAAAGCCGGTAACGGAAATGTCCTCCGGCACGCGCAAACCGTGATCCATAAGAAAATCCATCGCCTCCACGGCATAATAATCGGAGATAAACATCAGCGCCGTTGTCTCGCGCTCCCTTGCGCGCGCAATTAGGCGGCGATAATCGTCCGGACGGCGCTTCCGATCCTTTGATATGCAGAAATAGGAATCCTCCGACCATGAAAGTCCGGCGCTTTCCAGCGCGCCCATGTGACCGCGCAGTCTTCGAGCGTCCACGCCCCAGAGCGTCGGCTGGTCGCCGACGAAGAGGATTCGGCGGTGCCCCAGCTTCAGAAGATACTCGGTCATCAGCCGCATGCCGCGCTCATCCTCAAGGCCGACGTTGCTGTACTGCTCGCCCTCGTCAAAATAGCAGTCCACGAACACGATGGGCTTGCGCGCCGCCTGCATGAGCTCGCGGCATTGATTGGCCTGCAGACCCATCACGATCAGTCCCACGGCGCTCCACGTCTGCGAAATGCGGTGAATTTCCGCGGCATTCTGCGCCGCGTGAAGCATGGTGTAATAGCCCCGCGAACGAATGGAGTTTTCCAGCGCCGCAATCATTTCGCTGACGAAGGGATCCTGCAGCGCGAATTTTTCCTCGCGGTTCGGGTAATTGGTAATTACGCCGACGATTTCGCTGTCGCCCTTTGCCAGCATCCGCGCGCCCATGTTGGGAATATACTGATATTGCTCCAGCTTTTGACGAACGCGCTGCGCCGTCTCCGGAGCCATTTTTTCCAGATGACCGTGAATCACGTTGGATACCGTGGCGGTGGATACGTTCAGTGAATTGGCAATTTCCTTAATCGTCATAAAAAATCTCTCCCTGTTATGCGCGTAACAGGGAGAGTATACCCGGAAATTCAAGGCTTTGTCAAGTCTGCCGAACTGCCGTGCGCTGCGTTTTCAGAAAGGCCTCGTGCTGCGCGCGGCTTTCGGTGATGAATTCGTGCGTCAGATAGGCAGGCTGAATTTCGCGAATCAGCTCCGCCGCGGCAGACGTTTCAAACGACCTGTGCGGGTCAATCTTCAAAATCCATTCATAGGCGCTGCCCAGCCTCGTCCAATAGTCGCCGCCCTGTAAGGCGTGCGCGTTCAGCATGGCGCGAACGGCGTCGCCGGTGGCGCCGAAATTCAGATGCAGTCCGCGAACGCGATTGGAAAGCGCGCCGTGCGCGTCCATCTGCCGCAGAATGTACGCCGCGCCGTCGCGTTCGCCCGTAAGGGAAAGCTCGGTGTGCAGCAGGTGCCCGGTGTCCAGCATGATGCCGGTTCGGGGATACCGCACGGCGTCCAGCATGCGGCGCGTCATTTCCGGGCGCGTGAAGGTGAAGCCCGGCCACCACAGGTTTTCCAGCAGCAGCTCAAAGGAATACGCGCGCCCCGCCATTGCGCGGTTCAGCACCTCGGCGGAGGCGTCGATGACCTCCTCGTCCGTGTGCGCGAAGCGATAGGAAAGCGTCTCGCGAATGGATACGTCCGAAACGTGAAACACCGCGTATTTCACGTGAAGCGATTCGGCAAAGTCCAGCTGCCTGCGGAAGAAATCGACGATGGCCTCCGGCGTTTCGCCGCCGAAGCGATCATATGCCGCCTGCATCGTGCCGAATTCCCGCAAAACGGCCTCCTCCCTGCCGCGGTAAAAATCGACCCAGCAGGGGAAATAGCCCAAATGCAGCCCGGGCACCGCGTCCGGCGGCAGGAAGGAAAGCGTGTTTTCGCCCCATGGCATGACCTCCAGCCCGTCCAGCGAAAACGCGCGCAGAAATGTGCGCACGTCGTCCGCGTCCCGGAAGCGTTCAAGGTCGTATACCGTGTTTGTGAGATTTGTCGTTTCAATCATGCGTCAAATTCGTCTCCCTCGCAGAGCAGCCTGCCGCCCTCCAGCGTGCAGCGCAGGCAGCCGCCCGCGCCCACGTGCCACGACCAATAGTCCCTCCGGGGCTCGCCAAGCTCACTCATCAGCGCCATAATCGTGCCGCCGTGCGCCACGATTACCAGCGGGTCGCTTTCGTCCGACGCGCAGATGCGCTCAAACGCCTGCACCGTGCGCGCGGCGAAGCCGCGGCGGTTTTCCCCGCCCGGACAATTTTCCTCGCACATGCCGTCCACCCACGCGCGATAGGCCGCGTCGTCCTTCATGTCGTCGGCAGAACGGTTTTCAAACGCGCCGAAATCCATTTCCCGAAGACCGTCCACGGCGATTTGCCGCGCGCCGGGGAACAGAATTGCCGCCGTTTCCCGCGCGCGCCGAAGCGGGCTTACATACACCGTCTCAATGCCTGCCGGCGGAAATGCCGAAAGCGCCGCGCGTCCCTCCGGGCAGAGCGGCTCGTCCGTTCGCCCGATATAGCGCCTGCGGCGGTTTCCCTCGGTCAGTCCATGGCGAATCAGATATACGTGTCTCATTTTGTCACCTATAGTATGGCTTGCGCCGCGCTCGTCCGCTTGCGGCAAATCCGATACGCGCGCCTCATTTCAGCATCTGCGGAAGCCCGCACACCATGCGTACCACGTGCTCCGCCTCCGCAGCCAGCCGGTTGACCAGCCGCCCCGTCTGCTCCCGAGCCTCGCGCTCGCTTCGCTCCATCGGAACGATGCCGCTGCCAACCTCGCAGACGATTACAACGTCCTTTTCGCGCAGCGCGTCAAACAGTGCCTGCGCGTTCTCCGGCGCGCGCGCCACAAGATCCTGAAGGTTGTAAACCACCGGACGCTCGTCGATGACCGCGTCCGCCATCCGTTCATCCGTGAAGCCCAGCGCCCGACGCGCGTAGGTGCGCTTGCCCGAGGCGACGCCGCCCGTAATCAGAATCATTCAAATGCCTCCCAGATTGATGGCCGCCAGCATGAACAGCTCCGCCAGCGCCAGAAAATAGCCGCTCAGGTCTCCGCTCATGCCGCCGAACTGCTTTACGCAGATTCGGTACAGCCGCGCCGCTGCCAGCCCCGCTGCCAGCGGAAGCAGAAGCCCGCGCGCGCCGCAGAGCGCGGTCAGCGCAGCGATTAAGCCGACAACCCAGAGGCTCAAAAGCCAAAGACAGAGCCGCTTGTCTGCCGACGCACGAAATGTGGACAGAAGCCCGCGCCCGTCCGTTCCCGGATAGGCCAGCGAGCAGAGCCCGCTCACCGCGCGCGACAGGGCGAACATGCCCGTCAGCGCCGCCGAGGTTCGCAGATCCGCCTTCATCGTCGTGTTCAGCGCCAGCGCCGCCACCAGATATACGCCCACGTAAATCACGGCAAACGCGCCCGCGTGCGGATCCTTCAGAATTTCGCGCTTGCGCGCGGGGTCGGCATAGCTGCTTAACGCGTCCACGGTGTCGGCGAAGCCGTCCAGATGAATGCCGCCGGTCACCAGAATTGGAAGAATCGTCATTGCCGCGCCGCGAAGCAGCGCCGGGGCGTTAAAGTGCGCGCACAGAAGGCGCAGAAGCAGCGTCAGCGCGCCGATTGCAAGCCCGACCAGCGGAAACGCGGGCAGCATATAGCGCATGTTGTCCTCCTCCCACTTCACGCGCGGCATCGGCAGACGCGAAAACATCTGAAACGCGGTTACGACGGAACGAAGCGCCTTCATACCTCTTCTCCCTTCAGCCAGACGGGCTGACCGCAGACAACCTCGCACACCCTGTCCGCCATTTCGGCGATACGGCAGCCCAGTCGTCCCATAAGCCGCATATAGCGCTCGGTGCCCTCGCCGTATTCGCGGCCGTCCGAGCCTACCTCATTCGTTACGATTATCAGATTTGCGGCGCGGCGCGCCAGCGAGCGAAGACCGTCCATGCAGCGCGCCTCCGCGTTTTCCCCGGCTCCGTCCGGCTCAAACATTTCGTTTGCCGCCAAATTTCCCAAGCATTCAAGCAGCACGCTCGCGCCCGCCGGAAGCGGAAGGCTTCCGACGTCCACGCTCTTCTCCAGCGTCTCAAAGCCCTTCCCGGCGCGCAGCAGCCTATGGCGCGCAATGCGCCTTTCGGCGTCCTCGCCATAGGGAATCATCGTGGCGACATAGAGGCGCGGGCGGGGATACAGAAGCATCTGCGCCTCCGCAAAGGTGCTTTTTCCGCAGCCGGAGCCGCCGGTAATTAAGGTAATCATACAGGCTCCTCACATGCCGATGTCCAAGAACGTCAGCATATTGTCGTAGATTTCCAGCGCCATATCCAGCATCGGCATGGCCGCGACCGCGCCGGTTCCCTCGCCCAGCCGCAGACCCGCGCAGATGAGCGGCTTGAGCTTCAGCGCCTCTAAAAGCAGCCGTCCTGCCGGCTCTGCGGATACATGGCTGGCAAGCATGCATGCGCGCGCCCGCGGACACAGGCGCGCCGCCGTCAGCGCGGCCACGGCGCTGATTACGCCGTCCACCAGCACCGGCACGCGCGCCAGTGCGCCGCCGATAAACACGCCCGCCATGGCGGCAATGTCGTAGCCGCCGAGCCTTTTAAGCACGTCGAACGCGTCATCCGCATCCGGCTTGTTGGTGCGGATTGCCTGCTCGACCACCTCGATTTTCCGCCGCAGGCTTTCGTCGCTCAGCCCGGAGCCGCGCCCGGTTACCTCCTGCGGCGAACGCCCCAACAGCACGGCTGCCATGGCTGCCGACGTGGTCGTGTTGCCCACGCCCATTTCGCCGGTTGCCAGCAGGCGATAGCCGCGGCGGGCGAATTCCTGCGCACGCTCCATGCCGAAGCAAAGTGCGGTCTCCGCCTGCGCAGCCGTCATTGCCGGGCCGGACAGAAGGCTGTTTGTGCCGTCCGAGATGTGCGGGCCGCTCAGCCCCGCTTCGTCTGCGCGCGTGAACATGCCCACGTCATAGGGAAAAACCTCCGCGCCCGCCAGCCGCGCCATGCGGCATACGTTGCTTTCGCCGCGCGCCATCATCTCTGCCACGGTTCGCGTGACGCGCACCGGCGTAATGGCAATGTCCGGCGCGGCGACGCCGTTGTCGGCGCACATGACCAGCACCGCGCGCGGCTTCAGACGAATTTTCTCGCTGCCTGTAAGCGCCGCAATGGCGACCAGATCCTCCTCCAGCGTGCCCAGACTGCTCACCGGCTTGGCAATTTCGTTCAGCCGCGCCTGCGCCCGCCGCGCCGCCGTCTCGTCGGGCGGCAGAATCCGCTCGTTCAAGGCATAAAAGTTCATGCTGCTTCGCTCCGTGTCCCTTTTCTGCTCTCAGTATACTCCGCAATCGCGCATTCGTCAATCGCCGATTCGGCCTGCGGGATTCGAGAGAAGCGCCGAAACGGGAGAATTTTCACGGCGGAGGGAGGAGAGAAGAAACGTCGATTTGCGCCCATGATTATTTGGCAGGAAATTCTGAAAATGCGCAAATCGGAAGAAAAATTTGGCAGATGCGCCCGGATTTCGGTTTGACAAAATGCTGTTGCTTTTGTAAAATTATAGCATAAAGTATATAGCGGAGTTGAGCTGCAGATGGATAGGATGTTGACACCGCGCGAGATTTATCGATGGCTCAGCGGCACGGAGAATGGAAATGATAAGGTCTTTGCCGCGATCAAAATCGCGAAAACGACGCTGATTCGCTTCTGGCGGGAGCTGCTGATCGGAATTCTGGATGATGACGCGCTTGCGATGCTGAACAGTACGAAGGACAAGCGTTCGCGCAGTCTGAGCAACATAATGAATCGAAGCAGCTCGGCGGGCGTGAAATCTCCGCTGTATGAGGAGTTTGCCAGAAAGATTGACGGCGCGGGGTTTCTGAAGCTGATCGTTGCGTGGCTTGAGATGCTCAATAAGCAGGAGCCGGACTGGTTTCTGTTTATGGATTCCCTGTGCGCGTTTGAGGATGCGTGCATAGCGGGCGACGAGGCGATTACCTCGGATATCCGCGCGCATTTGCTGGCCCTGCGCGGCGAGGTAAATGAAGCGTTTACGACGGACTATCGGAGTCAGGGCTTTTATTGCTGCGTGCAGCTGGCGTGGCTCACCGTGTATGCGTTCTTAGGCAGCCACATGAGCAATCGGCGCATTGTGCTTTTCAGAAGCAGCGATGAGCTGTCGGCCAGCCGCTTGTATATGAAATACTGCCATGTGACGTTCGGACGCTTTGTTCCGGTGTCGCTGACCTCGCGCGAATGCGAGGCCTGCAAACAGGCGCTCGTAAAGGAGGCCTATGTACCCTGCCCGGCGAACGTGATTGAGGCGCTGTATGAGCGTCTGGAGGAGCGCGGCAAGGTGCTGATTTCGGCCATCGGCGGCATGGGAAAAACGGAGCTTGTGCGGCAGGTGCTCGTGCGCTGCAGTGAGCAGGGGCGCTACAGCCGGCTGGCGTTTGTTCAGTATACGGATAATCTGGTTGAAAGCTTCAAAAGAGCGTTTCAGGAGCTTCAGAACACGGAGCCTGACGACGTGCTGCGCGCGGCAGGCGAGCTGCTGGACAAGGCCTACAGCGGAAGAACGCTGCTGGTGATTGACAACGCCCGGATTGACAATGACTTTGAGCAATGGAAGAAGATTGCGTGCCTTGGCTGCGACGTGCTGGTGACGTCCCGCCAGAGAGAAATCGAGGGCTTTGCGGAGTTTTATCTTTCGCCCATGGGCGTGAAGGAAACCAGAAGACTGCTGGAAATCAGCTGCGGCTATCTGCTTTCGGATGACATGGAGGAGTTGCAGCGTCTGCAGCAGCGTGTGAATGGGCATCCGCTGTCGATTATCCTTTTGGGAAAGACGCTGAAGGTGCGTTCGCTTACGGTTGAGACTCTGAACAAGGAAATTGACACCAACGGCTATCAGAATCTGCAGCTGGTTTATCACGGCGAAAGCGAGGGCTTTATTGAAAAGCTCAAGAAGGTCTTTTCCACAACGATTGCAGACCAGAAGTCGCGCAAGCTTCTGGAGATGTTTTCGATGCTCGGTTTTCGAAACTGGGCAGCCAAAAATGTGGAAAAGCTGCTTCTGGATGCGGAGCCGGAGGGCAGGAGTGTAGCGGAGCTATTGTATCGCAACCACCTGAACGGCTGGCTGGAGCTGAACCGGAGGGGCTATGCGATGCAGCCGGCAATCGCCGAGACGATGCGCACGGAGTGCGGCATGCTTCAGGACTATCCGATGCTGGAAAAGCAGCTTCGCGAGATGTTTGCGAAGGACGTTGACAGGCTGTATTGTCTGGGCATGGAAGCGAATGCGGGCGCGAATATGGTTGCGTTCTTTGCGGAAAACGGAAAGGGCGTTCCGGAGGAAATCCTTCTTGGGGCAATGGTACACAGCTGTCTCGGCTTTAGCGATACGACAATGGTGGAGCGCCTGCTGCCCTTCTGCGCGAGGAGCGAGAATAAGGAAACGCGTTTTATCGCGCATTGCTGTGAGCGCGCGGCGATTCTGAGCAAGGATAGAAAATCGAAGGAGGGCAACGACATCGCGCCCATGCTGAAGGAGGCGGAGGAAATCGACTTCTCAAATCCGCTTGCCGTAATGGGTGTGGAACTCGTAGGGACGGTGCTGGATGACGACTGGAACGAGGAAATCCTCGGGCTGTTTGATCGTATTTTGAAGAGCAGCCGGAATTCCATTCCGCGCGGGGAAATGCTTTTGGCGTATGCGACCATGGTGATGGCATCAAGCGGCGATTTCGCGAAGGCGAAGGAAATCATGGCGCAGGCGGAGGAGATGGATCCGGAGAGGAGGGCGTTCAGCTTCCAGCTGCGTCTTCAGACGACCGTCTCCTTTCTGGATGGTAAGGCCGGCAATCAGACGGAGGCGTTGGCCAAGCTCGAACGGCTTATCGAAAGGATGCAGAGGGAGCAGGACAACGGGGGCGACGGCAAGTGGATGGATGTATATTCGCTTCTGTCGGATATCTGCTATATGCAGGGCTTGCCGGAGAAAACGAAAATCTACGCGCAGCGCAGCATTGAGGCGTATGAGAAGATTGAGGATGAACGAGAACGAAATGACGCAGAGAAGCTGTGGCGCCTGGCGCAGGCATATCGGTACATAAAGCAGCCGGAAAACGCGCTGGAGGCGAACCACCGGATGATGCGCGGCCTGAAGGGCTACGACCGACTGTCTCCGCTGGTGCTTCACGCGTGGAATCAGCGCGGCGCCATTTTCTATGAGTGTGGAATGTATAAGCAGTCCCTGCAGGCGCTGAAGCAGTGCATAGAGCGGATGGAGGAATCCGAGCAGACAGACCCGTTCGGCTGGGTAACCACGCACTTCCAGATTGCCCAGACGCTGGACGCTATGAAGAAAAAGGAAAAGGCACAGGAATACATTGACGCCATCCTCGAGGACTATAAAGCCCTGCAGCAGTACGGCTTTGTCCTGCAGGAGGATCTTCGCCATATGCTGGCGTACGTTCACGAGGACTGACGGACTCGGGAAGCGTCTGTCCGGGCGCTGCAGTGCACGGCAATGCCCGGACAGAATCAATGCTTCCGCATAGACAGAGAAACGGTAAGGAGGGGAAGCTACAGAACCGAGGAGAACGCGCCATGCGTTGACTGAATAAGGGCACGCGCTGCGGAGAGACACCATTCAGATAGAAACGAACATCGTTAGGAGGATGAACAACGTGAGAAAGCGCATACTTGCTGCCATGCTTATGGTGACGATACTGCTTTGCAATCTGAGTGCACCCGTATCGGCAGAGACGGCTGCCTACGCAAATGCGGTCAAAAATCTGTATCTCTATATGAAGTACCAGAAGGAAGCCGGAAAGGACATCAACGGCATTGTCCAGGAATTTACTCAATTGGACAACGAGGGCTACAGCACCGAAATGCTGCTGTACGCGATGATGGTGCAGTATATTATCGCAAACGATGATCTTGACACCGCAGAGCTGTACTGCAGCGCGCTTGACCAGATGACCACATTCACGGAATACATTGAAGAGGATTCGAATGGCCTGAATGCGTACATGAAGAAGTACTGCGGCGTCGATGACGGCACGAGCGGCATTGTGCCCGTATGGCAGGTTCAGGCGTATATTGACGGCCGCAGATACGAGCAGAAGGGCAACATGGAGGCGGCCCGCGAAAAGTATCTGCAATGCATCAGCTTCTATGATGCGCGGGACAGAATGGTCATGACGCTGACGGTCGAACGAAAGGACAGTATCGACAAGGATGCGATTTTCCAGGAGGCCATGATGTTCTATGGACAGGGCGATCTGGAGAAGGCGGCTACGCTGCTG
>CAZMGO010000036.1:0-3911 GCA_964565845.1 uncultured Oscillospiraceae bacterium | reverse complement strand
CGAAGCCTACCAGCACACCCAGGGTGACGAGCACTCCGACTCCGAAGCCTACCAGTACACCCAAGGTGACGAGCACTCCGACTCCGAAGCCTACCAGCACACCCAAGGTGACGAGCACTCCGACGGCACAGCCTACGACCGTAGTGGTATACTCAGACTGGGTGTCGGAGGTTCCGAGCGGCGTGCGCATTGTGGATACAAAGACGCAGTATCGCAGAAGAAGCGTCGTGACCGAATATCGGTATCGCGACAAGGTCACCACGACGAGCACGGAAAGCTCTCTCGATGGATGGACGCAGGTGAACTCCGAGGTGGTGTATGGGGATTGGTCCGCCTATACCGAGACGCCCATTTCCGCGACCTCTACGCTGGAGGTAGAGCAGTCCACGAAGGAAGTCTCGAAGGAGGTTACCGTCTGGAACTACAGCCGCTGGGAGTATAAGAATGTGGACTATCCGAAGCTGCTCTATTACAGCTGCGTAGATTACAGCAAGCAGAATCCCGCCAAGGTTGCCGAGGTGTACGGATGGAAATACACAAGCTCCACAACCCGGTTTACGAACCAGGGGAAACAGGGCGGCTGCGTCAAGTACACGAGCGCCAGCGGCGCGGTGTGGTACAACGAAAGCTCCTCCACGAAGACGGAGACCGAGCAGGTGACGGTGTATCGTTCCCGCACGAAGACGATGAAGTACACGTACCAGAAATGGGGCTCGTGGAGCGATTGGTCAACCAGCAGCGCCAGCGAATCCTCTACGAGGCAGGTCGAAACCCGGCAATCCTATGGCAGCTGGTCTGCGTGGCAGGACAGCAAGCTGGATGCCAACGGCGGTGAGGTGCAGACCCGCACGATGTATCGCTATCAGATTCAGTGATGATGAAGCGAAGCAAGCTCGTTAGCCTTTTGCTTCTGCTCCTGCTTGCGGCAGGGGCGCTCGCGGAGGGGGGACTGAATGCCTTTATGGGTTCAGTCCCCGCCGCGGAGGATGCGGAGGACTATCATCCCAAGAGCAATACAGGCGTTGATGAGGATGTGGAGGAAGGGGATTCGCTGATTTACTACTTCTACAGGCCGACATGCAGATACTGCTCCGAACGCGCGGATATGCTGGTGGCAGGGCTTCCGGAAAGCCTTACGTTGGAGGATGGAAGCCAAAGCACAATCCGGCTTGTGGCGCTGAATAAGTCCGATCCGGAGGAGGGCGAGCTGATTCAGGCCTACTATGAGCGCGAGGGAATCCCGGAGGAGCGGCAGCTTGTTCCGACCCTGATCATAGGGGATACGTATTTGTGCGGGTCGGGCGAAATCAAGCTTGATTTTCTGCGCCTGCTATTGAACGGAGAAGGGCGTCAAACGCCATATATTGACGGGAAAAGGAGCCGAGGGTGAAGCATCTAATCCAAACGGTTATTCTTCTGCTTGCGCTTGCCGGATCGCAGGGGAGCGCATATACGACCGACGAGGTGGCGTTCCGGATTACGGGCTGCGAGGACTTTCAGGAAAGCATCAATGCGTTCTACACGAAGCATATGGAGCTTTTGGGACAGTCCGTGCTCATTGAGGGGTATCTCTACGTTGGCGACGCGCCGGAGCTGGAGCGAGACTACTATTACTATGTTTATCACTGGGAGGAAAGCTGCTGCGATGACGGCCTGACGCGCGAGGGCATGGAGGTCGTTTGGCTGTCCGACGAAGGGGAATATCCCGAGGCCGAATCGTATGTGCGCGCCATTGGAGTGCTGAGAATCTACGAGGATCACGGAATGCAGCTGATTCGGCTGGAGCTGCAAAGCATAGAAAGCATCGAGGATGCCTGCGCATAGCCAGCGGAAAGAATTCATTGCGGCTCGATTTTCAAATGACGAAGACCGGCGGGGAGAGCCATCCAAGCGGAGGGCTCTCCCCGCCGTGTATAGGGGCGGATTTCAGCGCTTTTTCATGGTCAGGGAGATGCGGCCGGTTTTGGGGTCTGCGCTCAGCACGGTGACCTTCACGACGTCGCCCACGCGCACGACCTCGGAGGGGTGGCGCACGAAGCGGTCGGCAAGCTGGGAGATATGCACGAGCCCGTCCTGATGCACGCCGATGTCCACGAACGCGCCGAAGTCGATTACGTTGCGCACGGTGCCGGTCAGCTCCATGCCGGGCTTCAGGTCGTTCATGTCCATGATGTCGGTGCGAAGCATCGGCGGGGGAAGCTCCTCGCGCGGGTCGCGCCCCGGCTTTTCCAGCTCGCGCAGGATGTCGCGCACGGTCATTTCCCCCGCGCCGGTCAGCTCGCTCAGCTTCGGCAGCGTCAGCTGCTGCGCGCGGGCGGTGAGCCCGTCGACCCTGCCGTTTTTCACGTCGGCCAGCGTGAAGCCGCAGGCCTTCAGCAGCTTTTCCGCCGCGTCGTAGCTTTCGGGATGCACGCCGGTGTTGTCCAGTATGTTTGAAGCATTGGGCACGCGCAGGAAGCCGGCGCATTGCTCAAAGGCCTTCGGGCCGATTTTCGGCACCTTCAGAAGCGCCTTGCGCGAGGGGAACGCGCCGTTTTCCTCGCGATAGGCGACGATGTTCTTCGCCGTTGTGCGCGTGAGACCGGATACATAGGTCAAAAGCGAGGGCGAGGCGATGTTCACATCCACGCCTACGCCGTTTACGCAGTCCTCCACGACACCCGCCAGCGCCTCGTCCAGCCGCGCGGGCGGCATGTCGTGCTGATACTGCCCGACGCCGATGGCCTTGGGGTCGATCTTTACCAGCTCCGAGAGCGGATCCTGAAGCCGCCTTGCAATGGACACGGCGGAGCGCAGCGATACGTCGAAGTCCGGAAATTCCTCCGCGCCCAGCTTGGACGCCGAATACACGGACGCGCCGGCCTCGCTGACCATCATGTAGCCCACGCCGGGGAAGTCCTTCAGAAGCTCGGAAACGAAGATTTCCGATTCCTTGGAGGCCGTGCCGTTGCCGATGGCGATGGCGGTGACGCAGTAGCGGCGAATCATGTCCGAAAGCGTTTTCGCCGCTTCCGCCTTTTTGTTGTGCGGCGGGGTGGGATAAACGACGCCGGTTTTGAGCACCCTGCCGGTTTCGTCCACCACGGCCAGCTTGCAGCCGGTGCGGTAGGCAGGGTCGAAGCCCAGCGTCACGCGGCCGTGCAGCGGCGGCTGCATGAGCAGCGGCTTCAGATTCTGCGCGAACATGCGAATGGCCTGCTCGCTTGCGCGGTCGGTCAGCTCGGCGCGAATTTCGCGCTCCAGCGACGGAAACAGAAGCCGCGACCATGCGTCCGCAATCGTGTCCTCAAGAAATTCCCGGTAATTTCCGCCCGGCACCAGCACCTGCGCGGCGATTTCGGCGCATGCCTCGGCATCGTCAATTTCGATGGAGACCTTCAGCCATTCCTCCTTCTCGCCGCGGTTCATGGCAAGAATACGGTGGCTCTGGGTCAGGAGAATCGGCTCGGAGAAGTCGGCATACTGCCGGTATACGCTGTCGCCCTCCTTCGCGGCGCGGGAGCGCAGCACGCCCTTGCGGCGCAGCAGCGCCTTTTCGCGCGCGCGAATGGCGGCGTCATCCGAGAAATCCTCGGCGAGTATGTCGCTCGCGCCGGACAGCGCGTCCTCCATCGTTTCCACGCCCTTTTCGGGGTCGACGTAGGGCTGCGCGATTTCCTGAAGCGTGCCCTTCCTTTGCAGTCGAAGCAGCGTCGCGAGTCCCTCCAGTCCCTTTTCGCGGGCGACGGATGCGCGCGTTCGGCGCTTGGGACGATAGGGGCGATACAGATCCTCCAGCTCGGAAAGCGTTTTCGCGTCCTCGACCGCGCGTGCCAGCTCGTCCGTCCATTTGTCCTGCGCCTGTACGGCACGGGCGATTTCCTCCCTGCGCGCGTCCAGCCCGCGCAGAGCCGCGAGCCGCTCGGAAAGCT
>CAZMGO010000035.1:17307-18883 GCA_964565845.1 uncultured Oscillospiraceae bacterium | reverse complement strand
GCGGCGGCCTGTGCCTGCTTGATGTCTCGGGTCTGGTCGTAAATGTCCGTCAGCACGGTGGTGCGGAAGCGAATAGGCGTAATGCGCTCCTCGAACTCCGTATCCCTGCGAATGCGTTCGCACATTCTGCGCAGAGTTAAATGGCTTGCTTCCGTCAAGCGCGAATGGTGAAAGTTCGCGCCTCATTCCCTGCGGAGCATGGTTTGGCTTCCGAAGCGTATCAATTCTTCCCTAAGCGAGGGTGCTTCCCGGTAATATAATAGGAAAGACCGCCCTCAAAGAAGAGAGCGGCCTCCCATTCACCCGTCAGTTCGTGTTTTCCGTGATTGCGCCGATGCCAGGCTGTCTCGTTGGCGGCGTCCTTATTTTCGCAGTCGTTCGATCACCCTGCGGCACCGGGCACGGTCATAAATCACCGGCACGGGGTACATCGGATTGGCCTCCTTCAGCGCCCACGAAATCATCGTGTCAATATCCTCGTCCCGAATAAAATCAAAGCCATCCGGAATCCCCATGCGCGCGTTCATGGCTCGCAGTTCCGCCACGAAGCCGCGCGCCCTTTCCGCATCATTGACGCCGTCAATGCCAACCAGCCTTGCCAAACGCGCCAGCTTCGAAGAAACCGCATCGCCGTAGTCCTCCAGCACGACGGGCAGAATTACCGCATTGGCCAGCCCGTGTGCAGTGCCGTACAGGCCGCCCAGCGTATGCGCAATGGCATGCACGTTGCCCACGCCCGCGCGCGTAAACGCAAAGCCTGCCTGAAACGATGCGTTCAGCATCGCCGCGCGCGCCGTGAGGTCGTTTCCGTCGGCATAGGCCCGCTCCAGATTCGAAAAGATTGCGGTCACGGCCTCCTCTGCCATTCGAAGACTCTGCCGAGTGTTATATGTCCGGCAAAGATACGCTTCCAACGCATGGGTCAGCGCATCCATGCCGGTTGCGGCGGTCGTCTGCGGCGGAAGTCCCACCGTCAGCGTGGGATCGAGCACCGCGCAGCAAGGAACCAGCGCCGGATCCATAATCGCCGCCTTATGATGCGTCCTTGCGTCGGTAATCACCGCGGCAATCGTTGTTTCGCTGCCCGTACCGGCTGTGGTCGGCACGGCGATAAACGGCGGAATTGCCCGGCGCACCTTCAGAAGTCCCGAAAGTGCCCGTACCGTCTTGCCCGGGCGAACGACCAGCGCCGCAGCCGCCTTTGCCGCATCCATGGGACTGCCGCCGCCAACGGCCAAAAAGCTATCGCAGCCATGCGCCGCATATGCATCCCGGATTTTTTCGCAGGTATCGGAGGTTGGGTTGTTCTCCACGTCGCTGAAAATCCGATAGTCGATTCCCGCCGCATCCAGCGTCTTCAAAATATCCGGAAGAAGCAGCCTGCGCACGCGCGGGCCGGTGACAAGCATCGGCCGCTTTGCGTTCTGTTCGCGCAGCAGCGCCGGAATGCGCGAAACGCAGCCCGCGCCGCTTTCGACGGAGGGCATGCGCCATTTAAGAAGCCGCGCGCCGACGTTAAACACGGACTGAAACGCGCGGCAATAAAGCTGCATCGGCGAAATCATGCGCCCGCCTC
>CAZMGO010000035.1:0-17207 GCA_964565845.1 uncultured Oscillospiraceae bacterium | reverse complement strand
GATGCGCAGCGATTCGCCCTCTTCCGTCGCCGTAAGGCTCCCGATCGCCTCCGCGCGCAGCCATGCGCCTGCCCGAACGCCGCCTCCGCTCATCCGGTTGCCGTCTACGATAGGAAGGTTTTCATATACGAGATATTCCGTTTCGCATACCGCCTGCAGATAGCGCTCCTCGCAGTGCTCGTCAAACAGCGTAAGGTCGCGCAGCCGCAGACCCTCGCCGTCGCGGTACAGGTTTACTCGATAGTTTACGCAGTC
This sequence comes from uncultured Oscillospiraceae bacterium, assembly GCA_964565845.1. Lineage (GTDB taxonomy): Bacteria > Bacillota > Clostridia > Christensenellales > Aristaeellaceae > SFHK01. Next base: position 16,952 of record CAZMGO010000035.1, on the reverse strand, counting down.
GTACCATATGGACTGCGCCAGCCGGTTCTCATAGGGCTCCAGCGCACATACCGCAGTGGCGGGTGTAAGCGGAAAACGACGCTTAAACCATTCTCCGCTGTCCGCCAGCCGCTCCACGCGCAGCGTGCCCTCCTCGTGCATTTTGGCAAGCAGCGGAAACTGATATTCCAGCCCTGCCTTCATTGCGGGCCAGCCAAACGAATTCTCCTGCCCGGCCTGCGCATAGGCAAACGCTAAGCTGCCGCCCTGAAAGTTTTGCCGCAGGAACCAGTCCACCCACGCGGGCTTGCCGCTGCCCGCCGCATACACGGGCTCCAGCGACTCTACGCCCTGCAGCTCCGTCGTACCGTTTTCGACCGACAGACCCAGATCGTACTGCGATACCGGGTCGCTGCCCAGCATGCGGAACACCGGCACGGGAATGCCGCCCTGCGCCGTCTGTGCCGGGCACAGCGCATTCCTTCGGCTGGGATAGTATGCCTGATTCCAGTAGCCGCCCCAAATCGTGTAGCCGTCCGTGCCCCACTGATCCTTGCAGTTGCAGCTGGCAACGACGCCGTATTGCTCGGCCATATATGCCAGTGTATGCGCGTCGATCATCCATGAGCCCACGGAGCGCGCGTCCCTGCCAAAGCATTCGCGGAATTTTGCAAAGATCACGTCCGTCAGCGTTTCGCGCTCCTTCGGAGAATAGCCCACCGAAAACCCTACGTTGGCATGCCAATCCCATTCGAAGCCCGGCTGGCCGCGCCACCTTAGCCCCGCGGCCTCCACATGGGGTTGATTCATCTCAAACCAGATTCCCAGCTCAAATTGCTCCGGATCCAGCGGCCTCAGAAGCGAAAGGATATCCTCTCTCAGCATCGCGTCGTACTGCACGAGAAACGTACCCTTCAAATGGTTTTCCTTCATCAGGCGAATCTGTTCGCGCACCGGCTCCACCAGATCAATCCATCGCCGCCGCGGCTCCGCTCCGCGAATGAAATTGACAATATTCACAAGGTTTTCCATTCAACGTTCCTCCCATTGTCTCTCGTGGGCTTGACCGCATGCAGCTCCGGGGCGATTATTTTTCGATTCGGAAGGTGAAAAGCTCGTGCGCCGCAATGGTATCCGGATTCATGGGTGGAATATGCAGCACCACGTGACCCTCGCGCTGGAGCGCCTCGATGGGTGCGTCGCTGCCGATTAGCTGAGCGCGCAGACCGTCATGCCACGGCACCTCGTTCAGCTCCAGCTCGCCCCACGGATACACCTCGGAAATGGCATAGATCGCCCCGTCCGTCTGGGTGTAATACAGTCCGGGCTTTGCCGCCTGCGCATAGGGTCTGGTGGCGTAAATCGCTTCACCGTTCAGCTCCAGCCAGCGGCCGATCTGCAGCAGCCGCTCTTCCATGATTGCAGGAATCGTGCCATCCGCCGCAGGGCCGATATTCAGCAGCAGGTTGCCGCCCTTGGATACCAGCGAGCACAGCAGAATCAGCAGCTCCCGGGCAGAGAGATAATCCTCGCAGGTTTCCATGCGGTTATATCCGAAGGAGCGGCCGATGCCTCGGCATTCCTCGAAGGGGCGCTCCTGCTGCCCATCCAGCGTTTCATCGCCCTGCACCCGACCGTATTCCGTGGTAAAGTTGCCGCCAAGCCGACCGCGGGTTTCCTTGCCCCAGCGATCGTTGGGCACAATCGTATCCTTCACCGGAGATTCGTTATACAGCCACGTCAGGAAATCCGTGGAATGCCAGACGCTGCTGGGATATTCCCATTCGCCGTCGGTAAACAGTGTCCATGGCTCGTATTTCACCACCAGCTCCTTGAGCATGGGAATCAGATGCTCAAGCGCGTAGCGCTCCGGGTTTTCCAGATACAGCGGATGCGCCCATTCATACACCGAATGATACACTCCGAACTTCACGCCCCGGGGCTCCACCGCCGCCTTCAGCTCGGCGCAGAAATCCCGATGCGGCCCTACGTCCACGCTGTTCCAATTCCACGCGTAATCCGTCTTGTAAAGGCAATAGCCGTCGTGGTGCTTGGTCACAAGATTCATATATTTCGCGCCGGAGCGGGCAATCACGTCCGCCCAGTGCTCCGCGTCAAACAGCTCGGCCTTGAACGCATGCGCCAAATCCTCATATTTGGTGTCCGTGCCGTAGACCCGATCATGGAACGGCTTTGTCACGTCATACACCGAATCCGTTTCGTCCGCAATCTGATGGCGATACCATTCCGCATATGCGCCGCGCTTGGTAAACGCCGGAACGGAATAAATGCCCCAGTGAATAAAGATTCCAAACTTTGCGTCCGCAAACCATTGCGGAACGGGACGGGAATTCAGCGACTCCCAATTGTTTTCATACTTCATACTCGTCAACCTCCGTTTTGATGCACGAAAATCCCATGGGTATTATAGCATGTGTATTTGGCGAAAACAAGGATGGATTTTCATATGCAGCAAAATCTCATGCAAAGAGTGCCGCCTATGCCGGACGCGCTTGCATCTTGATGCGATCGTTTGCGGCAAGCTGCTTGCAATTTTCGAATGTGTATGCTATGATGCAAACGAAATCACGTCGGATGGGCATGCAAACGGATTGCGGCTTGGATCGGGAAAGCGGGCAGACGCATGCATGAAACCGGAAGGGATGGGAGAAAAAAATGACGAATACGATGCTCTGGGGCTTGCTTTTCCTTATGGAGGTGCTTCCGGTAGGCTTTCTGGCCGTGGGACGCATTCTGCTCAGGCATCCGCCGAGACTGGGAAAGGGCGTTCTGTCCTTTCGCAGCGGCGCGGCTAAAAGAGATGAGGCGCATTGGCAGTTTGCGCAGAAGTACTATGGGCAGCTGCTCACGACCACTATGCCCATCCTGATGATTGTCGCCGCGATGACCTGCATGGTGCTTCAGCGCGCTTCCGCCTCCTCCTCCGCTGCATCCATGGCTGCGCTGATTGCGCTTTTCGTGGAATTCATTTCCGTGATCGTGTGTCAAGGCGTCACTGCGCACAGGCTTGAAAAGCCGTTTCACGATCTGCGCGGCGCGGCGAAAGACGACGAGAACGAATGAACGGGAAGCTGCTCTCCATGCGGGCAGCGCAGACTCGGCTTGCGCGAGGGACGCAGGAAGAATAGAAGAAATAGGGAACTTTTTTCGTTTGTCGTGCGACAGAACGATGGAGACTACTCTGGAATATTCGAGGAGAAAAGCCATGATACAACCAGCACAGAAACTCAGGCAGCTGCTTACGGAGAATATCGGCAGGGTGATCGTTGGCAAGGAGGGCGTGGTAGAGCTGATTCTGAACGCCGTCCTGTGCGGCGGGCACGTGCTGATTGAGGACGTGCCCGGCGTCGGCAAGACGACGCTGGCGTCCGCGTTTGCCCGTTCGCTTGCGCTTGACTATAAACGCATTCAGTTTACGCCCGATGTAACACCCAGCGACGTTGTGGGCTACACGTTCATCGACTTCAAAACCAATGGAATGGAGTACAGGAAGGGCGCGGTGTTTGCCAATCTTCTGCTGGCAGACGAAATCAACCGCACGTCGCCCAAAACGCAGTCGAGCCTTCTGGAGGTTATGGAGGAGGGGCAGGTGACGCTGGACGGCGAGACGCATCCGCTGCCGAAGCCGTTTATCGTGCTGGCCACGCAGAATCCCGTGGACTTCGTGGGCACCTATCCGCTGCCGGAGGCACAGCTGGATCGATTCTTCATGCGCGTATCGATCGGTTATCCGTCCGAGGCGGAGGAGGCGGAAATACTGAACATGTATATGTCCGGCGCGAAGCCGCTGAATGAGCTGCAGCCCGTGTGTACGCGCGACGACATTTTGAGACTTCAGAAAATGGTGGGTGAGGTGCGCGTTTCAAAGGAGATGCGCGCATACGTGGCGGCGATTGCCCAGAGCTCGCGCACGAATCGTTCGTTTGCGCGCGGCATTTCCACGCGCGGCGCGCTGGCGCTGATGCGTTCGGCGCAGGCGTGCGCGATGCTGGACGGGCGCGACTATGTGATGCCGGAGGACATTCGCAAGATGGCGTCTCCCGTGCTGTCGCATCGCGTCGTGCTGAGTCCGGAGGCGCGCCTGAGCGCGAAGGGCATGACGGCGGAACGCGCGGTTCTGCGGCTGATTGCCGGGGTACCCGTTCCGGTGAGGGCAAAGTGAAGTCGAGAACGAGCAGCTTCATATTTCTCATGCTGCTGGCAGCCGCAATCGCGCTGACGATTGGCTCGCCGGTTTTGCTAAGCGTGGTCATCTGCATGCTGACCATGCTGTTTCTTGCGCTTGCGTCGGTTGTGACGGCGCTGCTTACGCTGCGCGCAAGAGTTGTCTGCACGGCGACGCGCCTTCTGCGCGGGGAAAGGGCTGCATATCAGGCGGAGGTTTCGTTTCGGTCAATCCTGCCGGTGGGCGACATTGTCGTAAACGTGGCGGGCGGCGCGGGAACGGATTCCATCCGCTTTGGAGGCATGCCGTTTCGCGTGTATCGCGCGTCGGGCGAAAAGGCTTTTCCGCACAGGGGCGTGTATGCGCCGGTTTCCGGCAGCGTATGGGTGACGGACGTGTTTGACCTGTTCACGTTTCGCAGGCCGCTCTCTGCCGTCGGCGGAGAGGTGACGGTGCTGCCGCGGCGCAGGCCGCTGCTTCCCTTTAAAATGCAGATGGGCGACACGGGGCCGGAGGAGGTTCGGCGCTTTCCGGACGATGCCTCCTCACCCTCGGGCGTGCGCGAGTGGCGCGAGGGCGACCTGATCAAGCGTATTCACTGGAAGCTGACGATGAAAACCTATGATCCCTCCATGCGCAACCTGAAGCCGATGGTGCGCACCTATGACGAGGCGGCGCGCCCCGACATGCTGGTGATGCCGGATCTCGCGCGGCTGGATGCAGTGGCGGAGCGCGCGCGAACGATTGAGGATGCGCTGTGCGAGGCAACGCTGAGCGTGATTGCCGCGCAGCTGGATGAGGATGCCCCCGTGCGCCTGCTTCTGGGAAACGCGGGGGAAATCGAAGGGAGCGGCGCGCAGGATGCGGGCGCGTTTGCCGACGCGCTGGCACGCGTGGCCTTTGATGCGGAAACGCCCTACGAGCAGACGTTGGCCGACGCGACGCGCCGGCTGGATCGCACGGGAGCGATTGTGCTGATTACGAGTCGGCTTACCTCGCGTCTGGCGGACTGCGCCATTCGTCTCAGGCAGATGAGCGGCGTGGCGGTAGCCGTGATTTGGATAACCGATACCGGCCGTGCCGATGCGGATGCGCTGATGGCAAGGCTGGAGCTGGCGGATGTGATTGCTCGCCGCGATAATCCCTTCCGCGTTGGAGAGGGGGCGTAGGCGCAATGAGAGCCATGAATCCCCATGCGCGCGCCCGACTGGGCGAGGCGCTCGTTGCGGCGCTGCTGGCGGCGGGGCTGACGATGCTGCTGGCGGCCGATGCGGGGCTGACGGTGAGCTGGATATGGGTTTACGGCGGCGCGTTTGCGGCGGCCGGGGTGCTGTTTGCCTGTTCGCTTTCGCGGCGCTCGGCGCTGATTACGCTGTCGGCGATTGCAGTGGCGGTGGGAATCGCGCTGATTGCCGGGTGGCGTCCTGCCGCGCGGGTCGTCGAGCTTGTGCGCGCCGCAAGGGAGCGACAGCCGTTGGACGCGTATATGAACGAGCTTGGCGTCGGCATTATGCTGGCCATGCTGATTGCCTCCTATGCGATTGCGCAGCAGTCCAAGGGCGTATATCTGATGGCCTTTCTGGCGCTGGCCGTGCTGGCGGTCGGCTGGTTTTATGGGGAAAGCCGATTGTCGTGGCATTTGGCGCCGGTGCTGGCGGCGCTTTCGGCCATGTTTGCGCGCTCCGGCGTGGCGGAGAGGGCGCATACGAAGGCGCTTGTGTCGCTGGCGCTCGTTGCCGCGCTGGCGGCGGTTGGCTGTACGCCGACGGAGGGCGTTCGTCTGCCGTCACTGGAGCGTGCGTCGCAGAAGACGCTTCGCTTTCTTCTCCGCACACTAAACATCGAAAAGGACAATCTGGATGAACGGCGCTCGTTCTCCATTGCCTCCGACGGCTGGATTATGCGGCGCGACCGCTTTGGCGGCCCGGCGTATCCATCCGATGCGGAGCTGATGCGCGTGGAAACCTCCGAAACGGCGTATCTGCGCGGAGGCATTCGCTATGTGTACGACACGCATGCGTGGGTGGACGAAAGCAACGAGGACAAGGCGGGAAAGATTCGCCGCTATATGATGCACGGCATCGAGGGGCTGATTTACAAATCCGACTTCGAGGTCGCCTTTGACATAGGCAAAGCACGCGCGCAGCGGTATCTTGAAAGCGCAACGATTGGGGTCGAGGTGCTTGCGGACAACCCGAGCTGGTCGATTTACGCGCCGTCGCGCACAAGCGATGTGGAGATGGCGGACGCGAACGTGTACTTCAACAACTTAGGCGAGCTGTTTATCAACCGTCCGCTGCGCGCCGGGGATCGGTATACGCTGGAGATTGATCGACTTGCCGTGGGCGAGCTTGAGCTTGAGCAGGCGCTTGCGGACTGCGAGCAGGCGGACGACCCGGGCTATGCGGCGGCGCTGGTGCTGAACCGGGATCTGCCGTCGGGCATTGATTCGGCGTTGTATCAGCAGACATATGACATTATCTCCGGAGCGGAAACGCCGTATCAGCGCGCGGAGGCCATCTGTGATTGGCTGAAGCTGCGCGGGCAGTACACGCTGTCGCCGGAGAATGTGCCGGAGGGGCGCGACATGGTGTCCTATTTCGTGCTGGAGGCGACGGAGGGGTACTGCGTGTATTTTGCGTCGGCCATGGCGGTCATGGCGCGCATTGCCGGGCTTCCGGCACGCTATGTGGAGGGCTATCTGGCCGTTCCGGATGAAAACGGCGAATGCGTCGTAACCGGCCGCAACGCGCATGCGTGGGCGGAGGTCTATTTCAAGGGCTTCGGCTGGGTCGTGTTCGATGCCACGCCGCCGGACGATCAGCAGGACGAGCAGGAGCCGGACGAGAACGAAAATTCGCAGGGCGAAAGCGCAGGGGAACCGCAGTCCACGCCGACGCCCATGCCGAGCGAGGGAACGACCGAAAACGACCCTGCGCCTACACCGACGCCGGAGCCGGACAATCTTCCGAGCGGTGCGGAGGAGAACGAGCCTACGCCGACACCCACGCCCGAACCGAACGGGGATGAGCCGCTTGACGATGACGCAAAGGATGATCCCGGGACGACGCCGGAGCCGGACGGCGTGCCGCGTGCGAGGTCGGACGAGTCCTCACACGGAGACGGCTGGCGGCTTGCACTGTTTTTGATTTTGCTTCTGCTGGCGATTGCGGCGGCAGTGCTTCTGGTGCGCAGGCGGCTGCGCGCGACGAATCCGTTTTTCGCCGCGGAAACGTTCGGCGGAGAGGATCGGCTGATGTTCTGGTATCGGGCGATGCTCACGGCGCTTTCGCAGGCGGGCATTCGCTATGAGCCCGGCGACACGCCGTCGTCGGTGGCGGCAAGGGCGCTGGAGCGCGGCGTATGCACCGAGGCGTTCGTCGCCTTCTCGGCGGCGGTGGCCGTGTGCCGCTATGCGGCGCGTCCGGCAGACCGGCAAACCTACGCGCTGGCGCGGGATGCGTATCGGGGCATTGTCGGTCGAATGAAGCGCGCGACGAAGGTGAAATGGATGACGCGGCGCATCCTGCACGGGATCGGCTCGGTAGGGCAGGTGCCGTAGCTATTGCCAGAAATGGAAAAGCATGCTATAATAAACTGATTTGGAAACGAGGGAGTACCGTCCTATGGAGAAAATGTTCGATTTCTTTAAGCGAATTCTCTCCGGCTCGAACGAGGCGGAGGTCAAAAAACTAATGAAAACCGTCGATGCCATTGAAGCGCAGGAAGCGAAGATGCAGGCGCTGACGGATGCGGAGCTGCGCGGGCAGACGGCGGTCTTCCGTGAACGGCTGCAGAAGGGCGAAACGCTGGACAACGTGATGGTCGATGCGCTGGCGGCCGTGCGCGAGGGCGCGAACCGTGCGCTGGGGCAGAGAGCCTTCCGCGTGCAGCTGGTGGGCGCGATCGTGCTTCATCAGGGACGCATCGCCGAGATGCGCACCGGTGAGGGCAAAACGCTGACCGCCGCGTTGGCCGCATATCTGAACGCTCTGCCGGGCGAGGGCGTGCACATCGTAACGGTGAACGACTATCTGGCGAAGTATCACAGCGAGTGGATGGGTAAGATCTTCCGATTTATGGGGCTGAAGGTCGGCCTGATCCTGCACGACATGACGCCGGAGGAGCGTCAGACTGCCTACGCCGCCGACGTGACCTATGCCACCAACAACGAGCTGGGCTTTGATTACCTGCGCGATAACATGGTCGTTCGCAGGGAGAACATGGTGCAGCGGCCGCTGAACTTCGCCATCGTGGACGAGGTGGACTCGATTCTGATTGACGAAGCGCGCACGCCGCTGATCATTTCCGGTCAGGGAGACAAGTCCACCGAGCTGTATCAGCAGGCGGATCGCTTCGTGCAGCGTCTGCGCGAGGGCGAGGATAAGGATTACGTTCGCGACGAAAAGGACAAGACGATCGTCCTCACCGAGGAGGGCGTGCGCAAGGCCGAGCAGGCGTTCGGCATTGAAAACCTTACCGACCCGCAGAACAATGAGCTGCATCATCATATCCTTGCCGCGCTGCGCGCCAACGTGCTGATGAAGCGCGACGTGGATTACGTGGTGAAGGATGGGCAGGTAATCATCGTCGATGAGTTCACTGGCCGTCTGATGACCGGCAGGCGCTATTCCGACGGTCTGCATCAGGCCATTGAGGCCAAGGAGCACGTGAAGGTAGAGCGCGAAAGCAAGACGCTGGCCACGATCACGTTCCAGAATTATTTCCGCATGTATAAGAAAATCTCCGGCATGACCGGTACGGCCAAGACGGAGGAGGAGGAATTCCAGGGGATTTACAAGCTGGACGTTGTGACCATTCCCACCAACCGCCCGATGATTCGCGTGGACATGAACGACGCGGTGTATACCACGATGAAGGGCAAGTTTGAGGCGGTTGCGGACGAGGTCGTTCGCCGCCATGCCACCGGTCAGCCGGTGCTGGTGGGTACCGTGTCGGTGGAAAAGAGCGAATATGTGAGCCGTCTGCTTGAGCTGCGCGGCGTAAAGCATACCGTTTTGAATGCCAAGTTCCACGAGAAGGAGGCCGAAATCGTCGCGCAGGCCGGCAAAAAGGGCGCGGTTACAATTTCCACGAACATGGCCGGACGAGGAACGGATATTCTGCTGGGCGGCAACGCGGAATTCATGGCCAAGCATGAGCTGAAAATGCAGGGCTATGAGGAGGAGGTCATTGAGGAGGCCGTCGGTCACGCGGAGGACGTTCCGGAGATCGTGCGCGAGGCGCGGGAGAAGTATAACGCGCTGTATTCGAAGTTCCGCGAGGAAACCTCGAAGGAGCATGACGAGGTTGTGAAGCTGGGCGGCCTGCATATCATCGGCACCGAGCGGCACGAATCCCGCCGCATCGACAACCAGCTGCGCGGCCGCGCGGGTCGTCAGGGCGACCCCGGCTCCAGTCAATTCTTCATTTCCCTGCAGGATGACCTGATGCGCCTGTTCGGCTCCGACCGAATTCAGCCCATCGTCGATCGGCTGGGCGTGAAGGAAAACGAGCGCATCGAATACGGCATTCTTTCCAAGCAGATTGAATCGTCCCAGAAGCGCGTCGAAAGCCGCAACTACGAAATTCGAAAGAACGTGCTGCAGTATGACGACGTGATGAACCAGCAGCGCAACATCATCTATGCCCAGCGGCGCGAGGTGCTGGAGGGCGGCGACATGAAAAAGCGCATCGACGACATGCGCGAGGCGATTATCGAGGAGGCCGTCAAGCGTCATGTGGCCGAAAACGCCGCACGGGAGGACTGGGACATTGCCGGTCTTTCCGAGTATCTGGAGCGCGTGTGCTTGATTCCCGGCACGGTGCGCGAGGCCTTCGAGGGCATGCAGCTGAGCGACCGCGAGTCGTTCACGAGGCTTTTGCTTGAGCGCAGCCGCGCGTTCTACGCCGAGCGCGAGCGCAGCATTTCCGATGCGGGCTTTGACATGCGCGAGGTGGAGCGCACGCTGCTTCTGAACAGCGTTGACCGCCGGTGGATGGATCACATCGACTGCATGGATCAGCTGCGCGAGGGTATTGGTCTGCGCGCGTACGGCAATCGTCAGCCCATCGTGGAATATCAGCACGAGGGCTACGACATGTTCGAGGAAATGGTGCGCCTGATTCAGGAGGATACGCTTCGCAGGCTGCATTTCGCCATCATCACCCGTCCGCCGGAGCGCAAAGAGGTGGCAAAAAACATTGTGACCAACACCGATCAGTCCGTCGCGAAGCAGCCGGTGAAGGCCGGGCAGAAGGTGGGCAGGAACGATCCCTGCCCGTGCGGAAGCGGGAAGAAATACAAGGAATGCTGCGGCAGGAACGGATAACCTGACGAAAACGGATGGAGGGAAAAGCGTATGTATGAATCGGAAGTGTTTCGCCAGGAGATTACCGGTCTCAAGGCTATGATTGAGGAAACGGGCAAATCGCTGGACATCGAGCATCTGAAGGAACAGCTGATCGAATATCAGGAGGACATGGCCTCTCCAGGCTTCTGGGACGACGTAGAGCGCGCTCAGAAGATAAACCAGAGGATGCGTTCCTGCGAAAACCGTATCAACCACTATAAATCCCTTCAGTCCCGCGCGGACGACGTGGAGGTCATGATGGAGCTGGCCGAGGAAGAGGGCGGCGACGAAATGGCCGGCGAAATCGGCGAGGAGCTGAAAAAGCTGCGCGAGGAGCTGGAGGCGCTGAAGCTGACCACGCTGATGACTGGCGAATACGACGGATGCGACTGCATCCTGTCGCTGCACGCGGGCGCGGGCGGAACCGAGGCGCAGGATTGGACGCAGATGCTGTATCGCATGTATACCCGCTTCGGCGAGCGCATGGGATTTACCGTGAAGGAATTGGACATGCTGGAGGGAGACGAGGCCGGCGTCAAATCGGTCACGTGGGAGGTCTCCGGCGAGTACGCCTACGGCTTTATGAAGAGCGAGCGCGGCGTGCATCGTCTGGTGCGCATTTCGCCGTTTGACGCCGCGGCGCGCAGGCATACGTCGTTTGCCTCGCTGGACGTGGCGCCCGTCATCGAGGACGAGGGCGAGATTCCGATTGAAACTGAGGATCTGCGCATCGATACCTATCGTTCGTCCGGCAAGGGCGGTCAGCACGTAAACCGTACCGACTCCGCCGTGCGCATCACGCATCTGCCTACCGGCATCGTGGTGCAGTGCCAGAACGAGCGCAGTCAGCTGCAGAACAAGGAAACCTGCTTCCGCATGCTGCGCGCCAAGCTGGCCGAGCTTCAGGAGCAGAAGCGGCAGGAGCTGATGGGCGAGGTAAAGGGCGAGCTTAAAAAGATTGAATGGGGCAGCCAGATTCGTTCCTATGTCTTCCAGCCGTATACGCTGGTGAAGGATCACCGCACCGGCTACGAGATGGGCAGCATCGACGACGTGATGGACGGCGATCTGGAGGGCTTTGTGACGGCCTATCTGCAGAAGCTTTGATGGCTGTGAACCTTGTGCGAAGGCCGTCTTCCGGTGCGCGGGGAGGAAGGATGAAGACACTGTGCACGTATCTCGCGGCGTTTTTCCTGACGCTGTGGGTGTTTCTGACGGCGTTGTTTTCCGTGGGGCTGAACGACGAGATTTACAATCTTGCGCAGATGCGAAGCGGTGTAACGGAGGAAAGCACCTCTGTTACGGCGGAGGACAGGCTGGCGCTGAATGAGAGCGTTGCGAAATACCTGTCCGGTCGCAGCGAGTCGATTGACGGACTCAGTGAACGCGCGTGGACGCACATGCAGGATGTGCGCGCGCTTTTAAACGGCGTGCGCGTCGGAATGTATGTATTGATGGGGCTGACGCTGGTCTTTGCGCTGCCGTCGGAGAAGAATCGGCTGCCGCGCGCGTTTGTGCACACGGCGGGCGGCGTGATTGCGGTGTGTGTCGGAATCGGCATCCTCGCGGCAGCGCGGTTTCGAAGTTTATTCGAGGCTTTTCACAGGCTGTTTTTCGATAACGACCTGTGGCTTCTGAATCCTGCGGAGGACGCGCTGATTCGCGTGATGCCGGAAGGGTTCTTTATGAACATGGCGCTGGCGGTGGGCGCTTCCGCAGTGCTGCGCTGCCTGCTCGTCGGTGCACTGCTGTATATGATACGGCTGGTTTTAAAAGGGAGAAGGACGGAAGATGAGCTACGCGGATGAAGCAAAAAAACGCGTTCGCGAATTGAAGGCGCGCGGGCATGCGGTCATACTGGCGGTGGAATCCTCCTGCGACGAAACGGCGATGGCGATTGTGGCGGATGGCCGCCGCGTGCTGTCGGGTGAAATCGCGTCTCAGGTGGATACGCATGCACTGTATGGCGGCGTGGTTCCGGAGATTGCGTCGCGCATGCATGTGGAAGCACTGGATCCGCTGCTCGACCGCGTGCTTGACGAAGCCGGAATGACCATGAACGAGCTTGATGCCGTGGGCGTAACCTTCGGCCCGGGGCTCGTGGGCGCGCTTTTGACGGGCGTAAGCTGGGCGAAGGCGTTCGCCTATGCCCGCCGCCTTCCGCTGATTGCCGTCAACCATATTGAGGGGCATGTGAGCGCGAACTTCGTTGCGAATCCGGAGCTGGAGCCGCCGTTTGTGTGTCTGGTTGCCTCCGGCGGGCACAGCCATATCGTGAGCGTCGAGCGCTACGGCGCGTATCGGATGCTGGGACGCACGACGGACGACGCCGCGGGCGAGGCCTTTGACAAGGCGGCGCGCGTGCTGAGCATTCCGTATCCGGGCGGCCCGCTGCTGGATAAGCTGGCAGAGGAGGGGAATCCGGAGGCCTACCGATTCCCAAAGATTCACACGGAGGGAAAGTACGATTTCTCGTTCAGCGGCCTGAAAACCGCCGTGATCAATCAGGCGCACATGCTCAGGCAGAGGGGCGAGGAGCTTCGCGTGGCGGACTGGTCGGCGTCTCTGCGCAAGGCGGTTGTCGATATGCTTGTGGATAAAACGCTGGCGGCCTGCCGCGATACCGGCGCGGGAGCGGTGGCCTTGGCGGGCGGCGTCGCATCCAATCGCCTTCTGCGGCGGGAAATGGAACGGCGCGGCACGAAGATGGGGCTGAAGGTATATATGCCGCCGGTAACCCTGTGCACGGATAATGCCGTGATGATCGGCTCCGCCGCATTCTATCGCCTGATGACGGGCGAGCCAGCAGCGCTGTCCCTGAACGCCCAGCCGTCGATTCGGCTGATTGAGGAATGAAGCCGACTGCGGGAAACACAAAACAGACCTGCAAGCGGCGAGACATGAACCGCTTTACGGGGAACATCAAGACCGCCCGGGCAGAAAAGCTCGGGCGGTCTTGGCAAAATGATAGCCGTTAAACAGGAACACTGGCTTCATGGCGCGGAGGCTTGCACAAATCGCTCAGTGATGTACACTTATTTTGACAGCGATAATGCTTTAGATGCTTTGACAATTTCGAATTATATATATTGCTTTTTAACACTACACAATAATTTAACATAATAGAACCCTCTGCGGAGTGGCAGAGGGTCTATCCTGATCGTCCTGATCGTCCTAATCGTCCTCCGACTGCTGGACAGTGTCGGAGGGCTGGAAGCCGTCGCGCTGCATGCGCTCGGCGACCGCCTGCAGGATGTAGGCGTTGACCGACTGCCCAGCAGCAGCAGCAGCGCTCTTGATATGGCTTTTTTGCCTCGCCGGCATCCTCAGCATGTGGCTGCCGAGCTTTGCGAGATAGCGCTTATTCGCCTCTTTTCTTTGTTCATAACCTTTTGTCAAAATACAGCACCTCCATATATATATATATATTATACGCTGCTTGACTCCAACATGCAAGCATGTAATTTTGCACAATAAACTCACCTGTTTTTCTGCTACTTTTACGGTATTGACTACATGCTATCATGTATGCTATAATGCACATGTGCTTGAGAGAGTCAAGCAACTACAGCAGGAGGTAGAGCAAGATGAAAGGAAACGAGGGAATGACCCTTAAAGAGCTTGACCGTTTAGCCGAATGGCTGACGGCGCAAGGCTTTTCTGCCGAAAAAGTGCTTGAGTGTATCAAGTACATCGCCGGCAAGAAAGCTTAGCGGGTAAAAAAAGCCGTCCAGCGACGTGAACGCATAGACGGCAACGGAACCCGGGGAACGGCAGTACTCCTGCAACTACCGTTCCCATTATACCCGGAATGCAGGAGGTTGTAAAGTTAAGAATTGAAAGGGGAACGCACATGCATAACTGGTTTGCAGGCGTGAAGACGCTGGAAGAACTCAAGAAGGCATATCGCACGTTGGCGATTAAGCACCACCCCGACAAGGGCGGTAAAACCGAGGATATTCTTCAGGCTGCGAGGAAGGATTGCTTCGGCGTATATCACACCTGATGCCCGCGGACGATCTCATAATTGGATAATTGCTGTCGATTACGCTAAATGCCCAATGCGGCGCGCTTTTCAACGCAGTTTCCTCTTGCATTTTTTTTGCGTTTGCGCAAAATGCGCATTGCTTCACACTTTGCTTGCCTTCAAACCATTTTGCGAAGGCTTTCGGTGCGTTCGCGTTTTTAGCTTCATTGTCGAAAAAGAAGCCCGGCAGAGAGCGGAACTGGCTAAAAAACCAATGTCGAGGGAATGGAGACCGTTAGCTACAGTGCGCGGAAAGCCGATGGTTGGTTTAATGTCTATCGCTGAAAAAACGTCACTTTTTACAGTCGCCCGTCGGCTGTCATAGCGCATGCTTTTTTATCCACAGGCGACATCACTTGTGTGTATAGTACGAATACTCTTATGACGCAGAAATGAATGAAAGACGTCACGAAAAAAAGACGGATAAATTGTGACATTTGCGTCCGGAGCGGCCAGATCAAACCGAGGTCTGTAATAATACTGTAATACATTCGACAAATTCTGGAACCATCCACAGCTTTCCACCAACTTGTGGATAACTTGTGGATGATGTGGATAAACTCTCCACATTTCGGTGGAAAACCGGGGACTTCGGCCTAAAAAGGGCGGTAAAACGTGGATAACCCTGTGGAAAATGTGGAAGAATTCTGTGGACAAGGGAATGGTTAAAAACGCATAAGCCTATGCTTCGACAACAACTTTTGTCATATATGAACTTTTTATTGAATGTGTGACAAATCGCGCGATATCTGATATACTATTAGAAAATGGGAGTATAATGGGAGGAAAGCAAAATGCTGAACGATGTCAGGTATTATCTGGGCTTTGACTTCGGAGCGTCCAGCGGCCGGGCAATCCTTGGCGTGCTGGGCGTTGACCCGGCGGATGGCAAAAAAAAGCTGGAGCTTGAAGAGGTTTATCGTTTTCCGAATGAGGCGGTTCGCGTAGGCGGCGTGCTGAAATGGGAAATGAAGCGGCTGTTCGGCGAGATGAAAACCGCCATCGGCATGGTGGCTCAGCGCGGCGTGCGCATTGAGTCAATTGGCATTGATACGTGGGGCGTGGACTTTGGCATCGTGTGCGGAGACGAGGTTGTTTTTGAGCCCGTATCCTACCGGGACGAGCGCACCGACGGCATGATGGAGGAAGCGTTCAAAATCATGCCGAAGGCGGAGATTTTCGCGCACACGGGACTTGCGTTTTTGCAGTTCAACACGCTTTATCAGCTGCTGGCAATGAAGAAGAACCCGGAGACTGCGCGGCTGATCGACGCGAAAAACACGCTTTTGTTTATGCCCGACCTGTTCGCGTGGTATCTGACCGGCAAGGAGGGCACCGAGTATACGATTGCCTCGACGAGTCAGATGATCGATCCGTCCGTGCGCACATGGTCGAAGGAGATTCTGTCGGCCTTCGGTCTGCCTGAGGGGCTGTTTGCGCCGATTCAGCAGCCGGGTGAGATTCGCGGCATGCTGAAAAGGGAAATTTGCCCCGCGCTCGATTACGACATTCCCGTCGTGGCCGTCGCGTCGCATGATACGGCGTCCGCCGTCGCGGCTGTTCCGGCAAGAAGGGGCGAGCGCTTTGCCTATCTTTCCAGCGGCACTTGGTCGCTGCTGGGCGTGGAAACGGAAACGCCGGTTTGCGCCGAGAGCGTCATGGACGCCAATTTCTCCAACGAAGGCGGCCTGAACGGCACGACGAGGCTGCTGAAAAACATCATGGGTCTGTGGATTATTCAGGAGTGCCGAAAGCAGTTCAACGAGGAGCGCGCGAGGGCAGGGCTTGAGAAGCTGAGCTTTGCCGACATCGTGGACGAGGTGCGCAGGGTGAAGACTCCGGTGGACGCGGTGATCAACGTGGACGACGACGCGTTCTTTGCGCCCGACGGCATGGCCGACCGCGTGGCCGATTATGTGAGGAAGCACGACGGCACGGAGATAGGCGAGGAGCGCGTGGGCAAGATTGCGGACATCGTGTATCGCGGACTGGCGGTCAAGTATCGCTGGGGCGTGGAAACGCTGGAGGCGATTACCGGCGGCAGGATTGACACGCTGTATATCGTGGGCGGCGGCGGAAAGAACGAGCTTTTGAACGCCTATACGGCGAATGCGCTGCAGCGAACCGTGCGCATCGGCGCGAGCGAGGGAACCGTGATCGGCAACCTGCTGGTGCAGGCGATGGGCATGAAGGCCGTAAAGGATTTGTGGGAGCTGCGCGAGGTCGTGGCCAATTCCTTCGACAACCGCGCCTACGACTATGATCCGTCCGCGGCGGAGAAATGGGCGGATGCCTATGGGAAGCTTCTGAAGCGGATGGGAGAATAACGCATGCAGACGGACGCGACGCGGTTTGCGCACGGGCAGCTGCCCGGCGCGCTGGAGCTGGCGTTTGTGGGCGACAGCGT
>CAZMGO010000034.1:4490-18920 GCA_964565845.1 uncultured Oscillospiraceae bacterium | reverse complement strand
GCGGGGCGCGATGTTTTCCGAATGCAGCACAAGTATAGCAAAGCCGCCCCATCATTGCAAGCGTTCCGGGCAATTTTCGTCTAGGCTCTCTGCGCGGGCCGCGTTTTATATGTAAAATAAAATTGACAAATTTCTCCCGATCCTGTATAATTTCTATTCACATCACACAGGAGGCGACGAAAGATGCTGTTTGCGTTTGTCGGCTGCGCGGGCGTTGGAAAGAATACGATTATCAAGGATCTGCTGGATGCACACAGGGACGAATACGACCTGCTTCCCACCCTGACCACGCGCGCGATGCGCCCCGGCGAGAGCGAGGGCAACCCCTATTGCTTCGTATCGGAGGAGGAATTCAAGCGTCAGCTGGACGCGGGGCTGATCTACGAGCACCAGTTCATTCACAAAAGCTTCTACGGCGGCAGCCATCTGATTCTGGAGAAAAAGCTTCAGGAGGGCAAGGCGCTTCTGAAGGACATCGACATTCTCGGCGCGAACAACCTGAAAACCATCCTGAAGGACACGCTTCCCGTGCGCTCCATCTTTCTGTATGTGGATTCATTCGACGTGCTGCTCAGCCGCCTGCGCGGCCGCGGCGACACGGAAACCGATATTCAGCTGCGCGCAAAGCGCTTTGAAATGGAAATGGAGCTTTCCAAAACCAGCGACTACATGATAAACAACCTCGACCGCGAGGCTACCGGGCGCAGCATCGACGCATTGATTCGCGCCGAACGCACCGGAGAGAGCTTCGCCCGCGCAAGCATCTGCGCGGAGCCCTCCGAGGAGGCCATAGCGCAAGCCGCCGCGCGCCTTCGCGCGGTCGAAACGCTTGCGCCCGTACAGCTGGGCTTTAACGGCACGGAGCTGCTCATCCTCGACGGCGCGGAGCGCTATCTGGCCGCCGAGCGCGAGGGCGCGTTTATTCAGAAGAAGATTGCCGGCCTGCCGGACGAGACGCTGACGCGCGCATAGCGCCCTCCTCCGCGCGTCAAAGATAAAAGGAAGGTGGCGCAGCGTCCCGGGCATGCACTTGGTGCAAAACATTAACCGGGCGGCGTTTGCAAATCATCGCCTCGCGTGGTATTATGACAGCGAATCATGACATGCGAGGCGATTTCCTATGCATCCGCTTACGAAGGACAGGGCCTTCTATCGTCAGTTTTTCTCCCTTCTGCTGTTTATCGCGCTTCAGAACCTCGTATCCTATGGCGTATCGCTGGCAGACAGCATCATGCTCAGCAACTATTCCCAGAACGCGCTTTCCGGCGTGACGCAAGCCAATCAGGTGCAGTTTCTTCTGCAGATGATTGTCACCTCCGCCGGCGAGGGCGTGGTGGTGCTTGCGTCGCAGTATTGGGGCAAGGGCGAGAAAAAGCCAATCGTTCCGATTACCGCAATCGGGCTTGCCGTCGCCGCCGTGATCGGCGCGGTGTTCACACTTGCGGTCAGCCTTGCGCCCAGGCAGATTATGTGCCTTTTGAGCAGCGAGGAGGCCATCATTCAGGAGGGCGTGGACTATCTGCGCGTGATTCGCTACACCTATCTGTTCTACTGCCTGAGCACGGTCATTCTCGCGAGCCTGCGCAGCGTGGAAAACGTGCGCGTGGGGCTTGTAATCATGATCTTGTCGCTGTTTGTCAATATGGGGCTGAACTACTGCCTGATCTTCGGTCGTCTCGGCTTCCGGGAAATGGGCACGACCGGCGCGGCCATCGCCACGCTTTCGGCGCGCGTATTTGAATTCATCGCCGCATGCGTATATCTGTTCTTTATGGACAGGCAGCTGCGCATCCGCCCGAGGCAGCTTTTCCGCTTTGACCGCGCGCTCAATCACGACTACGCCAAATACGCCACGCCCGTGATGCTTGCGGGCGCGTCGTGGGGGCTGGCCATGTTCGTGCAGACGGCCATCATCGGCCGCATGGGCGCGGATGCCATCGCCGCGAACGCGACCGTCGTATCGCTGTTCGGCATGATCTCCGTGTTCGCCTACGGCGCGGGCAACGCCGCGGGCGTAATCACCGGCAAGCTTGTGGGCGAGGGCGACGACCGGAAAATACGCGAATACGTGCGCAGCATGCAGTGTCTGTTTCTCGCAATCGGCCTTGTGACCGGCGCGGCGCTGTATTTTCTTCGGTATCCGATTCTCGAATTCTATCATCTGGAAACGAAGGGCGCGCACGACATTGCCCTTCAGTTCACCACGGTTCTGGCCATTACGGTCGTCGGCACGGCCTATCAGGCGCCCTGCCTGAGCGGCATCGTGCGCGGCGGCGGGCACACGAAGTTCGTGTTTTACAACGACCTCATCTTCCAGTGGGGCGTGGTGCTGCTTTTGTCGGCGCTGGCGCAGTTTGTATGGAAGCTCGACCCCGTTTGGGTGTTCCTGTGCCTGAAGAGCGACCAAATTTTGAAATGCGCCGTCGCCGTATACGAGGTAAACAGCTATCACTGGATTCGCCGCCTTACGCGCGAGTCAGCCGAGAAGTGACGTTTGCGAATTAACAAACATATTGCTTGCTCTCCGCCCACCTTCCATGGTACAATAATGGATGTGATATCGGGCGGTCCGCTGGCGAAAAGTCGTCGTTCACGAACGCCCTGTGAGGAAAGGAGGATATCGCAAAATGAATGAAATCATCCGTTCCATCGAAGAGGCTCAGCTTCGCAAGGATCTTCCCAAGTTCAACATCGGCGACACCGTTAAGGTGCAGGTGAAGGTTGTGGAAGGCACCCGTGAGCGTCTTCAGGCCTTTGAAGGCGTCGTGATCGCCCGTCGCAACGGCTCCTGCCGTGAAACGTTCACCGTCCGCCGCACGTCCTATGGCGTGGGCGTCGAGCGTACGTTCCCGCTGCATTCCCCGCACGTCGACAGCATCACCGTGACCCGCAGAGGTAAGGTTCGCCGCGCCAAGCTGTATTATCTGCGCGAGCGCAGCGGCAAAGCCGCCAAGGTCAAGGAAGCCTGACGCATCCCAAATAAAGGCCTCGCACGAGGCCTTTATTTTTATAAATCGAAGCAGAGGAGCATGCTCCATGCCTGAAATCAACTGGTACCCCGGCCACATGGCCAAAACGAAGAAAATTCTGGAAACGCAGATTCGCTCCGTGGACGCGGTAATCGAGCTATGCGACGCGCGCGCGCCGAAGGCCACGCGCAATCCCGACCTCGTGCGCCTGACCGGCGGAAAAACGCGCATCCTGATTTTGAACAAGGCCGATCTGGCCAATGACGCCGCAACGGCTCAGTGGCTTGCCTACTATAAAAAATACGGCGTGACGGCGCTGAAATATCAGTCCACCGGCAGCCGCGCGAAGGAAATCTTCCGCTTCATCGAAAACGCCGCCCGTCCCGCCGTGGAGCGCATGAAGGCGCGCGGCGCGAACAAGACCGTGCGCATGATGGTCGTGGGCATTCCGAACGTGGGCAAGTCCACGTTCATCAACCATCTGCGCGGAGCCGCCATCGCGAAGACCTCCGACCGTCCGGGCGTAACCCGCTCGAATCAGTGGGTCAAGATCACGCCCTACTTGGAGCTGCTGGACACGCCCGGCATGCTTTGGCCGAAATTAGAGGATCAGGGAAATGCGCGCGCGCTGGCGTTTTTAGGTTCCATCCGCGACCAGATTATGGACGGCGAGGAGCTGGCAACGCAGCTGCTTAAGACGCTTCTTCGAATCGCCCCCGCACAGACGTGCGCGCGCTACAAGCTGCCCGAGAACGCCGCCGAGCACCTGCCCGAGGAGCTGCTCGATCTGGCCTGCCGCGGGCGCGGCTGGCTTTTGTCCGGAGGCCGATGCGATACCGAGCGCGCCGCCAGCTTGGTGCTGGATGAATTCCGCGCCGGAAGACTGGGCAGAATTACGCTGGAAGCGCCGGAGGAATAAGACCATGCCGCGTGAAACCGCAACGGAAAAGCTGATTCGAATGACCGAGGTTGAACGCTCGCTGCTGGCGGACGAGGGCATTTCGTCCATCGCCGGAATCGACGAGGTGGGGCGCGGCCCGCTGGCGGGGCCCGTCGTCACCGCGTGCGTGTCGATTCCGCTTTCAAGGCTTGTGCCCGGCGTGGACGATTCCAAAAAGCTGTCGGAAAAGAAGCGCGAGGCCTTATATCCCCTTCTGCTCGAAAGCGCGGAATACGTGCGCACGGCATGGATGGAGCCGTCGGTAATCGACGAAATCAACATCCTGAACGCCACAAAGCGCGCCATGGAGGAATGCGCCGCCGACTTTACGGGCGGCATGCTTCTGATCGACGCGGTGGATGGGCTGAAGCTGCCCGTGCCGCACCGCTCAATCGTAAAGGGCGACGCGCTTTGCTACATGATTGCGGCGGCCTCAATCGTGGCAAAGGTGGAGCGCGACCGATATATGGTTCAGCTTGCGCAGGAATATCCGCAATATGGCTTTGAGCGCAACAAGGGCTACGGCACGGCGGAGCACATCCGCGCCATCCGCGAGTACGGCCCCTGCCCCGCGCACCGCATGAGCTTTATCAAGCACTTTCTGTAAGGAGCACGCCATGTACAATCGTGAAAGCGGCATTGTCGGCGAAGCAGAGGCGCTTCGCCATCTGACCCAGAAGGGCATGAAGCTTCTGGAAAAGAACTATCGCCGTGCCGGCGGAGAAATCGACCTGATCGTGCGGGACGGCGACACAATCGTGTTTGTCGAGGTTAAGGCGCGCAGGTCGCCGCGCTTCGGCGCGCCCGCCGAGGCCGTCACGCCCGCGAAAATGCGCAATATCGTGCGCACGGCGGCAGCCTATCTGCAGGCCAACCGTCTGCTGGACAGCCCGGTTCGCTTTGACGTAATCGCCATCGACGGCGCAGAGCTTCGCCATATCCGGGGTGCCTTTGACGCCACGGGCTTGATTTGAACCAAAACAGCGCGGAATTCGTCCATAAAAAGGAAGGAATTCCGCGCTTGTCTGTGGAATAAGGAAGCAAGGCCTTCATGAACAACGATCATCAGTCGAGGAAATGCTATGCGTAAGAAAATTTCTCTGTTTCTGGCGCTTCTGTGCCTGCTTGCGGCACTGCCCGTGCAGGCGGAAAACCTGCTTGCCAACGCCGACTTTAGCCTGCTGGGCGACAACGGCCTGCCCGTCTCGTGGCAAACGGACGCCTACATCGTCAACAACTCGCAGTTTCGCGTGGAGACGCTGGAGGACGGCACGACGGCGCTTGCCATTCTGAATTTTGATGACAACGATGCCCGTTGGGTGCAGACCGTGGCGGTTGAACCGAACACGGAATACGTGCTTACCTGCCGCGTGCGGGCGACGGACTGCGCCGCGTTCCGCGAATCCGACGGCAGCATTCTCACGCTGCGCGGCGCGAACCTCTCCATCCTGAACACCAACGCCTATTCCGAATCCGTCTATGACACGGATGGCGAATGGGTGACGCTTACGCTGTACGGCGCAACCGGCGACGATCAGACGACGCTGGACGTCGCGCTGCGTCTGGGCGGCTACAGCGGCGACGGCGTGGGCGAGGCGTGGTTCCGGGATGTAACGATGGAGGCGCGCACACTGGAGGACGGCGCGGTGCCCGTGTCGCTGGCCACGTTCCAGCCGTATAAGGCAAGCACGAACAAGACGACGACCGATGCCTCCGAGCCGGAGCGCATCACCGAAACGCTGGAGCTGGTCGCCTTCGGCATCCTGCTGGCAGGGCTTGCCCTGCTGACGCATGCAAGGCGCGTGAAGGCGCGCATCTGCGAGCCGAGCCGACCTGCCTCCGCATGGCTGCTGGGCGCAATCCTGCTGGCAGCGCTGGCCGTGCGGCTGTTTTTCGCCGTGCGCGTGCGCGGCTACAGCGTGGACATCAACGATTTCATGATCTGGGGCGAGAATTTTCTGAACGACGGCTCGCAGTTCTACCTGCGCGCTTCGTTCTGTGATTACCCACCGCTGACGATGCTTCTGATGGGCGTGGTCGCGTTCGTTCGCCGCGCGCTGGGCGTTGAATACCTGTCCACGGCGCACGTGGTTTTGACCAAGCTGATTCCCATCTTTGCGGATCTGCTGCTTTCGCTGCTCGTGTATTTCCTATTTTCGAGGAAGGCCGGTCGCGCCCGCGCGCTTCTTTTGACCCTCGCCATCGCGCTCAACCCGGCGCACATCGCCGACAGCGCCGCGTGGGGGCAGGTGGACAGCCTGCTGGCGCTGCTGCTTGCCGTGTGCCTGTATTTCGCCGCCGAGGGGCAATGGCACTGGGCGCTGCCGGTCTACGCGCTTTCGCTGCTCTCCAAGCCGCAGGCGCTGCTGTTTGGCCCCATTGGGCTTTTGATGTTTGTGATTGACCTCGTTCGCCGCAGGAACGAAAGGGGCGCAGCCTTGCGCATGCTGCTCGGCCTTGCGGGCTCACTCGCAATTTTGTATTTTGCCGCGCTGCCGTTCTCGCTTCAGCAGGCGCTTGCGGACGGACAAACGGGGCTTGCGCTCATCGTCTCCCCCATTCCATGGCTGAAGGATCTCTTCTTGGGCGCAACCACCAACGACACCTACAGCTGCCTGACGCTGAACGCCTGCAATTTCTATGAGCTTCTGAGCCTGAACTGGGTACGGCTGGAAAACGAGTCCGGGCTTACGGCCTTCAGCTGGGTGATGTTCGGCGCAGCCTATGCCTACGCCGCGTTCCTGTGCCTGTACTCGCGCGACCGCCGCGCGCTGCCGCTGATCGGCGCATCCGCAATGGCGCTGGTCTACGCGTTCGCGCCGATGATGCACGAGCGCTATCTGTTCCCCGTAATCGCGCTTCTGGCGCTCGCCTATGTTCAGCACATGGATCGCAGGCTTTTGTGGGCGCTGCTCGCCGTAACGCTGACGCAGTTTATGAACATTACGCTGGTGCTTCAGGGCGGCACGGTCTCCGAATACGCCTATCTTGGGCACCTGAGCAGTGACGAGCAGCTTCTGAACATGGTCGTTTCCGCCGTAAACGTGCTGACGGCGCTGTTTTTAGCCTACACGGCGTTCTCGATTCTGGTGCTCGGTCACACGCGGGCGCTGCCCGCGGCGCGCCGTCTGCCGGATACGCCGCTTCAGCGTCTGCGCAGGCTGGGAGACTGGAGGCTGCACCTGACGCGTGTGGATTGCCTGCTGATGGCGGCGGTCTCGGTGGTATACGCCTGCGCGGCGTTTATAAACCTCGGCTCCACGAAGGCGCCGCAGACCTACTGGCAAAACGAGGACTACGAGGAGCAGGTCATATTTGATCTGGGCGGCGTGCACACGTTCCGCATGACCTACTACGGCGGCATATCCTCCGCAAGCTTCACCGTTTCCCTGTCCAACGACGGCGAGCACTGGACGGAGGAAAACTATGCCGTATACGGCGAGGGCGAAATCTTCCGCTGGCATTGGTATGCGCCGAAAACCCTGAGCGGCGGCAGCTTCTCGAACGCCGCCTACGATGCCTCCCGCGTCATCGACACCGGCGAGGACGGCGCGTACGTCGCCTACCCCACCGCCTACACGTCCTACCCGCTTCAGACGGCGCGCTATGTGCGCCTGACCGTGATGGGCATCGGTCTCAAGCTGCACGAGGTGGGCTTCTGGAATGTGGAGGACGAGGTGCTGTATCCCGTCGTCTCCGTAACCGGTTCGCGCGAGGGCGCGGATTACGCCGCGTTAATAGACGAACAGGATACCGTCGCGTGGGAGCCAAGCTACTATAACGGCACGTATTTTGACGAAATCTACCACGCGCGCACGGCCTACGAGCTGCTTCACGGCCCGTCGGTGTCCAACCAGCCGAACGCCACGAACGGCAACTGGCTGCTGGAGTGGTCGCATCCGCATCTGGGCAAGCTTCTGCTGATGCAGGGCATCCGGCTGTTCGGCATGACGCCGTTCGGCTGGCGCTTCATGGGCACGCTGATCGGCGTTCTGATGCTGCCGCTGATGTACCTGATGGTAAAGCAGCTGACGAAGAATACTCGGCTTTCCTTCATCGCCATGTTCCTGCTGGCGGTGGATTCCATGCACTTTACGCAGACGCGATTGGCCACGGTGGATTCCTACGCGGTGTTCTTCATCATGCTGATGTACCTGTTCATGTTCCGATACGCGCAAATGAACCTAATGAAGCAGCCGCTCGGGCGCACGCTTGTGCCGCTGGGACTGTGCGGCCTATCGATGGGTTTGGCCTGCGCCACCAAGTGGATCGGCATGTATGCGGCGGTGGGGCTTGCGGTTATCTTCTTTGCCACGGTATTCCTGCGGCTGCGCGAATACCTTGCGCTGCGTCGGGAGGCCGAAAGCGACGAGGACGCCGCCATGGTGCGCGCGTTCCCAAGGAAGCTGATTTTCACGCTTCTGTTCTGCGTGCTGTTCTTCATCATAATTCCGTTTCTGATTTACTATCTCTGCTACTGGCGGCAATTCGCGCCGGTCGGCGGGCTGACGTTTAAGCGGTTCTGGGACATGCAGGTGCAGATGTTCAACTATCATTCGCAGCTCGTGGACTCGCATTTCTTCTCCTCGCCATGGTATGAGTGGCCAACGATCGTGCGGCCGATGTGGTACTATTCCGCCGAGACGGCCATGGTCGGCTACGGCACGGTGTCCTCCATTTCCTGCATGGGCAATCCCGCCGTGTGGTGGGCCGGACTCGCGGCCATGGTGCTGCTGCTGCTTTCGCTGTGCGTGCGCACGCGTCCCAGCCCAATCCTCCTGCTGGTTGCCGTCGGCTTCGCGTCGCAGTATCTGCCGTGGGTGCTGGTGCCGCGCTCAACCTTCATCTACCACTACTTTGCCAGCGTGCCGTTCATCATCATCGCAACGGTTTGGTGGATCGGCAGGCTGTACCAAAGAGATTCCATCGCCGGAAATACGCTGGCGGTCACGCTGATGACGCTGGCACTGTTCCTGTTCGCCGCATTCTACCCGCTGGAATCGGGCTATCCCTGCGCATATTCCTACGCGCTGAAGCTTCGCTGGTTCAACTGGTACAATTTTGCGCTGCAATAACGAAAGAGGGCTGACGGCATGCTGGCAACCACGCTTTGCTACGGATTGGGCGGAATTGAGGGCATACAGATCACGGTGGAGGTAAACCTTTCCGCCGGGCTTCCGATGTTTGACATCGTTGGACTGCCCGACGCCGCGGTAAAGGAGGCGCGCGAGCGCATCCGCGCGGCGCTGAAGAACCGCGGCTACACCTTCCCGGGCGACCGCATCACGGTGAACCTTGCGCCGGCAGACCTGAAAAAGGAAGGGCCTGCGTTCGACCTGCCGATTGCCATCGGCATTCTCGCCTGCACGCGCAAGGTAAACCCCGCCGCCATCGCCGATACCGTCATTCTGGGCGAGCTGGCGCTGGACGGCACGCTGCGCCCGGTGCGCGGCGCGCTGCCCATTGCAATCTCCGCGCGCGGACACGGCGTAAAGCAAATGATTCTGCCCGCAGGCAACGCCCGCGAGGTAGGCTGCGTGGAGGGCATTCGCCTGATTCCCGCCGAGAATCTCGATCAGGTCGTTCGGCATCTGTCCGGCGCGGAGCCGATTGCGCCCATTGAAACCGTCGGCTATCAGGCGCTGCTTGGGCAGCGCGTATACGCCGCCGACTTCAAATACGTGAAGGGGCAGAAGAGTGCCAAGCGCGCGCTGGAAATTGCCGCCGCAGGCGGACACAACGTGCTGATGGTCGGCCCGCCCGGCTCCGGCAAGACGCTGATGGCGCGCTGCGTGCCCTCCATCCTGCCCGACATGACCTTTGACGAGGCGCTGGTTACCACGCGCATTCATTCTGTCGCAGGCTGCACCCCGGAAACGGGGCTGCTCACCGAGCGCCCGTTCCGTTCGCCGCATCACACGGCCTCCCACGTATCGCTGGTGGGCGGCGGCCTGCACGCCGTGCCCGGCGAAATCTCCAAGGCGCACAATGGCGTTCTGTTTCTGGATGAGCTGCCCGAATACCGGCGCGACGTGCT
This sequence comes from uncultured Oscillospiraceae bacterium, assembly GCA_964565845.1. GTDB lineage: Bacteria > Bacillota > Clostridia > Christensenellales > Aristaeellaceae > SFHK01. The sequence goes on along the minus strand of CAZMGO010000034.1, from coordinate 8,974 downwards.
GGAGGCGCTTCGTCAGCCGATGGAGGACGGCTTCGTAACCATCACGCGCGTGAGCGCGCAGAGCACCTATCCCTCGGAATTCATGCTGATCTGTTCGATGAATCCCTGTCCGTGCGGCAATTTCGGCAGCAAAACGCGCGAATGCCGCTGCACGCCCAACGATATTCGAAAATATCTGAACCGCATCTCCGGCCCGCTGCTCGACCGCATTGATCTGCACATCGAGGTGGAATCCGTGCCCGCCGAGCGCATTTCCGACGATCGCGAGGAGGAGCCGTCTGCCGACATCCGCGCCCGCGTGGAGCAGGCGCGAGGCGTACAGCGCGCGCGCTACGAGGGTCTTCCGCTTGCCTGCAACGCGCGGCTGGACGCGCAGACGCTAAGGCGCTTCTGCCCCATGAGCCGCGAGGCCAACCGCATGCTGTCGCTGGCCACAACGTCGATGGGGCTTTCCAACCGCGCGTTCACGCGCGTAATCAAGGTGGCGCGCACCATCGCCGACCTCGCCGGCGAACAGGAAATCGGCGCCGCCCACATCGCCGAGGCGCTTCAATACCGCTCGATCGACGACAAGTACTGGAAGTAGGAGGCGGCAATGGAATACAACCTGATGGAGCAATATTGGCTCTGGCTTTCCGCAATTCCCGGCATGTCGCCCCGGCGGTTCTATGCGCTTCTGAACGCCTGCGGCGACGCGCGCGCCCTGTGGGACAATCCGTCGTGCGCCGAAAAGGCCGCAGACGAAAAGCTTCTCGCCGCCATACGCGCCGCCCGAAGCGAGCACTTCTTTTACGATGTGTTCGCCCGGCTGGAAAAGGCGGCCATCACGGCGCTTCCCATGATTTCCGACCGATACCCGGCGCGGCTTCGCAGCATCGTGGACGCGCCGCCGACGCTGTATGTGCGCGGCAATCCCGACCTGAACGACGAGCGTCTTTTCGCCATCGTCGGCACGCGCGCGCCCAGCTACGACGGCAAGAAGGCGGCAAGGGAGTTTTCACAGGCTTTGGCGCAGAACGGCGTAACGATTGTGAGCGGCCTCGCGCGCGGCGTGGATACCTGCGCGCATACCGGCTGCCTTGAGGGCGGCGGGCGCACGATCGCCGTGCTGGGAAGCGGGCTGAACCAGATTTACCCGCCGGAAAACGAACCGCTTGCCCGAAGAATCGTCGAGCAGGGCGGCTCCATCGTTTCCGAAATGCAGCCGGACGACGGCCCCCAGAAATGGTCGTTCCCGGCGCGCAACCGCATCATTTCGGGGCTTGTGCCCGGCGTTTTAGTGGTCGAGGGGCGCAAAAGCTCCGGCGCGCTGATTACGGCAGAGGACGCACTGGAGCAGTCGCGCGACGTGTTCGCCGTTCCCGGCTCCATCTATTCCCCGCTGGCCGAGGGGCCGAACCGGCTGATTCAGAACGGCGCCTACCCCGCGCTCAGCCCATGGGACATCCTCGAAGCGCAGCGCTGGGGCGCGCGTCCCGCCGCGAGCAGCCGACGGAAGGCCGCGCCGGAAATGAGCGCGGAGGAACAGCAAATCTACAAATGCGTTCAAAACGAGTCGCTTTCCTTCGAGGAAATCGCAAATCTCACCAAATTTTCAACCCCGGAGCTAAATTCCCACTTGACAATGCTGATTCTTCGGGGAATAATAGTAAAGACGCCCGGAAACTGCTACCGGGTATCCTGAGCAAACGAATCCGGAGGGACGTTTCATGACCTACAAGCTCGTCATCGTCGAGTCTCCCGCCAAAGCGCGAACGATCGCCAAGTACTTAGGCCGCGGCTACAAGGTCGAGGCCTCGCAGGGACACGTGCGCGATCTGCCCAAATCCCAGCTCGGCGTAGATATAGAGAACCACTTTGAACCCAAGTACATCACCATCCGCGGCCGCGGCGAAATCCTTACGAAGATTCGCAAGGACGCCAAGGGCGCGTCGAAAATCCTGCTCGCGACAGACCCTGACCGCGAGGGAGAAGCCATATCGTGGCATCTGGCCACGCTTTTGGGCATTGACCCGGCAGAGGCCTGCCGCATTGAGTTTCACGAGGTCACCGGCAAGGCCGTAAAGGCCGCGGTGAAAAGCCCGCGCGCCGTCAACCTGAACCTTGTGGACGCGCAGCAGGCGCGGCGCGTGCTCGACCGTCTGGTCGGCTACAAAATCAGCCCGCTTCTGTGGAGCAAAATTCGCAAGGGTCTGTCCGCCGGGCGCGTGCAGTCCGTTGCCACGGCGATGATCTGCCGCCGTGAGGAGGAAATTGAGGAATTCGTGCCGGAGGAATACTGGTATATCGAAGCGGAGTTCTCCGCCGGAAGCAGCAAGTTCCACGCCCGCTATGCCGGAACGCCCGAGGAAAAGCGCGAACTGAAGAGCGAAGCGGAGGCGTCGCGCGTGCTGAGCGAGCTGGTAAACGCCCAATTCACCGTGAGCGGCGTGAAAAAGGGCGAACGCAGAAAGAATCCCGCGCCGCCGTTCACCACCTCCAATCTGCAGCAGGAGGCCTCGCGCAAGCTGAACTTCACCGCCAGCAAAACCATGCAGATCGCCCAGCAGCTCTATGAGGGCGTGGACGTCGAGGGCGTGGGCACGTTAGGTCTGGTGACCTATATCCGTACCGATTCCACGCGCATCTCGGATGATGCGCTTCTTCCGCTGCGCGAGATGATCGCCGAGCGCTACGGCAGCGAATACCTGCCGGAAACGCCGAACGTATACAAGAGCCGCCAAAACGCGCAGGATGCGCACGAGGCCATTCGTCCTACCGACGTTTCGCTGCGCCCGGAGAACCTGAAGGCCTCGCTCAGCAACGATCAATACAAGCTGTACAAGCTGGTTTACGATCGCTTTGTTGCCAGCCAGATGACCCCCGCCGTATACGATACGCTGTCGGCAGAGCTGATTTCCGGCGACGTGGACTTCCACCATTCCAGCCAGAAGCTGCGCTTCGCGGGCTTCACGGCGGTATACGAGGAGGGCATCGACGACGCGGGCGAGGCAGCCGACACGCATATGCCGAGGATTACGGACGGCGAAAATGCGCGTCTGCTCTCCTATGATTCCGAGCAGCATTTCACCCAGCCGCCCGCACGCTACACGGAGGCGTCGCTGGTCAAGGCGCTGGAGGAAAAGGGCATTGGCCGCCCGTCCACCTACGCGCCGACGATTTCCACCATTCTGCAGCGCGGCTACGTATCGCGCGAGAAAAAGCGCCTGTATCCAACCGAGCTTGGAAACGTGGTCAACGAGGTCATGGCGAAATCCTTCCCGGACATTGTGGACATTCAGTTCACCGCCGACATGGAAAGCCGGCTAGACAGCGTGGAGGCCGGAAGCACCGATTGGAAGCAGGTTATCACGGACTTCTACGGCCCCTTCGAAAAGGAGCTTGAGGCCGCCGAGGCGAGCATTGAAAAGGTGAAGGTGGAGGACGAGGTGTCCGACGTGCCGTGCGAAAAGTGCGGTGCCATGATGGTTTACAAGATGGGGCGCTTCGGGCGCTTCCTCGCCTGCCCGCGCTTCCCGGAATGCCGGCACACGCAAACGCTTCTCAAGTATATCGACGCGCCCTGCCCCGGGTGCGGCGGCAGGCTGCTGGAGCGCGTTTCCCGCAAGGGACGCAAGTTCTACGGCTGCGAGCATTATCCCGATTGCCAGTTCGTCTCGTGGGATCTGCCCGCGGCGGAGGCGTGCCCCAAGTGCGGCGGGCGCATGGTTGTCAAGCGCGGGCATAAGGGCGAGCTGATGCACGTGTGCGTGGACGTTGCGTGCGGCACGCGCATACCGATTGAAAGCACGGGCAGGGATGAGGACAATGAATAGACAGGTTACCGTAATCGGCGCAGGCCTCGCGGGCTGCGAGGCCGCGTGGCAGCTGGCAAGCCGCGGCATTCCCGTGGCGCTGTATGAGATGAAGCCGCTGTGCCACTCCCCCGCCCACCATATGAACGGCTTTGCCGAGCTGGTGTGCTCGAATTCGCTGAAGGCGGAGCACCTGACGAACGCCTCCGGCCTTCTGAAGGCCGAAATGAAGCTGCTGAACAGCCTGATCCTGTCCGCCGCCGAAAAAACGCGCGTGCCCGCGGGCGGCGCGCTGGCGGTCGATCGCGACCGCTTTTCCGAGGCCGTGACGGAGGCGGTTTCGTCGCATCCGCTGATTACGATTCACCGCGAACGCGTGGACGCCATCCCGGACGAGCCCGCGATTATCGCCACGGGGCCGCTCACCGACGCGGCGCTGGCAGACGCGATTTCCGGCCTTCCGGGCTTTCACGCGCTGCATTTCTTCGACGCCGCCGCGCCCATCGTAACCGCCGAATCGCTGGACATGACGAAGGTCTTCCGCGCATCCCGCTACGAAAAGGGCGCGGACTACCTGAACTGCCCGATGACGCAGGAGGAATACGACGCGTTCTACGACGCACTGGTAAGCGCCGAGCTGGCGGAGGTGCACGACTTCGACAAAAAGCAGGTGTTCGAGGGCTGTCTGGC
>CAZMGO010000034.1:0-4390 GCA_964565845.1 uncultured Oscillospiraceae bacterium | reverse complement strand
TGTAACGGAGGAAACCATGGCAGAATTTCGAGGAACCACCATCTGCGCCGTCCGCCGCAACGGCGAAATCGCCATTGCGGGCGACGGACAGGTTACGATGGGCGAAAACGTAATCATGAAAAACGGTGCGAGGAAGGTGCGCCGCATCTACGACGGCAAGGTTGTCATCGGCTTTGCCGGCTCGGTCGCCGACGCCTTCGCGCTCAGCGAAAAGTTTGAGGGCAAGCTGACCCAGTTCTCCGGCAACCTGCCGCGCGCCGCGGTGGAGCTGGCGCAGGACTGGCGCACAAACAAGGAAATGCGCAAGCTGGAGGCGCTGCTTCTGGTCGCGGACAAGGACAACCTGATGCTCGTGTCGGGCACGGGCGAGGTCATCGAGCCGGACGAGGGCATTCTTGCCATCGGCAGCGGCGGAAACTTCGCGCTGGCCGCGGCGCGCGCGCTGTATGACAACACCGAGCTTTCCGCGCGCGACATCGCCTATAAGGCGCTGAAAATCGCTTCCTCTATCTGCGTGTACACGAACGACCACATCATCGTCGAGGTAGTTTAGCATGAATACATGGACGCCCGCTGAAATCGTCAAGGAACTGAATCGCTATATCGTGGGTCAGGATGAGGCCAAGCGCGCCGTGGCCGTGGCGCTTCGCAACCGCTACCGCCGCATGCAGCTGCCCGAGGAGATTCGCGAGGAGGTTACCCCCAAGAACATCCTCATGGTCGGCCCCACGGGTGTGGGAAAAACCGAAATCGCGCGCCGTCTTGCCAAGCTGGTGGACGCGCCGTTCGTCAAGGTGGAGGCTACAAAGTTTACCGAGGTCGGCTATGTGGGACGCGACGTGGAATCCATCATCCGTGATCTCACCGAAGCCGGTATTCGCATCGTCAAAAAGCAGCAAACGGAGCTGGTGCACGATCTCGCCGCGCAGGCGGCGGAAAACCGTCTGGTGGAAATGCTTGCCCACCCCGCCGCGCAGAAGAAGAAGGTCAACCCCATCGACGTGATTCTGGGCAACAAGCCCAAGGAGCCCGAGCCGAGCGAGGATGAGCAGAAGCAGCTGACCGGCCGCCGCGCGGACATCCGCGAGCAGCTTCGCGCCGGTGAGCTTGAGGACACCATCGTCGAGGTTGAGGTTGAGGAGGTTGCGCCGCGCAGTGAGATTCCCGGCATGGACATCAGCATGAACGACATGCTGGGCAGCGTACTGCCCAAGAAGACCAAGCTGCGCAAGGTACCCGTGCGCGAGGCGCGCCGCATTTTGACCGCCGAGGAAGAAAACGCCATGATCGACATGGACGCAGTGTATACCGAGGCCATTTCCCGCGTGGAGCAGCACGGCATTGTGTTCATCGACGAGATCGACAAGGTTGCCGGGCGCGGAAACGGCAGCGGGCCGGACGTCTCCCGCGAAGGCGTGCAGCGCGACATTCTGCCCATCGTAGAGGGCACGACCGTGAACACCAAGTATGGCCCCGTGCGCACCGATCACATCCTGTTTATTGCCGCCGGCGCGTTCCACGTATCCAAGGTGACGGATCTGATTCCGGAGCTTCAGGGGCGCTTCCCCGTGCGTGTAGCCCTAAAGCCCCTGACGAAGCAGGACTATGAGCGCATCCTTACCCAGCCCGACAACGCGCTGGTTCGTCAATATCAGGCGCTTCTGAATGTGGACAAGGTTGACCTCGTATTTGACGAAACCGCCGTCTCCGCCATTGCCGAATACGCGTGGGTTGCCAACGAAAACGCCGAAAACATCGGCGCGCGCCGTCTGCACACGGTGCTTGAGCAGATTTTGAGCGACATCGCCTTTAACGCCGGCGGCGGCGACGCCCCGGAAATTCAGGTGAATGTGAACGCCGAATACGTGAAGACCCAGCTTTCCTCCGAGGCGAAGGAAACGGATCTGCACCGATACATTCTCTAACCCTGCAGCCGCCGGATTCCGTTTCCGCTGAACGGATTTCCCCTGCAAATGCATAACCTCCCGGATTTATGGACACAATAGGCAGACCATCCATCGAATCAAGGGAGGTTTTTCTGTGCTTGCGATCATCATGGCGGGCGGCGAGGGCGAACGCCTGCGCCCGCTCACCTGCACGCTTCCAAAGCCCATGACGCTGGTGCTCGATCAGCCGATTCTCGCCTACACCCTGCGCCTGCTCGCGCGCCACGGCGTTGAACGCGCGGGCATTACACTCGGCTATCTGCCCGACCCGATCGAGGACGCGTTCGGAGACGGCAGCGAGTATGGTGTGGCGCTCAAATATTTCCGCGAATCGCGGCCCATGGGCACGGCAGGCGGCATCAAGCCTGCGCGCGCATTCCTGACCGAGACCTTCTGCGTGCTCTCCGGAGACGGACTGACCGACGTCAACCTGTCCGACGCGCTCGACTTTCACCGTGCCCACGGTGCGAAGGCGACGCTGATTTTGAAGCGCGTTCAGAACCCCACCAGCTATGGCCTGGTGAGCACGGACGCAGACGGTCGAATCGTCTCCTTCACCGAAAAGCCGGACTGGAAAAACGTCACCTCCGACACCGCAAACACCGGCATCTACATCCTTGAGCCGGAAATTCTGGACAGCATCCCGGACGGGCAGCCGTTCGACTTCGGGCGCGAGCTGTTTCCGCTTTTGCTCCGCGAGGGCGTTCCGATGTACGGCTACCTGATGGACGCCTATTGGTGCGACATCGGCGACGTTTCCGCGTACCTGAAGGCCAACCGCGACGCGCTGGAGGGACGCATATCGCTGATCGACATGCCGGAGGGCGGCGTTCTGCGCATGCCGGGTGCCCTTGTGGACGAGAAAGCCGCAATCGAAGCTCCCGCATTCCTCGGCGCAGGCGCGCGGATTGAAGCCGGTGCACGGGTCTTGGCCGGAAGCGTGATCGGCGAGGGCGCCGTCGTGTGCGAAAATGCCAGCGTCAAGCGCGCCGTGCTTTATCCCGGAAGCCTTGCCGGGCCCGGCAGCGAGCTGCGCAGCTGCGTGCTTGCTCCCCGCGCGCAGGTACAGGACGGCGCGCAGGTGTTTGAGGAATGCGTAATCGGCGAGGATTCGCGCATCGGCGCGCATGGCTGCGTAAAGCCCGGCGTGCGCGTATGGCCGGGCAAGCGCATACCGGATGGCGCGGTCATCTGCGAAAATCTGATCTGGGGACAGCGCCTTGCACGCGCGTTCATGGGTGCCTCCATCCGCACCGTTACGCCGGAGGACGCCGTGCGCGCCGGACGCGCCATCGTGTGGCGGCAAAAGCCCGAAACCGTGCTTCTCGGCCGCGCCGCCTCCAGCGTTGCCGCCTCTCAGGCGCGTGCGCTGGCCGCCGGACTCTGTGCGCAGGGCGCGCAGGTATACACCATTGGCGAATGCACGCTGCCGCAGCTGCGCCACGTTCTCTCCCTTATGCGTTTGGACGCCGCCGTCTATGCCGAAGGCGACGCGGCAACCCCGCTGTACGCCGACGGCACGCCCCTCACTCCGCCGGAAAAGCGCAGGATTGAGGACACGTTGAACCGGCAGGATATGCCGTGCCCCTATACCGGCATCACGCGGCTGATTTCCAACGTCGGACGCAGCGACCTTGGCTATCTCGGCTTCCTGAAGAGCGCCGCCTTCGGCAATGTCCGCCGCCTGCGCGCCGCCGTTTACGCGCAGAGCGAGCCGCTGCTGTATCTGGCCGACCATGCCCTTCAGAATGCAGGCTTCACCGCACGCGTGGAGTGGGAGGCGGAGCTGATGGAGCTTGACGCGAACGAAATCGGCGTCTACCTCGCCGCGAGCGGCGAGAAAGCCGTATTGGCAGACGAGCACGGTCTTTTGACCGACGTGCAAATGGAGCTTCTCATCGGCTGGGCGATGGCGGAAAACGGGGAAACCACGCTGTACGCACCCCCGGACGCAACGCGGACGCTCGATGCGCTCGGAAGAAGCATGGGGCTGAAGGTTGTATTTGCCTCCGACGACGCAGCCACGTGGGCGCGAACGCTTTCCCGGCTTTCTCCTTTTCAATACCATATGCGCTTCGACGGCCTGTTTCTCGCGCTGCACCTGCTGTCTCGGCTGAACGAAAACGCGCTTTCTCTCTCTGATTTTCGCGCGCGCATGCCGGAGGTCAGCCGCGTGAGCAGCCATATCAGCGTGGACTTCCCGCAGCGCGGCGAGGTCATGCGCCGCCTGTCCGACGCGCTCCCTCCCGAGTTCGAGCGCGAGGATTGGTTCTTCCGCGGTCGGCACGGCTGCGCATGGATTCGCCCCGACGAGGAACGCCCCTACTGCACCGTCACCGCCGAGGCTCGCGATGCCGAATTCGCGCAGGAAATCTGCGACCTTTTCTCCGGCCTTCTGCAGAAGGCCGCGGACGACGCGCAGAAGCCGTAAGGGATCCAAAAAA